>JAODBH010000103.1 GCA_025463865.1 Actinomycetes bacterium | reverse complement strand
CACGGGAAAGATCGACGAGTAGTACCGGAGCCGGTCCTCGGCGCTGCTGGTGCCGCTCGGATAGAAGGCGGTGTCGCGCACGAGCGTCGGATCGGTCCACGACGAGGTGCCCACCGCGATCGCCATGGTGAGGGCTCTACCCGGATCCGACAAGGCGCAACGCACCCGGTCCGCAGGCAGAGGCCCGGTCGCCCGACGATTGCCGCGCCGTACCAGGGGGCAGAATGGGGCGGGTTGATCAGCCAGCCCTTCGCGATCAGCGCGAGGAGGAGCCGTGCCCGCAGAGCACCCGGCGGATTCAGGCACCCGTCCAAGTCCCGTCGACCCGCCGTCGTCGAACCCCGTCGATCTCGTCGCCACCAGATTGCGGTTCCTCGCCCTCCACCCGGAGTTCGCGCCGTCGCGTCAGATCGACCACGCCTCGATCACGCAGACGGAGCGGACGCGCGACCGCGCGCCGTAGCCGCCGACGGCGCCGGCTACCGGCGCGGTACCAAAGGGTGGCCGGCCCGGTTCAGATCCGCCCGACGGGCCGCGTTTGGGCCCGCGACAACCGGGGTATCGGTGCGGGTGTTCACACAGGTGGCGGCCGCGGCGCGCGGCATCCCAGCCCGAGCGGGATCTGGGCCCGGCCACCCTCCGTGCCCCGTCGGGTGAGACCACGACTTCACCCGGCGGGGATCCGGAGCTCCGGGGTTCAGGGCCGCGGCGCGTTGTAGACGTCGGCCCCGAAGCAGGCCAGGCCGGGAGCGCCCGCGAAGCCGAGCTTGTCGAGACCCCAGTTCTCCTCGAGCGAGCAGAGCAATGAGTAGTGGTTGTACGGGGTGGCGGTCACGGTCCCGGGGCGTACGAACGGCGAGACGACCACCGCGCCGACCCGGCCACCTCCCGGCCCGGTCAACCCGGGCTTCGACGCGTTGGGGCTCGGGGGTGTGTCGCAACACGCGGTCGCGTCGTGCGTACCCGCCTCGTCGAAGGTGACGATCAGCATCCCGTCCTGGACGAACGCGGGCGACGCCAGGATGCGCGGGACCCAGGTCTCGAGGAACTGGTTCGCGGAGACCAGGCCACCGGGTTCGCCGTCGACGCACGGCGCGTCGTGGCCGTCGTGACACAGGTTCGGTGTGATGTAGACGAGGTTGGGGGTGGTGGCGACCGAGGCGAGGTCGGTCGGGAGCTGCTCGAGTCGCACGACGCCGGTCGTGCAGTCCGCCGTGTCGATGATCGAGTGGAAGTAGACGAACGGGTCGTGGCGGGTCGCGTACTGGTCACCGCGCCGGGCCTTGACCGTCGGGTCGGGCGAGCCGATGGCCGGGTGTGCGCATGTGGTGGGCTCCGGCGGCGTGTTGCCCATGTCCTCTTCGTACGCGCGCCACGTCAGACCCTTCGCCTGGAGCTGGCCGGCGATCGTCGGCACGGAGGAGGGGTACACGCACCCGTGCCCCGGCAGCTGTCCGTACAGGCCGACCGGACCGGTGGCGACGAAGTCGGTGTACGTGGTGCAGTCGGCCTGGGTGCTGCGGTTCGGTGCCTGCCCGCTCACCTGGGCGATGTAGTTGTCGAGGCTGTTGTGGCCGATCCCGTAGTACTGAGGCAGGACCGCACCCTGGCTGACGAGGTTCTTGGTGAGGTAGGTGGCCGGCGAGGCCGCGCTGAAGGTGTTGCCCGCGTCCTCGTTCTCGAGCATCACGATGAACACGTGCTGCGGACGGGTCAGGTTCGGGGCTGCAGTTGCCGTCGACGCCGGGGCCGTCGTGGGGCTCGTGGTGGTCGGTTGCGCCTTCGTCGTACGCCGGGCCGAAGTCGGCGATCCTCCGGACGAGCATCCCGACGCCGCCGTGAGCGCGCAGAGGACGGCGAGGGCGCCCAGCTTCCGCCGCGACGAGAAGGAGGTCACGGTCGCGATCATCCTCGACTCGCCCCGGGGACAGGTCCTCCGGCTCATGGAGTCGACCGCGCCTCTTCCCGACTTCCGAATCCGCTGAGCTCGCGCCCCGTCACCTCGGGGCGTCGACGATCTCCCGCAGCTCCGCGAGGTCTCGGGGACGGCGCAGCTCGAGCGGCGCGAGAGCCTGCAACGTCGATTCGACGTTCCGGTCGGGCTCGTAGACGGCGAGCCAGATCGGACCGGCCGAGGCGTCTTGGAACGTGAGGATGTAGGACTCGGAGAAGCCGGTCGACCGCTCGACGGAGACGAGCGCGCCGACCGTGGCGCCGGCGAGCGCACCGACGACGATCGTGGCCACCATGACGAGCGCGACCCCCGCATCGCTGAACGCGACGACGATCCCGCCGACCACCGCTCCCGCGACCGCTCCGATCAGGGCGCCGGCCACCACGCCCACGACCAGCCGTCTGGAGAGGAACTGCATCGTCCGTGGATCCGCGTCGCGCTGATCCTGGCGGTGCGCCTCCTCGGCCGGCCGCCCGATCAGAGCGATCGCGTCACCGTCGACACCTGCGCTCTCCAACCGCAACATCGCCTCGCGGGCCCGGCCCAGGTCGGCGAAGCGGGCGACGAGGCGGGGCACGCCGTGCCGTCGGTCGGTCAACCGGACTCGTTCGGCCCTCGACTGATCCATCTCGTTGTCCTTCCGCTCCTACGCGAATACCGCGTCGGCCGGCTACGGAAACCGATTCGCGACCGCCTCCACGCGGTGCCCACAGGCAGATCCCGGGGCCGCCGGCGCGACCCGTGCAGGTTGGCGCTCAGACGCTCCTCACCGACCGGCGAGGGGTTGCCGGCGCGGCCGCGGCGGAGCGCGCACCGGCCCCGATCGTCCGTACCACCGGAACGGCCGGACGAGCCGCTGCCCTCTGAGGCCACCGAACCACGTGCGTCCTCCGGCGCGTCCTGCCGCTCCACGGTGAACCACACGACGTTCCCGGACGGCGAGACCGGGCGGGTCCCCCAGCTGTCGGACAGTTGGGCCACGATGTGGAGTCCCC
>JAODBH010000058.1 GCA_025463865.1 Actinomycetes bacterium | reverse complement strand
AGCCTCCATGGCGTTGCGCCGCGATCCTGCCGACCTCGAAGCCGCCCTTGCGCTCGCGGAGAAGCTGCATCGCAGCCTGTACGACAAGGCGGGAAACCCCTACATCGATCACATAACCCGTGTCGTCGCCCGGGTGGACCACGATGCCGACAAGATCGCCGCGGCCCTGCACGACGTAGTCGAGGACATGCCGTCGACGCTCGACAACCTTGCGGCCGCGGGCTTCGCGCCAGATGTCGTCGACGCGATCGACGCGGTGTCCCGACGGCCGGGCGAGACGTGCGAGGTCTTTTTGAGCCGGGTCGCCGTCAACGAGATCGCGACCCGGGTGAAGTTCGCAGACCTCGCCGACAACAGTGACGAACAGCGGCTCGCGCGCCTCCCGACGGAGCTCGCCGCGCGCCACCGGGACAAGTACGCCCGCGCGTTGCGACAGCATCGGGCCATGACCAACTGAAGCGCGCAAGGAACCTGCGCCCGGGGCTCGGTACGGTCGCCGCGCGCGCACAGCGGGACAGATGCGACCCGCGCTGAGGCCTTGCACTCAGCAGGTGGCGCGCACCTAGGGGCGAGTGACGTCGGGATGTGGTTGCAGTAGCGGCAAGTTCGGGCCAGTGCCTGTTTGTGCTTTGTGCCGTAGAGTTCGGCTCAGCAACTTGGGGGGCATGGATGCGGGTTCGAGGTGACGTCTGGCGGTCGGGGGCGTTGTTTGCCGTGTCCGTGTTGGTTGTGGCGGCGACGGCTGGGTTTGCGGGTGCGACGAGCGGAGTGTCGATGCCTCGCTCGACCGGAGATCAAGGCGTGGTTCGCGCTTCGGGTCTGGGTGGTCAGGGTTATTTCACGGTCGCGGCGGATGGCGGCGTGTTCACGCATGGGAGTGCGGGTTTTTACGGTTCCGAGGGTGGACTGCGGTTGGTGAAGCCGATCGTGACGGCGGCGTCGACGCCGGGCGGGAAGGGTTATTGGTTGTTCGCGAGTGATGGTGGCGTCTTCACTCATGGCGATGCTGGTTTCTATGGTTCGGAAGGTGGTGTGAACCTCGCGCAGCCGGTCGTTGCGGCCGCTTCGACACCTGACGGACGTGGCTACTGGATGTTTGCCGCCGACGGGGGAGTCACCACTCATGGCGACGCGGCCTTCTACGGTTCGGAAGGCGCGACCCGATTGGTTCAGCCGGTGACTGCGGCTGCGGCGACTCCGGACGGGAAGGGCTACTGGTTGTTCGCGAGTGATGGTGGCGTCTTCACCCACGGCGACGCCGGTTACTACGGCTCGCAGGGCAACGTGCGGTTGACGAAGCCCGTTGTGGCGGCTGCGTCGACCCCGAGCGGGAGTGGCTATTGGCTGTTCGCGTCTGATGGTGGTGTCTTCACGCATGGCGACGCGGGCTACTTCGGTTCTGAGGGTGCGCTCAGGCTGGCGAGCCCGATCGTCGCCGGATCCGCAGTTTCGGAGTCGCTCTCCAACATCTCGACGACACCGGAACCTGGAAGTCCACCCCCGACCAGCCCGCCACCACCACCCCCAACAACACCTCAGCATCTCGCGACGATGCAGTTCATCGTTGAAGGCACCTCCACTTACGCCCACGTCGCGATGTCCGGACTTGGTGGCAGCGAAGGCGATGAGATCCTCTTCGACATCAATCCCCAAAACTCGGTCGGCCGCCCGGAGCTGACCCAGCTCGACCCCCCCGGGCTCATCGTGTTCATCCGAGTCGCCAACGCATCAGGGGGCACCATCGGGTGTGAAATCTGGAACGACGGTGTCGTGCAAGACGTCAAGACCAGCTCGGACGTCAACGGTGTCGTACTCTGCGAAGCGCGAGCACACGAGCCGTGATCGGTCCGCCGGCGCGAGTGCGCGCGTCGATGGGCTCGCCAGCGGATCTGCGATGACTTCGGCCCAGCGACCCGTGCCGAATCCTTCGAATCCTGGCCATCTGGGCATGGCGGCCGAGTCGACTGCGTGGGTCGCACGCTCCGCGACCCGATCGATCCGATACAAGTGACCCCTACGCTCCCGCTCGACCTGCGGTCTTGCAGGTGAGCACAGCGCACATTGGCCGCTAGACGAGGCATATCGCAGGCCGCCCGGCCGGGCCGGGGCCTCTGCTTAGGGCTCTGATCTGGACATGCTCGCCGCTCGGTCTTCCCCTGCGATCGGCGTCACCGGTCGGGATGCAGGGGCGCGCCGACGACGTTCTTGGGGATCGTCGGGGGCGCGTCCGGGTCGGGGAACTCGCCGCCACCGTCCTCGCTCCCCGGACCGACGTTCTGCTGCTGGGGTATCACCGTCTGTCCGTCGACCTCGACAGGCTCTCCTGTGTACATGCGCTCGTCGCCGTGGGGCTCGTCGCCGATTTCGTCGTCGACCCGATCGTCCGTCATGTCGTCACTTCCTCATCTCCGCTTCGAGGTGGGCACTGGACGCCTGCCCGGCCGGCCGTTGACCGAAACGTCGCGCCTTGTGACACCTTGTTGCCTGACCAGGGCGGCCCGGCGCTCGCCGGTCAAGCCGGCTCAGCACGTAGATACTGCGCTGGGCGTGTCGAGAATTCGATTTCGGCTCCGTCCCAGTGTGCACGCGGCCAGCGGGGCCGCAGTCACGCAAGGAGAACACCATGGCCAAGTACCTGTTGCTCAAGCACTACCGAGGCGCACCGGCGTCCGTGAACGACATCCCGATGGACCAGTGGACGCCGGACGAGGTCGACGCGCACATGCAGTTCATGAGCGACTTCGCCACCCGGCTCGAGGGGACCGGTGAGTTCGTCGACGCCCAAGCGCTGTCGCCGGAGGGCGTCTGGGCCCGATACGACGGCGAGGGACGGCCACCGGCGACCGACGGCCCGTTCGCCGAGACGAAGGACCTGATCGCCGGCTGGATGGTCATCGACGTCGACAGCCACGAGCGAGCGATCGAGCTCGCCGGCGAGCTGTCATCCGCACCGGGCGCCGGCGGTGACCCGATCCACGAATGGCTGGAGGTCCGGCCGTTCTTCGCGGCGGCGCCGACCGTCACCGAGTGACGGTGGGCGAAGTCGAGCTCCGCGAGCTCGTCCCGCAGGTGCTGAGCGTCCTCGTCCGTCGCGGTGCCGACTTCGCGACGGCCGAGGACGCGGTGCAGGAGGCGCTCATCCGCGCGGTCTCGGCATGGGAGGACGAGTTACCCGCCGACCCAAAGGGCTGGCTGGTTACGGTCGCCTGGCGAGCATTCGTCGACTTGGCGCGGTCGGACGCGGCACGTCGCGACCGAGAGGTCCGATTCGATACCCAGCCGCCGACCGGGGTGGTGCCGAGCGCCGACGACACGCTGCACCTCTACTTCCTGTGCGCGCACCCCGAGCTGACTTCGCCATCGGCGGTGGCCCTGACCCTCCGGGCCGTAGGTGGCCTCACCACGCGTCAGATCGCGCAGGCCTACCTCGTGCCGGAGAGCACCATGGCGCAGCGCATCAGTCGGGCCAAGCGCACGGTCGGGCGGTCTGGTCTCGATCGTCCCGGCAACGTGCGAACGGTGATGCGGGTGCTGTACCTCATCTTCAACGAGGGCTACTCGGGCGACGTCGACCTCGCGGCCGAGGCGATCCGACTCACCCGGCAGCTGGCGTGGTCGGTGAACGACCCCGAGGTTCACGGGCTGCTCGCCCTGATGTTGCTGCACCACGCGCGCCGGCGCAGCCGCACCCGACCAGACGGACGGATCGTGCCGCTCGCGGACCAGGACCGGAGCCTGTGGGACGAGGCGCTCATCGCCGAGGGGATCACCGTCGTGCAAGCCGCGCTCGCGCGCGACCGGCTCGGCGAATACCAGACGCAAGCGGCGATCGCCGCGCTGCACGCCGATGCGGCGCGGGTCGGGGACACCGACTGGGTCCAGATCGTGGAGTGGTACGACGAGCTGCTGCAGTTCGCCGACACGCCGATCGTCCGGCTGAACCGTGCCGTCGCCGTCGGCGAAGCGGAGGGCGCTCCCGCGGGATTGGCGGCGCTGGCTCAGATCGACGCGCACATCCCGCGGCGCGATGCCGTCGCCGCATATCTCCATGAGAAGAACGGCGATCTCGAGCTCGCAGCCCGCCTCTATGCCGACGCGGCCCACAACGCGCCCAACCTCGCTGAGCGCGACCATCAGATGCGTCAAGCTGCGCGACTCAACCAGGTGCTGCGCCACCACCAATGATCGCGGCGGTCGGAGGGGCGCATAGTAGGAAGTCGTCCATGGCAGACGACATCCCCGGCAGGCTGTTGCTCGACCGCGCGGTGATCTCCGATCCGTACCCGCTCTACCGCCGGCTTCGCGCCGAGGCGCCGGTGTGGGAAGTGCCGGGGACAGGGGTGTTCACGGTCAGCACCTTCGACCTCGTCGCGGAGGCGTCCAGCCGGGTCGAGGACTTCTCGTCGAACATGTTGGAGCTCTTGTACCGCGACGACCAGGGGTTGCCGGGCAAGATGTCGTTGGGTGACAGCGGCCCTCAGGTGCTCGCCACCGCGGACGCGCCGTTCCACGCGCTGCATCGAAGCACCGTATTCCCCGAGCTGGTGGCCAAGCGCATGCGCGCGCTGGAGCCCGACGTCACCGGCATCGCCGACGATTGCGTCGCCCGCGCGTTGGACCGAGGCACCGTCGAGTTCATGGAGGAGATCGGCAACGTCGTGCCGATCACGATGATCAGCCGCCTCATCGGATTCCAGGATTGGGACCTCGGCCAGCTCTTGACCGCCGCGTTCGACTCCACCGCGATGGTGGGTGCGACCTTGTCGCTCGAAGAGCTCAACGAGCTCCTGGCGCGCAGCGCCGAGGTCTGGGAGTACATCGACCAACAGATCGCAACGGCATTGGCGACGCCGAGCGACGATCTCCTCGGCGCGGCAGCCCGCGGGATCCAGGACGAGGTGTTCGACGCGTTCGAAGCCACGGTCATGCTGCAGACCCTGCTGAGCGCGGGTGGGGAGTCCACCACGAGCCTGCTCGGCAACTCGGTGCGGATGCTGGCGGAGGATCGGGAGCTGCAGCGCCACCTTCGCGAGGAGCCGAACGAGATCCCCAACTTCATCGAAGAGGCGCTGAGGCTCGAAGCACCGTTTCGCTTCCACATGCGCTCCGTACCCGAGGACACCAGCCTCGGTGGAGTCGACATTCCTGCCGGGGCGACGGTGTTGTTGCTCTGGGGCTCCGCGAACCGCGATCCGGCCGAGTTCGATCGACCCGATGCGCTCGATCTCGGACGGCGCGTCACCCGTCACCACCTGGCGTTCGGGCGTGGAGCACACCACTGCGTCGGAGCGCCGCTTGCCCGCATGGAGGCGCGCATCGTCCTGAGCGTGCTGCTCGAACGAACGACGCAGATCACCCTCGCCACCGAGGGTGCGCCCGATTGGGTCGACAGTTTGATGGTCCGGCGCCACCGGCGCCTTCCGCTCCGCCTCGCGTGATCCGCGTGGTACGTCGGCACCGCGCACGGTGGCCGCTACTGCCCCCTGATGCGCCGGAACTGGTCGCGGTGAGCGTGCCGGCTACGCCGCCACAAGTACTCATCTCCGACGGTCTCGTAAACCGACTCGGCGCCGACCAGCTCGAGGCTGTGATTCGCCATGAAGCGGCGCATCACCGTTTCGGGCACTGGCGCTTCATGGTCCTCGCCGCCGCAGTCGAGCACGGCTTGGCGCCATTGCCGTTTGTCGGGCGCAGCGCCGCTGCGCTTCGTTCTGCGCTCGAGGAATGGGCCGATGAGGGCGCCGCCGGTGGTTC
>JAODBH010000024.1 GCA_025463865.1 Actinomycetes bacterium | reverse complement strand
ACGACATGGGGGCTCCAGGGACGCACGAAAGCTGGTGGGGCGGGTCAGGTGAAGGGCGGGAAGGTGGCGTGGGCGGCGACGAATCCGTTCTGGACGCCCGACGTGCGGTAGCGCTGGACCCCACCCGCGGTGAGCTCGTAGTCGGGCATCCGGCGCAGCACCGCGGCGATCATGATCTCCATCTCGGCCCGGGCGAGGTTGGCCCCGACGCAACGGTGGATGCCGGCGCCGAACGCGACGTGCCGGTTCGGCGTGCGGTCGAGCTGCACGTCGTCGGGCGCCGCGAACGTGGCCGGGTCGCGGTTCGCGGCCGCGAGATTGGCCATGATCCGTTCGTGCTCGGGGATCGCCTGCCCGTCGATCTCGACCGGGCACGTGGTGGTCCGGGCCAGCAGCGGTGTCGGCGTCACCCAACGCACGAACTCCTCGCACGCGCCCCCGAGCAGCTCTGGCCGGTCCATGAGCGTGCGCCGGGCGTCGGGGTGCTCGCCGAGGTACACGAACGCGCCCGTCGCCGCGCCGGTCGTGGTGTCGATGCCTCCGGCGAGGATGAGCCGGATGATGTCGACGAGCACGTCGACGGGCAGCGGCTCGCCGCCGACCTCGGCGTCGATCAGCGCGTCCACCCCGCCGAGCCGGATCCGGGCGGGATCGGCCCGGCGCTTCTCGACGAGGTCGTGCAGCTCCGCGTTGATGGCCTGGGCCGACGCGAACGCACCTTCGAGCTCCGGGCTCCCGGGCGGGTAGGCGACCATGTCGTGGAAGGTCGCCGCGTAGCGCGGCCAGTCGTCGACCGGCAGACCCATGATGTCGAGGGTCACCATCGCGGGCAGCGGGCTCGTGAGGTCGTGCACGAAGTCGAGCTCGCCGCGCGCCGCGAACCGGTCGAGGCAGAAGTCGGTGAACTGCTCGATGCGCGGACGCAGACGGTCGACGGCCGCGGGCGAGAACAGCGGGTTCAGGATCCGGCGGTAGGCGACCGATTCCGGCGGGTCCATCTCCACCGGCACGAACGCCATCGGCGGCGGCGGGATCGTGACCCCGAGGAACGGGCTGTCGGGATCGAGGTCGTGCCGGGACGAGAACGTCGCCGGGTCGGTGAGCACACGGTCGACGTCGGCGAAGCGGGTGAGCGCCCAGAAGCCGCCGTGCGACTCGGACCACGCAACGGGGCAGCGCTCGCGCAGATCGCGCAGGAACGGGTTCGGATCCGCGGCGAACCCGGCCGAGTGATGGTCGAACTCCACGACTGGCCGATCGCCCAACCCGTACTCCCCTCGCGTCGGGCTCCGAGGCGAGCCCGTCCTGCGGGGACGGTACCCGAATCGTGACGCCGCACCCGCGGCGGGCGTCGGCTACAACCTCGGCATGGAACCCATTCGGTACGGCGGCGATGTCGTGGTGGTCACCGGCGCCGGCCGGGGCATCGGCCGGGCCCACGCACTGGACATCGCGGGCCGGGGCGCGCGTCTCGTCGTCAACGACGTGGACGGCGACGCGGCCGACTCGGTGGTCGCGGAGATCGAGGCTGCGGGTGGTATCGCAGCGGCCTCGCACGAATCGGTCACCACGCCGGACGGCGGCGCGGCGATCATCGCGACGGCCGTCGACCGGTACGGCACCGTCGACGCCGTCGTCAACAACGCAGCGATCGTGCGCAGCGGCTACCTCGAGGACCTCACCGCCGACGACATCGACTCGGTCCTCGACGTCGCGGTACGGGGCGCGTTCTTCGTCACCCAGCCCGCGTGGCGGATCATGAAGGCCAAGGGCTACGGCCGGGTGGTCTTCACCAGCTCCGGTACCGGGATGTTCGGCCACCAGGGTGCGGCGAACTACGCGGCCGCCAAGGCCGCGCTCTACGGGCTGGCGAAGGCGCTCGCGTTCGAGGGCGCCGAGCGCGGCATCCGCGTCAACGTCCTGCTCCCGCTGGCGTACACCGCGATCGGAGCCGACCAGCCGATCCCCGACTACGCGCGTTACCGCGCCGTCCACATTCCCGCCGGCACCGACGTCGACGCGCCGGAGCGCGCGACGCCGGCGATGAACGCGCACGTGGTGGCGTACCTTGCGAGTCGCGCCTGCGCGGTCAACGGTGAGGCGATCGACGTGTGCCGCGGTCGCTACGGCCGCCTGTTCGTCGGCGTGACCGACGGCTGGCTCCCGGCCGATGCGGTCACGGTCGACGCCGAGGCCATCGGCGATCACCTGGACGAGATCCGCGACCTCACCGGCTTCACCGTCCCGACCTCGTATTACGACGAGATGGCCGGTGTCACCCGCCGGCTGCGCGACCTGGACTGAGGAGCAGCCGGGGTCAGCATCCCGCGAGGCGGTCGGTCGCGCCGACGAGGTGTTCGGCCATCCCGGGATCGAGCGCGGAGTGCCCGGCCCCGTCGACGACCACCAGCTCGGCGCCGGGCCAGACGTGGGCGAGCGCCTGCGCGGTGCTGAGCGGACTCCCGACGTCACGTCGACCGTGGACGAGGACGCCCGCGGTGCCTTCGAGGCGCGCGGCCCCGTGCAGCAGCTCGTCGTCGGCGAACCACGCGTGGTGCCGCCAGTAGTGCGTGACGATTCGTGCGAACGCCATCCGGAACCGGGGGTCGTCGTACCTCGGATCAGAGGGCTGGTCCGGCTCGAGCTTCACGATCGCGTCCTCCCACCGGCACCAGGCGCGCGCCGCTTCCTCGCGCGCCTCCGCATCGGGCCCCTCGAGCCGGCGGCTGTACGCCTCCACCAGGGTCTCGCCGGGCAAGCGCGTGCCCGCGCCGGCGTCGAAGTGGGCCCACTCGTCGGGAAAGATCGTTCGGAGCCCGCCGGTCAGCCAGTTGATCTCGGATCGGCGGGTCAAGGCCACGCTGCCGAGCACCATGGCCGACACGCGTTCCGGGTGGTGCTCGGCGTACGCGACCGCCAATGTCGAGCCCCACGACTGTCCGAACACCAGCCAGCGGTCGACGCCGAGCGCGCGACGCAGCTGCTCGATGTCTCGCACGAGGTGCGCGGTGGTGTTGGCGCTGAGTTCGGTCGCGGCGTCGGCCGCGTGCGGTGTGCTCCGCCCGCAGCTCCGCTGGTCGAAGAGCACGATGCGGTACCGGTCCGGATCGAAGTACCGGCGGGCGGTCGGGGTGCAGCCCGATCCCGGTCCGCCATGCAGGACGACCGCGGGCGCGCCGTCGGGGTTGCCGCTGGCTTCCCAGTGCATACGGTGACCGTCGCCGACGTCGAGCGCGCCCGCAGCGTGCGGTTCGAGCGGCGGATACAGACCGGGCATGCCCACAGCTTGACCGGATCGCGAGCGTACGTCCGTCGCGTTCTAGCGTCGTCGGCATGACGAACCCCGGTGAGGTAGAGGTGGAACAGGTGCCGCTCGGCGACCAGGGTCTGACGGTCTCGCGCCAGGGGCTCGGATGCATGGGGATGTCCGAGTTCTACGGCGAACGGGACGACGCCGAGTCGACCGCGACGATCCACCGCGCGCTCGATCTCGGGGTGACGCTCTTCGACAGCGCCGACATCTACGGGCCCTTCGCGAACGAGGTGCTGCTCGGGCAGGCGCTCGTCGGCCGGCGCGATCACGCGGTGATCGCGACCAAGTTCGGCATCCTCCGCGACCCGGACGATCCCCGGAAGCGCGGCGTCGACGGCCGTCCCGACTACGTGCGCCAGGCCTGCGACGCTTCGCTCCAACGATTGGGCGTCGACCACATCGACCTCTACTACCAGCACCGGGTCGACCCCGACACGCCGATCGAGGAGACCGTGGGCGCGATGGCCGAGCTGGTGACGGCGGGCAAGGTCCGGTACCTCGGCCTCTCGGAGGCCGCGCCCGCCACCATCCGCCGGGCCCACGCCGTGCACCCGATCTCCGCGCTGCAGACCGAGTACTCGCTGTGGTCCCGCGAGCCCGAGGTGGAGATCCTGCCGACCGTGCGCGAGCTCGGCATCGGCTTCGTCCCCTACAGCCCCCTCGGACGCGGGTTCCTCACGGGCACCGTCCGTTCGACCGACCAGCTCGGGCCCGACGACTTCCGGCGCTTCTCGCCGCGCTTCGAGGGCGACAACCTCGAGGTCAACATCGGCATCGTCGAACGCATCGACGCGGTCGCCACCGACAAGGGCGTGACCCCGGCGCAGATCGCCCTCGCGTGGGTCCACGCCCAAGGCGTCGACTTGGTGCCGATCCCGGGCACGAAGCGGCGTCCTTACCTGGAGCAGAACGTCGGCGCACTCGCGATCGAGCTCACCGCCGACGACCTCGAGCAGCTCGGCGGAATCGCCGCACCACAAGGCGACCGGTACGCCGACATGAGCGGGATCGGCGGCTAGGTCCGCGCCCCGCGTGCCGTCAGTCGAGCTCCGCTCGTTCGGCGGCGCTGACGAGGACGCAGAACTCGTTGCCCTCGGGATCCGCGAGCACCCACCAGCCGCTGCCGTCATCCCGGCGGTAGTCGCCGATCTCGGTGGCGCCGAGCTCGAGGAGGCGGGCCACGGCCTCGTCGCGCGGCTCGTCAGGCTCGAGGTCGAGGTGCACCCGGTTCTTGGCTTCCTTGCCTTCGGGAACCTCCACGAACAGCAGCTCCGGCTCGCCCGCGCCGATCATGAGCGAGGCCTCCCCGTCGCCGGGAAGGTCGTCGGGATTCATCTCGACGCCGAACGCCCGGGACCAGAACTCCGCGAGCGCATACGGGTCGGCGCAGTCGATGGTGATGAAGCGGACCGAGAGGTTCACGACGGCGGAGCGTATCGGGGGCCGCGGGGCGAAGCGGGCACACTATGGAGCGGGCGGTTCCGCGCGGACGGTGCCGCACGCCCCCCGACCGAAGGTGGCTCACGTGACCTCGGACCTGATGCCCGCGGCGTTCATCGGCCACGGCACGCCCATGAACGCGCTCGAGCACAACCACTACACCGAGGCCTGGCAGGGGTTCGCCGCGTCGGTCCCCCGGCCGCGCGCGATCCTCGTCGTCTCCGCCCACTGGTTCATCAACGCGACCGCGGTCACCGCGATGGCCGCGCCCCGGACCATCCACGACTTCTACGGATTCCCGCCCGAGCTGTTCGCGATCGAGTACCGCGCGCCCGGCTCGGCCGAGATCGCAGTGGAGGTCGCCGACGTCGCCAAGCCGACCTGGATCGGACTCGACCACGACAGCTGGGGCCTGGACCACGGCACCTGGTCGGTCCTCGTGCACATGTTCCCCGAGGCCGACATCCCGGTGCTGCAACTCTCCATCAACGCCGACCAGCCGCTGGAGTACCACGTCGCCCTCGGCGCGAGCCTCGCGCCGTTGCGCGAGCGTGGCGTGCTCATCCTCGGAAGCGGCAACGTCGTCCACAACCTGCGCCGCATCGATCCCGGCCGCGGGGAGACCGGGTTCGACTGGGCCGAGCGCTTCGACACCGACGCCCGTACGATCATGGGCGCCGACCCCGGTGGGATGGCCGCGCTGCAGCGCCATGGTGACTACCCGCTCGCGGTACCTACGCCCGATCACTTCATCCCGGTGCTCTACCTCGCCGGGCTCGCGGCCGCAGCGGGCACCGCGACCGAGACGTTGCTCGACGGCTACGTGTTCGGGTCGCTGTCGATGACGTCCTACACGTTGGGGTTGGCCTCCCCACCGGTCACCGCCGGCGGCGACATCGCCGAGGCGCCCGCTCCGATCCCGGATCCCGCGGTGGTGCCGCCGTACGACACCAACATCTGACGCGCGGACGCGCTGGACCGGAAGCGGCTCAGCAGGACCGAGCAGTCGGGCGAATAGTTGACACCACAACTATCTTGGAGATGCCGGCCGTCGGGTACCGACGCTCGGTGATCCGCTGAACCGGAGGTGCGTCATGCCCGCAGTCACCGTCGACGACCTGAGCGTCCTGCCCAAGGTCCCCGCCCCCGTCGCCGCCGGCGGCACCGTGCCCCGCGCTCGACCCGTCGTGCAGGTCGAGACCGCGGCGCACGGGCTCGAGGGCGAAGGCTTCCCCGTCCGGCGCGCCTTCACCGGCGTCGACCTCGCCGACCTCGATCCGTTCGTGCACCTCGATCAGATCGGGGAGATCGACTACGGGCCCGGTGAGCCGAAGGGCACCCCGTGGCACCCGCACCGCGGGTTCGAGACGGTCACCTACATGATGGACGGCGTCCTCCGTCACGAGGACTCCACCGGTGGTGGCGGCGTGATCCGGGATGGTGGCACGCAGTGGATGACGGCCGGTAAGGGCATCCTGCACATCGAGACGCCGCCCGAGGACGTCGTCGCGGCGGGGGGCGTCTTTCACGGTCTTCAGCTCTGGGTGAACCTGGCCTCGAAGGACAAGTGGCTCGATCCGCGCTACCAGGACCTCACGCCCGACGCCGTCGCGCTGCTCTCGAGCGACGACGGCGGCGCGCTCGTGCGGCTCATCGCGGGCGATCTCGGTGACGTGCGCGGGCCGGGCACCACCCACTCACCGATGTCGATGATCCACGCGACCATCGCCCCCGGGGCACGCCTGGTGCTGCCCTGGCCGCAGGACTTCAACGCGTTGGTCTACGTGCTCGCCGGCAACGCACTCGTCGGGGCCGAGCAGCGCCCGCTCGAGACCGGCCAGATCGCGGTGCACGGTCCCGGTGACCTGTTGCAGGTCGACGCGGCGCAGCAGCAGGCCCGTGCGGGCCACCCGCTCGAGCTCCTGGTCCTCGGCGGGCGCCCGCTCCGCGAGCCCGTCGCGTGGATGGGCCCGTTCGTGATGAACACGAAGGCCGAGATCGCGCAGGCGTTCGACGACTTCGAGGCGGGCAAGCTCGGGCAGATCCCCCCTGAGTACGAGACCCCCGACGCCGACCTGGAGCCGACCACCGACTCCCCGCTCGACTGATGCGCGTCGGCGCGGTCTTCCCGCAGAACGAGCTCGGCAACGACCCCGACGCGGTGCGCCGCATCGGGCAGGCCGTCGAGGAGCTCGGGTACGACCATCTGCTGGCGTACGACCACGTGCTCGGCGCGGTGCACGAGGGCCGCAATCCCCCGCTCACCGGGCCGTACACGGAGCACGATCCGTTCGTCGACCCGTTCGTGCTCTTCTCGTACCTCGCGGGTCGCACCGAACGGCTCGAGTTCGTCACCGGCATCCTGATCGCGCCGCAGCGCCCGACGGTGCTGATCGCCAAGCAGGCCGCCGACCTCGCGGTGCTCTCGGACAACCGGTTCCGACTCGGCGTCGGCATCGGCTGGAACTACGTCGAGTACGAAGCGCTCGGTCAGGACTTCCACACGCGGGGCGCTCGGCTCGAGGAGCAGGTCGGCCTGATCCGGCGGCTGTGGACCGAGCCCGTCGTCCAGTTCGACGGCAAATCCGAGCGCATCGACCGCGCGGGCATCCTGCCCCGGCCGAGCCGGCCGATCCCGATCTGGTTCGGCGCCGCGAGCGAGCGCGCGTTCCGGCGGGCGGCGCGGCTCGGCGACGGCCTGATCTTCGCGACCCCGCTGCAGCAGAGCCGCAAGGCGTGGGACCGCGTCCAGTCGATGCTCGAGCAGGAAGGGCGCGACCCGGCCGCGTTCGGCGGCGAGATCGGCTTCCCGGCGAGCGAGGCCCCGCACGCGATCGTCGACGCGGTCGAGCAGTGGACCGCGCTCGGGGGCACCCACATCTCGGTGCGGACCCTCGGCGCCGGCTTCACGTCCGTCGACCAGCACATCGACTACTTCGCCGCCGTCGCCCACGCCCTCGGTCGCGCCTGACCCCGAGGTTCGTGCGTCCCCCGAGCACACATATCGTGCTCCAGGGACGCACGAACCTCTACAGGGTGGGGACGTCGGGGGCGTTGGTGAGGTTGCGGCTGAGGTTCCAGAGGCGGGCACGGGGGTCGGCACCGTGGGCCTGGAGCTCCACCCAGGTCTCCTGCTTCCGGTCGTAGAAATGACCGGTCACGCCGTCGAGATCGGGCGACTCGATCATCCACAGCGCCGAGTCGACGCCGGTCTCGAGGCTGTCGACGCTGTGGGTGGCGCCGCTGACGACGATCTTGGTCGGCATATAGGTCCCGGGATGGAAGCTGTTGACGGTGACGCCGGTGCCCTCGAGCCGGCTCGCGAGCTCGAAGCCGTAGTTGATCTGCGCGAGCTTGCTCTGGGCGTACGCCTGGCGTCCTGAGTAGTGGCGCTCGAGCATGACGTCCTCGAAGTCGATCGGCGCCTGCCCGATCGACGACACGAGCACGATGCGAGATGGCGCCGACGCGATCAGCAGTGGCAGGAGCTCCTGGGTCAGCAGGAATCCGGCGAGGTAGTTCACCGCGAAGCGCAGCTCGTATCCGTCGGCGCTGGTCTGGCGGGTCGTGAGGTCGGGCAGCCCGGACCCGATGCCCGCGTTGTCGAGGAGCACGTCGAGCCGATCGGTGGACGCGATCACGTCGGCTGCGAGCTTTCGGACCTGGTCGAGCTCCGCGAAGTCGGCGAGGAACGTGGTGACGTTCGTGTTCCCGGTGGTCGTCTCGATCTCCGACTTCGTCGCCGCGAGCTTCTCGAACGAGCGGCCGTGGAGCAGCAGCGTCGCGCCCTCGGCGGCGAGCGCCTTGGCGACCGCGCGCCCGAGGCCGTCGGTCGCGCCGGTGATGAGCACGGTCAGCTCGGTCATGACTTCCTTCGCTCCTTTGGCCGACGTTGGGAGCTTGCCCCCAGAGGATGCCAGGATCACGGCCGTCAGCGACACGACACGAGCGCGAAACGACCCGGGAGGAACCGATGGCGAGTCCGCAGGCCGAGGCGATGTGGCAGATGTTCCGGGACGCGCCGGTCAAGCAGACCGACCTCGACCTTCCGCAGCGTCGTGCCGCGGGCGTGCAGGCGGAGATGGCGACGTCCACGCCCGACGGGGTCCATTACGCCGACGCGCCCGAGGTCGGTGGCTTCTGGGCCGTACCGCCCGCCGCCCGCGACGGCGCCGCGTTGCTCTACCTGTTCGGCGGGGGCTTCATGCTCGGCAACCCCGAGTCGCGGCGCAAGACGGCCGGCCACCTGGCCCTGGCCACCGGTACGCGCGTTCTCGTGGCCGACTACCGCCTCGCGCCCGAGAATCCGTTCCCGGCCGGGCTCGACGACGCGGTCGCCGCATACCGCTGGCTCGTCACGCAAGCGGCTGGTGCCGCACCGATCGCGCCCGAGCGGGTGGTGCTGGTGGGTGACTCGGCGGGTGGCGGTCTCTGCATCGCCACGATGCTCGTCCTGCGCGACGCGGGCGAGCCGCTCCCGGGTGGTTGCGTCACCATCTCGCCGTGGGTCGACCTCACGCTCAGCGGCGGGTCGATGCAACGCTGCGCCGCGTCCGACGTCGAGCTGACCGAGCCGGGGCTGCGCGAGCTGGCCGAGTGGTACCTCGGGGACGGCGACCCGCGCGCTCCGCTCGCGTCACCGGTCTTCGCCGACCTGTCGGGCCTGGCGCCGCTGCTGTGCGTCGTCGGCAGCGATGAGATCCTGCTCGACGACTCGGTTCGGCTCTGCCTGGCCGTCATCGAGGCCGGCGGTACCGCGACGCTGCACGCGGTGGCGGGCATGCAGCACGCGTTCTCGATCTGGGCCGGCGTCTTCCCGGAGGCCGACGCCAGCATCGAGCTCATCGGCGGCTGGATCCGCGCGACGGCCTGACCCGGCCCGAAGCGGCCTCTCAGGCTCGCATCAGGCGAGGGTGCGCAGGCGCTGGATCCGCTCGTCGGTCGGACCGAGGTAGCGCGCCAGCACGCCGGCGACCCGGTCGACGTCGAGGGTCCCGATCGCGGCCATCTCCTCGAGGTCGGCCCAGTCCTTGGTGCGGTTGAAGAACGCCTTGAACACCGCGAGGTCCGAGCACGAGAGGAAGGGAACATCGGCGCCGGCGAAGCTCTCCCACCGGAACCGCTGCGCCACTTGGGAGTGGAACTCGGTGGTGTTGACGAAGACGTCGATCGGCGTGGAGTCCCACCAGATGCGCGTCTGGCCGTCGCGTTCGATGACCTCGCGGTCGGCGTCGGTCCAGGTGACGGCGACGGGGAGCGCGGCGAGGACGACCGCGGTGCGCGACGCGTCGACGAAGACGTTGAGATCGATGTCGATCGTGCCGCGCGCCCGTTCGGTGCACCACGCGAGTGCGAGCGCCCCGCCGAACGCGTGGGGGACGTCGGCTGCGGCGAGGGCGGCGTGGATGGCGAGGATCTTGTCGGGGAGCCCGCTCACGCGGCGTCCGTCACGTCGGAGGGTCCGAAACGCGGGAACTCGAGCTTGGGCGCGTGGCGCGCGGGGAACTCCCCGGCCAGCTCGAGCACCTCGACGAGCTCGCGCCCGCGTGCGGTGCGGTCGGCACCACCGACGCCGGGGGTGAGCCCGACCTCCAGCTCGTACCCGGCGGCGCGCACGATCCGGTCGAAGGTCTCGACCGTCGGCACCTTCCGGCCCGACTCGTAGGCGGCGAGCGTCGAATGGGACGTGTCGGCGCGGCCGGCGAGGCCCCGGAGTGACAGTCCCGCCCGCCGGCGGGCCGTGCGCAGGGTGGTCGCGGCATCCATGGGACCCATGGTATCCGATCGGATACCACTGACCAACCCCGGCCCCGGGTCGGCCCCTCCCCGGACCCTCGGCTGCCGATCGAGCACCGGAGTGGCCCCGAGCGCACACCGGGAGGCCGATCGCAGGTTCTTCCGCGCCGCGGAACGGGGAATCCACCGAAAACGGGAAGGACCGTTGCGATGACCGGTGCACCCTCGGGGGATCGTCCTTCGGCAGGCCGAGGCAGGCCGAGGCACGGCCGCGGCTCGCGGTGGCGCCCGCCGGTGGTGCTCGTACCGGTGCTGCTCTTCTCGCTCTCGGGGCTGACCCGCGCCGCCGACGCGGCATCGACCACGACGACCAAGCCGTCGGGGAACGTCACCACCCCCGCTGCGCTGCCCCAACCGCGGCCGTCACGCTTCGACGCGAGCGGGACCGTGAGCATGTTCCCGGCGCCGGGGACGCGGACCGCATCGCCCACCACGACGATCACGTTGCGCGGTGCAGGCGCGGCGGCACTGGCCGCCATCCAGGTGACCGGAGCCATGAGTGGTGCCCACCCGGGTCACTTCCAACCACAGGCTGACGGGATGGGCACCGGTTTCGTACCCGATGCTGCGTTCACCCCCGGCGAGAAGGTCACCGTGAGAGCTGGTCTCGCGGTACGTGGGGCCACGAACGGCGAGAGCACGTTCACGGTCGCGCGGCCGACGACGTTCCCGACCGGGGCGGCGTCCACGACCGCATCCTCACCCAAGTCGGCGTCGACCGACGACCTGTTGCATTTCGTGACCCGTCCCGACCTCACGCCGCCGGCCCTCAAGGTGACGACACCCGCGAAGAACACCGCACCCGGCGACGTCTTCCTCACGCCGGCGAACGGCGACTCGCAGCATGGCCCGCTCATCGTCGACAACCAGGGACAGCCGGTCTGGGCTCTGCCGGTCTTGAACGCCTCGGTGTTCAACCTCCAGGTGCAGCAGTATCGGGGTCAACCGGTCCTCACCTGGTTCCAGGGACCGGTGGTCGACCCGGGTGTCGGACAGGGCGGGGACGTGATCGCCGACGCGAGCTACCACCAGATCGCGATCGTCCGCGCGGTGAACGGCTACGCGGCGGACATCCACGACATGACGATCACCCCTCAGGGGACCGCCCTGCTCATCATCTACAACCCGGTGATCGTCGACGCGTCGTCGGTCGGGGGGGCGAAGAACCAGCACGTTCTCGAGCCGGTCGTCCAGGAGATCGACATCGCCACCGGCGCGTTGCTCTTCGAGTGGCACGGGCTCGGTTCGATCGCCCTGAAGGAGTCGTACGTGCCCGTGCCCAAGTCGGCCACCGCCACCTACGACTACGTGCACCCGAACTCGGTGACGCTCGACCAGGACGGCGACCTGCTGCTGTCGGGACGGTACACATGGGCCGTCCACAAGATCGACCGCGTCAGCGCGACGCTCGACTGGCGTCTTGGCGGCAAGCTCGGCAACTTCGCGATGCCCACGAGCGCCGAGCCGGCGTGGCAGCACGATGCTCGGCGCAACCCCGATGGGACGCTCAGCGTCTTCGACGACGGCGCGGGACCGACCGTCACGCACAAGTCGCGCGGCCTGGTGCTCACCGTCGACGAGCAGGCGATGACGGCAACGCTCGACCATCAGTACCTGCCGCCGAAGCCGATCCAGTCCTCGAGCCAAGGGAGCACCCGCCTGCTCGCGAACGGCGACTGGTTCGTGGGGTGGGGCAATTTGCCCGAGTACACGGAGTACGCACCGGACGGCACGGTGGTGTACGACGTGCACTTTCC
>JAODBH010000003.1 GCA_025463865.1 Actinomycetes bacterium | reverse complement strand
CCGGCCAGCCGCCGCTCCCGGCTCTCGAAGGCGGCCACCGCGGCACCTGCGCTGCTGGCCACCACCTCGAAACCGTCCGGCGCCGCCGTGACCGCGTCGCCGTGGCTCATCCACACCGGTTGCCGATCCGGAAGATCCGAATGAAGCTCTCCCCCAGACACATTCAGCTCGGTTCGACCGTACTCACTGGTGCCGGTGCGGGCCACCGTTCCGCCGAGGGCCTGGGCCATCGCCTGGAAGCCGTAGCAGATGCCGAAGACCGGCACGTCGAGGTCGAAGATGGCCGGGTCGAGTTGCGGCGCGCCCTCGGCGTACACGCTGGCCGGTCCGCCGGACAGCACGATCGCCTGAGGATCTTTGGCCTTGATCTCGTCGACCGTCGCGGTGTGCGGGATGACCTCGGAGTACACATTGGCTTCGCGGACGCGCCGCGCGATCAGCTGCGCGTACTGCGCCCCGAAGTCGACGACGAGGACCGTGTCGTCGGGGTGCCACGCCTCGAGGTGGTGCTCCGGAGCGGCACGGTTTTCAGGAGTGGAGATGCTCGGCTCGGCCACGGAGGCCTCAGCGCGAACCCATGCCGACGCCCTGCGCCCGCTGCATCGACTTGCCCTCGGTCTGCAACGAGGGGGCGATCATCACCTCGGCCTTCTGGAACTCCTTGAGCGTCTCGTGACCGGTCGTGGCCATCGAGGTGCGCAGGGCGCCGAAGATGTTGAGGGTGCCGTCGTTCTCGTGGGCCGGGCCGGTGAGGATCTCCGCCAACGTCGCCTTCTGACCGGCGTAGACGCGTGCACCCCGCGGCAGCGTCGGGTGGAAGGTGGCCATGCCCCAGTGGTAGCCGCGACCGGGCGCCTCGTAGGCGCTCGCGAGCGGCGAGCCGATCATGACCGCGTCGGCGCCGCACGCGATGGCCTTGGCGACGTCGCCGCCCGTGCGCATACCGCCGTCGGCGATGACGTGAACGTAGACGCCGGTCTCGTCGAGGTGGCGGATGCGCGCGCCCGCCGCGTCGGCGATCGCGGTCGCCTGCGGGACACCGATGCCGAGCACGCCGCGGCTGGTGCAGGCCTGGCCCGGACCCACGCCGACGAGCACGCCGACCGCGCCGGTGCGCATGAGGTGCAGGGCGGTGCTGTACGAGGCGCAGCCACCGACGATGACCGGAAGGTCGAACTCGCGGATGAAGCGCTTCAGGTTGAGCGGCTCGGCCGTCTTCGAGACGTGCTCGGCCGACACGACCGTGCCTTGGATCACCAGCACGTCGAGCTCGGCGTCGAGGACGTGCTTCGCGTACTGCTGCACCTTCTGCGGGGTGAGCGAGGCGATCGCGGTGACGCCGGCGTCCTTGATCTCGCGGATGCGCTGGCCGATCAGATCTTCCTCGATCGGCTTCGAGTAGACCTCCTGCATGCGCGCGGTGGCCTTGTCGGTGGGCAGCGTCGCGATCTCCTCGAAGATCGGGTCGGGGTCCTCGTAACGCGTCCAGAGGCCCTCGAGGTTCAGGCACGCGGCACCGCCGATGCGACCGATCTCTATCGCGGTGGCCGGCGAGACGACACCGTCCATCGCCGACGCCACCAGCGGGATCTGGAACTGGTACGCGTCGAGATCCCAGGTGATGTCGACGTCCTCGGGGTCGCGTGTGCGACGACTGGGGACGATCGCGATGTCGTCGAATCCGTACGCCCGTCGCCCGGACTTTCCGATCCCGATCTCGACTTCCACGGCAAAACCCCTGTCCGATCGCCCGCCCGAATCGACAATCCTAACCGCCACCGACCCCCGGCTCCCCCCACAGGACGGAAGCAGCCGCCCATTCCCACGGTGCGGCGCCCATTCCCACCGCGAACGCGGAGCCGGGGCTGCTTCAGGCGAGCATGTCGCGCGGCGGTGCACTGCTGGTGAGATGGGCCAGGAGGCCGGTGAGGATCCTCGCGGTCGCGCCCCAGACCGTCTCGCCGGCCAACTCGTAGAAGTACACGGAGCGGTCCTCGAGCGTCGTGCCGTCCGGTTGCGGGATGGCCAGGTCCCAGCGCTCTTCGCGGAACACGTCGACGTCGAGGAGCTCGGACAACGGCACCTCGAGGATCAACGCGACCTCGCCCGGCGATGCGACGAGCTCGGGTGGCTCGGAGAGAATGCCGACGAACGGCGTCACGCGAAAGCGCGACGCGAACGTCGCGAGCTCGTCGAGCCGGCCGACGACCTCCACGGCTTCCGGCGGCAGACCGATCTCCTCGTACGTCTCGCGCAACGCGGTCGCGACGAGATCGGCGTCTTCCGCGTCGGCCTTCCCGCCCGGGAACGAGATCTCACCGCGGTGCGACGACAGGTGCTCCCGGCGCTTCGTGAGCACCACGAACGTCTCGCCGTCGCGCTCGAAGAGCGGCGCGAGGACCGCGGCCTCCACGCTGTTGGGCGCGAACGTGCTCGACGGGCGCGGCGGCGGGAGGTCGCGCAACCGCTCCCGGACGACGTCGAGGGGCAGGACCCGCTCGGCGGCGGAGAGGTGCGACCAGGGAGGCGGGCCGCCGGCACGGGTGACGGCCGGGCGCGGAATCTGTTGTCGTCCACCGCGCGCCATCGCCGGCGATCCTACCGGGAGGCGTTTCCGGTGCCGAACCCGAACGCGACGAAGCCCCGCCGGAGCGGGGCTTCGCGTGCAGATCAAGCGGTGCACACCGGACGGATCCGGGTTACTTCTTCTTCTTGGCGTCCGTGACCTTGGCGAGCACGTCGCGGCTGGTGAGGATCAGAAGGTCCTCGCCGTCGACCAGGATCTCGGTGCCGCCGTACTTGGAGTAGATGACCGTCTCGCCGGCGACGAGGTCGACGGGGATCAGCTCACCGGTGTCCGAGCGACGGCCCGGGCCCACGGCCAGGACTTCGCCCTGCTGGGGCTTCTCCTTGGCGGAGTCGGGGATGACCAGACCACTGACCGTCGTCTCTTCGGGCTCGTTCGGCCGAACGACGATGCGGTCTTCCAATGGCTGCAGCTTCATCGGTGCGCCTCCTTGTATCAGGCGGGTTTTGGGGGGCGCGAGCCCCATCGAAATGCAGCACCCGACCTCGGGTGCCCGGGAAGAACGTACCAGGCTCTTGGCACTCTCGCCATGCGAGTGCCAATGCCCTGAACCCGCCCACCGACGGGGACCCGGTCAGCCCACCACCGGCAGTCGCAGCCCCGGCGTGGCCCCTCCGCTGAGTGGCGTGGGGCCGTCGGAGTGCAGCCGGAACCAGCCGGTCGCCGCGATCATCGCGGCGTTGTCGGTGCACAGCGCGGGGCCGGGCAGGTAGGCCCGACGACCGCTCGACGCGGCCAGCGCGTCGACCCGCGCGCGCAGGTTCCGGTTGGCCGCGACGCCACCGCCGAGCACCAGCGTGCGCGCCCCGGCCGCTTCCGCGGCCGCGAGGAGCTTGGTGCTCAGCACGTCGACGACCGCCTCCTGGAACGAGGCCGCGATGTCGGCGACCGGCACCTCGGGATGCTTGCGCACGTACTGCACCACCGCGGTCTTGAGGCCCGAGAACGAGAAGTCGAAGCCTTCGCCCGCCATCGGACGCGGGAAGCGCACCGCACGCGGATCGCCGCTCGTCGCCACCGCGTCGATCGCGGGTCCCCCCGGGTAACCGAGCCCTAGGAAGCGGGCGACCTTGTCGAACGCCTCGCCTGCGGCGTCGTCGACCGTCTGGCCGACCACCCGGTACCGGCCGCGCGACTCGACGATCACGATCATCGTGTGCCCACCGCTCGCGATGAGGACCGCCAGCGGCGGGGTGAGGTCGGGCTCGTCGAGCCACGCCGCCTGCAGGTGCGCCTCGAGGTGGTTGACGCCCACGTACGGGATCGATCGGCACACGGCGACCGCCTTGGCTGCGCTCACGCCCACCAGCAATGCTCCGGCGAGTCCCGGGCCGTGGCACGCCGCGACTGCGTGCAGGTCGGCGAAGTCGCAGCCCGCCTCCACGAGCGCTTCGGCGACCACGACGTTGATGAGCTCGAGGTGGGCACGACTCGCGATCTCGGGGACGACCCCACCGAATCGGGCGTGCAGATCCACCTGGCTCGAGACGATCGACGAGTGGATCTCGCGGCCGTCGGCGACCACGGCCGCAGCGGTCTCGTCACACGACGTCTCGATGCCGAGCACGAGCTCACCGCGCGGTCGGCCGGCCGTCGGCGCCTGACTGGTCACCATCGGAGCGGCTCCTCGACGACGGTCGTACCGGGGATCGTGGCCTCGATGCCGGCGAGGCGGTGCTCGTACTCGGGCGTGTCGACGTCGTGGGCCCACATCACGATCGCGTCCTCGTGGGTCTCCACGTAGTAGTTCTTGCGCACCCCGACCGGTTCGAAGCCGAAGCGCTTGTACATCGCCTGCGCGCCCGTGTTCGAGACCCGTACCTCGAGCGTCAGCGCGTGCGCGCCGCGCGCGATCGCCTCTCGACACAGCACCAGCAGCAGGCGCGAGCCGATCTTGTGACGGTGCCACTTCGGATCCACCGCGATGTTGGTCACGTGGCCGTCGTCGAGCGACATCATCAGGCCCGAATAGCCGACGACGTCGCGGCCGACGCGGGCGACGACGTAGGACCGGGTGGAACGGAGGGCGAGCTCGCTCAGGAACAGCGACATGGTCCACGGGCGCGGGTAGACCTCGCCCTCGATCCGCAACACCGACCGGAGATGGCGCCGGCGCATCGGGACGATCCGGACCTCGAGGAGCTCGGCGTCGGCGGAGGTCACCACGTCACGCGGGCTTCCGGTCCCATTCGATCTCCGCGTCGCTGCGGCGCAGGTACAGCGGGACGACCTCGGTGGGCTGCGCGAACTCCTCCCGTTCGAACCGGGCGTGGGCCAGCTCGATCAACGCACCTGCACTCGGCGCGGCGAACTCCGGACCCGCCAGCTCCAGGCGGTCGACAGCCTCGAACTCGGCCCGATAACGCAGCGCGCCGTCGCCCGCGAGCAGCGCCTCCTCGCCGTGGGCCTCGAGCTCCGCGACCAGCTCGGCCGGGTCACCCACCGCGTAGTCCCCCACCCGTTGCAGACCGCCGGGCACCGTGCGGTACGTGGCCCAGAACACCTCGTGGCGGCGCGCGTCGAGCGCGGCGACGAGGAGGCGCGGAGTATGGCGCAGCGGGTACGCGACCAGGTCGAGGCTCGCCACGCCGACGATCGGGATCCGCAGGACCTGCGCCATGACCCGGGCGGTCGTGACCCCGACGCGCAGGCCCGTGAAGAGCCCGGGCCCGGTGCCGACCGCGATCCCGGCGAGCTGGTCGAGGCTGATGCCGGTGGCGCGGAGCAGGTACTCCACCGCCGGCGCGAGTGCCTCCGCGTGCCGTTGCCCGCGCGCGAGCTCGACCCGGCCGACGACCGCGCCGTCGACGCCGACCGCCACGCCGACCTGCGGCGTGGCCGTGTCGATCGCGAGGAGCATCACGGGAGCTCACCGACGTCGGGGCCCGCGGCGCGTAGCGCGGCCTCCAACGCGGCCCGCCGCGGCACCCACGCCGCGCCGCGCACCTCGACCGTGAGGTCGCGCGCGTCGTCCGACGGCCCCGCGCCGAGCGAGACCTCGATCCGGTCGGCCGGGAGGCTGGCCGAGATGCGCTCGCCCCACTCCACGAGGACGATCCGGCCCTCGTCGAGCAGCTCGTCGAGGGCGAGATCCTGCGCGTCGTTCGGATGGTCGAGCCGGTAGACGTCGACGTGCACCAGTGGGATGCGGCCGTCGTACTCGCGCACGATCGTGAAGGTGGGGCTGACCACGGGTTCGGTCACCCCGAGTCCGGCCGCGACGCTCTTCGCGAACGCGGTCTTCCCCGCGCCCAGGTCACCCGTGAGCAGGACGACATCACCGGGAACGAGCACATCGGCGACCACGCGACCGACGGCCTCGGTACCCGCGAGCGACTTCGCGCGCAGGTTCATCCGCTGGCTCCGGTCTTCGCGGAACGGGCCAGCGCGCGCTTCGCCACCACGAAGTCGGCCCGGGAATCGGCGATCTTGGTGCCGCCGGTGCGCAGGACCGCCGACGGGTGCAGGGTCGGGATCAGCACGATGCCATCGCCGTAGGGGAACTCCTGGCCTCGCAGCTTGGTGATCCCGATCTTGGTCTGCAGCAGGAGCTTGGTGGCGAAGTTGCCGAGGGTCACCACGACCCGGGGGCGGATGAACCCGAGCTGGGCCTCGAGGTACGGGCGGCACGACTCGATCTCCAACGGGAGTGGATCGCGGTTCCCCGGCGGTCGGCACTTGACGACGTTCGCGATGTAGACGTCGGCCCGGGTCAGGCCGATGCCTTCGATCAGCGTGGTCAGCAGCTGCCCGGCCCGACCGACGAACGGGACGCCGGTCCGGTCCTCGTCCGCGCCCGGGCCCTCGCCGACGAACATCAGGTCGGCGTCGGGGTCGCCCGCCCCGAACACCACCTGGGTGCGGGTGGCGGCGAGGGGGCAGCGCATGCAGGCCAGCGCCTCACGTTCGAGGTCTGCGAACGACGCGTAGGGGGAGGCGGGGGAGATGCTCACGGGGACCTGCAACGGCTCCAAGCTGGGTCGGGCGATGCTACCGGCCGTCCTCCGCGACGCGCGCGGGCGATACGGCCCCGGCATCGCCGGCGTGGCGTCGACCCCGTGAGCCCGTCCCCACTTCGCGCGCGAACTCCACGAGCAGGGCGTTGAGCTCGTCCGCCCGCTCCAGCATCAGCATGTGGCCACCGCCCTTGAGCGTCTCGAGCCGGGCGCCGGGTATCCGCTGGGCGATCCGGCGGGATTCCGCCGGAGGAGCGATCAGATCGGCGCTCCCGGTGATCACGAGCGTGGGCAGGTCGATGGCGGCGATCTCGTCGACGAGGTCGAGCTCGAAGAGCGCGGCGAGCGCGAGCTGCACCGTCTGCGGATCGCACTCGAGGATCATCTGCCGGTTCATCTCGACGTGGCTCGGGAGCGGGTCCCGCCCGTACCCGAGGCGGGCCAGCAGGAAGCCGAGGTTGGGCGGGTGCATGAAGACCCCGACGCCGGGACCCTGCCGGCTCAGCATCCCCGCGAGCTTCCGCATGCGCTCGCTGCCCATCATCGGGGCGCGGGCCAGCGTCGACAGCAGCACGAGGCCCCGGACCCGCTCGTGCGCCACGTCCGGCTGCAGCAACGCGAACGCCTCGACCGCCACGCCGCCCATCGAGTGCCCGACCAGCAACACGTCGCGCAGGTCGAGCTGCTCCAGCACCGACGCGACGTCGGCGGCCAGGTTCTCCAGGCTGTGCCCCGATTCCCCGGCGAGCGATTCCCCGTGCCCGCGGTGGTCGAACGCCACGACACGGAAGCCGAGCTCCGGGAGCGACTCGAGCTGCAGGACCCACGAGCGCAACGAGAGCGTGATGCCGTGGATCAGCACGATCGTCGGCCCCGCGCCGCGGGCCACGACGTTGATCGTCCCGCCGTCGTGGCTCGGGAGCGTCCACGACTCGTCGAACTTCAGGGTGAGCTCGGCGGGCCCGTCGGGCTCCCGGCGCTTGCGGCCGCGTGCGATCACCGCCCGCTCGATGCCGTAGGCGGTGCCCACGGCGCCCGCGACGACGCCGGTCGCGATGCCCGCGATCTTCGCGACCCGGCTCACCCGCGGGTCCGGCGGGGGACGCGGACGCCGATGCCGCACACGATCTCGTACGGGATCGTGCCCAGCTTCTCGGCCCATTCCGACGCCAGGATCTCCGCGTCGCCCTGCGTGCCGATGAGCACCACCTCGTCGCCGACCTCGACGGCGTCGTCCCCGACGTCGACCATCAGCTGGTCCATCGTGATGGTTCCCGCGATCGGCCGCCGGCGGCCGCCGATCAGCACCTCACCGTGCGCGGCGGCGAGCGCCCGGGGCACGCCGTCGGCGTAGCCCAACGGAACGACGGCCACCCGCGTGGGCCGGTCCAACCGGTACGCCCGGCCGTACGAGATGCGTTCCCCCGCCGGGAGGTCCTGCACGAACGAGACCCGGGCGTGCAGGCTCAGCGCGGGAACCAGGTCGAGCCGGCCGTCGAGTCCCGCCGCCGGCGGGATCCCGTAGACCGCGATGCCCACCCGCACGAGATCGAAGCGGGCGTCCGGCCGTGTGATGAGCGCGGCGGAGTTCGCCGAGTGCACGATCGGTGGGCGCAGGCCCTCACGCTCGAGGTCGGCCAGCACCGCCTCGAAGGCGCGCAGCTGGCTCTCGGTGTACGGATCCTCGGGCTCGTCCGCCACCGCGAAGTGCGTGCACACCCCACCGAGGAGCAGCCCCGGGCGCTCGGTCACGTCGCGGGCCAACGCCACCGCGGCGGCAGGCGGGCAGCCGATGCGGTGCATCCCCGTGTCGACCTTGAGGTGGACGGCGAGCGGCTCACTGCTCCCCGAAGCCGCCACCGCGGCGGCCAGCGCCGCGATGCCCGCCGACGTGCACACCACCGGTGTGAGCGCGTGCTCGAGCAACGACCGCGCCGCGGCGGGCGGCGGCTCGGACAGCACGAGGATCGGCGCGTGGATGCCCGCGTCGCGCAGCACGACGCCCTCTTCGACGAGCGCCACACCCAACCACGTGGCACCGGCGTCCAGCGCGGCGCGCGCGACCGCCACCGAACCGTGGCCGTAGCCGTCGGCCTTGACGACCGCCATCACGGCTGCAGGCGCGGCGCACACCGCGATCGCGCGGACATTGGCGCGGATCGCGTCGAGGTCGATCTCGGCCCAGACCGGCCGGAGGCCCGACCCGCTGACCTCCACGTCAGTCGGTGGCAGCGAGGTGGCGTACGAGGTCGCCGCGGGCGACGATGCCGACGACCTTGCCGTCACCGTCGACGACGGCGACGTGGGTGGCTTCCTGGTCGTGCATGAGCGTGGCCAGGTCCTCGATCGACGTGTCGGGGGACACCGTCGGCGCGTCCACCTGCATCACCTCGCCGACGGTCGACGCTGCGACCTTGTGCAGCTCGCGCTCCCACCGCTTCATCGAGCTCGGGATCACGAGCTCGGCGCCGAGGAGGCTGTACATCGTGGGCATGTGGAGGGTCGACTCCGAAAGGATGAGGTCCTCGTCCCGAAGCAGCCCCAGGTAGATCCCCGCGTCGTCGACCACGGGTGCGGCGCCGAACCGGTGCTCGGCGAGGAGGTCGGCACCCGCGTGGATCGACTGGTCGGGCGAGAGCGTGACGACGTCGGAGGTCATGATCGACCGCACGTCGGAACTGGCGGGCATGGATCTCTCCTTGGCGAGCAGGGGGACGTGCCGCCCGGCGGGCGGCCGACGTGGAGCCTCAGCCGTCCCCGAGCGTGGCCAGCGTAGGGGGTAGGGCGTCGGGCAGGTCGGAGGCCAGCATCCCGGGCCCGACGCGGTCTGCGGCCCGGCCGTGGACGAAGACGGCCGCCGCGGCCGCCGCGAACGGCTCGAGGCCGCGGGCGATGAACGCGCCGACGATCCCCGACAGCACGTCACCGGTGCCGGCAGTGGCCAGCTCGGGGCCGCCGGTGGGGTTGATCGCGATCCGGCCGTCGGGGGCGGCGATCACGGTGCCGGGGCCCTTGAGGACCACCACCGCGCCGGTCCGGTCCACGAGGGCCCGGGCCGCGGCGAGGCGGTCGTCGCCGACCGGGTGGCCCATGAGCCGCTTGTACTCGCCGCCGTGCGGTGTGAGCACCGTGGCGAGCCCGCGCCTGCGCCGGTCCTCGAGGGGGCTGCTGTCCTGCGCGAGCGCGTTCAGCCCGTCGGCGTCGACGAGGACCGGCACCGCAACGTTGCGGACGATCTCGTGGACAGCCGCCACGGTCGCGTCGGCCGTACCGAGACCGGGACCGATCACCAACGCTCCGAATCGTCCGACCGCGTCGAGCACGTCCTTCGCGGCCTCGAGTGCGAGCGCGCCGTCGGCGGTTGCGGGCAGCGCACGCGAGATGCCTTCGGTGCCGGAGGCCCGCGCCGCGGCTTCCTTGCCCGGCACGTAGCACCACGTCATCCCCGCGCCCGCGCGCAGCGCGGCCCGGGTCGCGAGCTGTGGGGCCCCCGTCATCCCCGCGGAGCCGCCCACCACCATCACCGCGGCGTTCCACTTGTGGGCGTCCGCCTTCGGCCGCCCCAGACTGCGGGCGACGTCATGGGATTCGATGAGGTTGACCGTTCGGGGGCCGACGTCCACCCCGATGTCGACCAGCTCGACGGTCCCGCAATGTGATCGTCCGGGCTCGAAGCAGTGCGCGGGCTTGTGGGCCGCGAAGACCACGGTGAGCGCCGCCTGCACGGCCGCGCCCTGCACCGCGCCGGTGGCCCCGTCGACGCCGGAAGGGATGTCGACCGCGATGACCGGCGCGCCGGACCGGTCGAACGCCGACGCGACCCACGCCGCGTCGCCGTCGAGCTCGCCGTGGAAGCCGGTGCCGTACATCGCGTCGACGAAGCCGTCGGCACGGTCGAACTCGCGCTGGGCGTCTTCACGGTCGACGCCGTCGGCGAGCCGGAACACCGCAACCCGCGCGCCCGCGCGCCGCAACGCCCGCGCCGACACCAGCCCGTCGCCTCCGTTGCTGCCCTTGCCGCACACGACGACCGTCCGCCTGCCGTACGCGCCACCGAGCCTCCGGAGCGTGGCCCGGGCGACGGCCCTCCCCGCCCGTTCCATCAGGACCGCCTGCGGCGTGCCCGCGGCGATCGTCGCCGCGTCGGCCGCGGCCATCTCCTCCGGTGTCACGACCGGCTGCACGTCAGTCCCCGATGGCGATCGCCACGGCCATCGCGGTCTCCGAGGAGTGCGTGAGCGACAGGCGCCACTCCCGGACGCCCCGCTTCTCGGCGATCGCGGCGGCCTTGCCGTAGAGCCGGACCGACGGCGCGCCGCTGCGGGCCCGCTCCACCTCGACGTCGCGGAGGGGAAAGGCCCCGAGGCCGACGCCGAGCGCCTTCATGACCGCCTCCTTGGCCGCGAACCGGGCCGCGAACCTCGGGGCCGGGTCCTTGTAGCGGTTCGAGTATTCCTGCTCCTGCGGGCTGAACAGCTTGGTCTCGAAGTTGACCCTTCGGGACATCGCGAGGCGGAAGCGAGGCAGCTCCACCAGGTCGGTACCCAGCCCGAGGATCGTGTCGCTCACGCGGCGGGGCGCCAGTACTCGGCGAGGAACAACACCGGCTTGGTCAGGAGCTCCACCAGCGGGACGCGGGCGAGGACGTCGTCGTCGAACGCGGGCTCGGTCTCGGTCACCGCGTCCTGCAGGGCGGTGTAGCGGCCGCGGTAGCCCTGGAGCACCGAGCGGGCGATGTCGGCCGGCAGGGCGCCGGGCATGCGCACATGGAGGAGCGAGAGGCCGACGGTGTGGTTGGCCTTGACCTCGGGCACGATGACCAGCGTGCGGCCGTCGCTGGCACCCACGGTGACGGTGACCTCGCGCTCCACGGCGGCCCGGTGCTTGGTGCCCCGGAGGGTGGCGTCGCGCTCGGTGCGCGAGACGATGTCGATGGCGACCCCGCCCTTGTCGACGACGTGGACCCGGGCCGGCTCGACCGCGGGATCGCCGTCGATGCGGTAGCGGGTGTAGCCGACCACCTCGAGCACCGCGGGGTCGAGGTCGACCAGGGTGCGCAGGGTGCGGTAGCTCAGCGAGTCGCGGCTCACGCCGGCGGCGAGCAGATCGCGCACCAGCGGCACGCGCAGCAGCGTCTCGTCGGACCGCGAGATGCCGACGGTGACCGTCTTCGCCTGGTGCTTGATCGCGTCGACGGGTCGGGTGAGCTCCTCGATGCCCTTGGTCAGCGCGGCGGTGAGGTCCTCGACGACGGCGCCGGGGGTGCCGATCGCCCCGAGCTCGACCGCGTACGCGTCGAGGGGCACGATCCCGAGGGCATAGCGGATGACGGTGGCGATCCGGACCGCGGTGCCCGCGTCGAGCGCGCCGTCGTAGGTGCCGGCTCGCAGCTCGTCGAAGTAGCGGCGCGCCAACGGCTCCATCTCGATCGCGAGCCTCGCCATGATCTCCACCTCGGACGGCGAGCGCCGGACGACGTCGTCGATGGCGGAACGCGCCTCGCGCAGCGGTCTGGCCGATGCGTCGATGGCCAGCGCGGCCTCGTAGCCGAACAGGTGCCCCGCCATGGCCGACAGCACGAACGCCACGCGGGGGTCCACCGACGGCACCGGGATGGTCTCCAGCGCGGCGGAGAAACGGTCGTCGTTCTCGTCGACCACCGCGATCGGCGCGGCCTTGTGCGCGCGGTAGATCGCCAGCTCCTTGCCGACGTCGTCGGCGTTCGATCCACGGAGGCCGGCCGCGCAGACGAAGATCAGCGGCTCGGACGACAGGTCGATGTGCTTCTTGTCCTCGGTGACGTCACACGCGATCGCCTTGTAGCAGAGCTCCGAGAGCTTGATCCGCACCTCCTGCGCCGCAATGCGGTTCACCCCGTTGCCGGCGATGGCCCACGAACGCCGGTTCGGCGCGTGACGCTGCGCGACCCCCGCGATGTGGCCCCGTCGCGCCAGGACCTCGGTCAACGCCGCGGGCAGGCTACGGAGCGCGCGGAGCAGCGAGTCGTGCTCGCCGACGGTCTCGGGCGCGACCTCGGCCGCGATCGCCGCCGCGAGGAGGAAGCCCGCGGCGATCTGCGCGTAGAAGGCCTTGGTCGACGCCACCGACATCTCGACGTCGCGTCCGTCAGACGTGTAGAGGACACCGTCCGACTTCGACGCCAGGTCACTGTTGCGCCGGTTGACGATCGAGACCACCGCGGCCCCGTGGGCGCGGACCACGTCGACGGTCCGGTTCGTGTCGGTCGTGGTCCCGCTCTGGCTGATCGCGACGACGAGCGTGTCCTCCATCGCGTCGTTGAGGTGGAAGCCCGAGAGCTCGGTGGCCAACACCGCCTCGGCGCGGATCGTGTTGTCGGGGACCATCGACACCAGTGCCGCCGCGAGACTCTGCCCCGCCACCGCCGCGGTCCCCTGGCCGATCACGAGCACCCGGCGGATGGCACCGCTTTGCAGCCGCTCCCGGATGTCGGGCGAGAGCGTGGCGTCGCCGAGCGCCACCGACAGCACGCCGTCGCGCTCCACGACCTTGCCCCGCAAGGTCTTGCGGAACGAACCGGGCGCCTCGGACAGCTCTTTCATGAGGAAGTGCGGGAAGGCGCCGCGATCGATGTCGCGGGTCGTGACCTCGGCCGAGTTGAGGTCCGCCTCGCGCAACGGGAGGTCGGTGCCGTCGTACGCGATGCGCTGGAGGCCGGCGAGCTCACCTGCGAGCCGGTCGTCGAGCACGAGGATCTGACCCTGGCTGCCACCGGGGTTGTCGGGGTTGCCCGGGGTCTCGCCGTCGAGCCGGATGTAGGTCGCGGTTTCCTCGACCACGCCGTACGGCTCACTCGCCACGATGAACGCGTCCTCCGCCAGTCCGACGAAGACGCCCTGGCCGCTCCCCCGCAGGGCGAGGAACAACTTGTGCGGATCCGCGGGCGTGTTCGCGGCCACCGCAACCGAGCCCTCGAACCCGGCGACGGTCGAACGGAACGCGTCGAGCGGAGCCTCACCCCGCTGGAGCCGGTGCGACATCAGCGCAGGGATCACCTTGGCGTCGGTCGTGATGCCGACGGGGATCCGCAGCTGCTCGAGCGCGATGAGGTCGGCGAAGTTGTCGACGTCGCCGTTCAGCGCGGCGACGACGTACGGACCCTCGACCCGCCCGATCTCCTCCTGGTTCAACGGGTGCGCGTTGGCCTCCGAGATCACGCCGATGCTGGCCCAGCGCGTGTGAGCCAGGACCACGGCCTCGGCGCCCTCGCTCGCGAGCGCGCGGTGCAACAGCTCGTCACGGGTCATCGCGGCCCGCAGCCTGGCGGTGTTGTCGCCCAGTTCGCCGATCTCCGCCGCGGCTTTGTAGACGAAGCTCATCGCGTCGCCGACCACGCGCACGGAGCCGTTGGCGAACAGCGGATCGGCGTCGCGGCCGCCGAGCATCGCGGCGACGGCCGGATCCTCGAGGTCGAGACCGTGCCCGCGGACCATCACGTGGATGCCGGCGGAGTCGCGGCCTCGTACCTCCAACCGGTCGATCGACGACAGCACCGTCTGGATCGACGCGCAGGCTTCGATCGTGCCGGGGGTCGGGTCGGACCCGGCGAGCAGGGCGACCGCGTCCGCGTGCCGGATCCGGTCGTGGGTGATCGCCCACACCGCGTCCTTGGCCCGGACCAGGGCCGCGTTCACGGATTCGAGCTCGTCCCCCACCAGGGTCGTCGAGGCGTCGAGGGCCTGGTCCAACCGGTCGACCGAGTCCTGGAGCTCGTCGGCCGCGGCGGCGAGGTCCGCCCGTCCGGACGGGTCGGACAGGAGGCCGCGGACCCCGGGTACGCCGCGCAGCGGCCGGTCGACGGCCTCGACCCGGGCCGCGAAGTCGCCGAGCGCCCGCGCGCTGGTCCGGGCGTCCTCGACGTCGATCGGGAGGACGGGCGCGGCGGCACGGAGGGCGGCCACGAGCGGATCCAGCTCGGGCGGGGTCCGGCGGGAGGGCCGGCGGATGACGGCGACGATGCCGCACATTGGGACGAGCTCCTTCGCGGGGGGCGACGGGACTGGAATGCTAGATCGGCAGGAGTGGGCCCCACCTGGGGGGAAATCTTGCAACCACCCTGGTCGGGGCGGTTTCAGCCGAGCTCGGCCAGCAGCGACCGCTCGAGCCGCTCGGCCGTCGCGGCCGCATCGGCGGCGTCGGTCGCCTCCACCATGATGCGCACCACCGGTTCCGTGCCCGACGGCCGGACGAGGATCCGCGCGTCGTCCCCGAGCCGGGTCTCGGCCGCCTGGACCGCGGCCCAGAACCCCCGTGCGCCCTCGAGCCCGTCTCGATCCGCGACCCGGACGTTGCGCAGGACCTGCGGGAAGACGGTCATCACGGCCGCGAGCTCCGACAGGGGCGAGCCGGTGCGGACCAGCACGTCGAGCAGCTGGATGCCGGTCAGGGTCCCGTCACCCGTGGTCGCGAGCTCGGAGAAGATGACGTGCCCCGACTGCTCGCCGCCGAGCACCGCGTCGTGGGTCTCCATCGCCGCCAGCACGCTGCGGTCGCCCACCGGAGTCTCCACCACCGTGACGGCGTGCTCCGTCATCGCCCGGCGGAACCCGAGGTTCGCCATGACGGTCGTCACCACGGTCTCGTGGCGGAGCAGGCCGCGGGAGCGCAGGTCAAGAGCGCACACCGCCAGGATGTGGTCGCCGTCGACCAGTCGGCCGTTCTGGTCGACGCCCACGACCCGGTCGGCGTCGCCGTCGAACGCAAGCCCGGCGTCGAAGCCGAGCTCGACGACGGCGCGCTGGAGGCCGCCCGGGTAGGTCGAGCCGCAGTCGGTGTTGATGTTGCTGCCGTCGGGCTCGGCGTTGCAGACCTCGACCGTCGCGCCGAGCGCCCGCAGCGCGGCGGGAGCCACTTCGAACGCGGCGCCGTGGCCGCAGTCGAGCACCACGCGCACGCCGGCGAGTGAACGGCCGCCGAGGCTCGAGGCCAGATGCTCGACGTAGCCGGCCGTCCCGTCCGGTATGCGGGACGCGACCCCCACCGCGCCGCCGACCGCGACCCCGTCTCCCGGGCCCTGCTCGAGGATCTCGAGCAGCCCGGCTTCGATCTCGCGCTCGGCGGCGTCGGGGATCTTGCGGCCACCCGCGGCGAAGAGCTTGAGGCCGTTGTCGGGGAAGGGGTTGTGGCTGGCCGAGATCATGACGGCCGGCGCGTCGAGTGTCTGGGAGAGGAACGCGAGTCCGGGTGTGGGGATGACGCCCACGGCCTCGACCATTCCCCCTTCGCTGCAGATTCCGGCGCTCAGCGCAGCCTCGATCAACGTCCCCGAACGCCGCGTGTCGCGGCCGATGAGGTACGCGCGGTCGCGCCCCAAGGCGCGCACGACGGCGCGGCCGAACGCCACCACCAGCTCGGGTGACAGGTCGGTGTTGGCGACGCCACGCACACCGTCGGTGCCGAACTGGAGCGTCACGGCGCCGTCGGCCGGAGGATCAGCGCTTGGAGTACTGGGGCGCCTTACGGGCCTTCTTGAGCCCGTACTTGCGGCGCTCCTTCTCGCGGGCGTCGCGGCGGAGCAGTCCGGCCTTCTTGAGGACGGGACGCTGCTCCGGGTCGAGCGCGAGGAGCGCACGGGCAATGCCCAGGCGCAGCGCGCCGGCCTGGCCGCTGACGCCACCGCCGTCGAGGTTGCAGTCGACGTCGTAGACCTCCGCGGTCTGCGTCAGGCGCAGCGCCTCGGTGGCGACGACGCGGTGCGTCAGGATCGGGAACGCGTCCTCGATCGTGCGACCGTTGCAGGTCACCACGCCGGTACCGGGGCGGAGGCGGACACGCGCGACCGCCGTCTTGCGGCGACCGGTCGTCTGGATCAGGGGCTTGGGCACTGCTACTCCGAGGTGGGGCTAGGCCGGGCGACGGGACGTGAGCGGGTAGGGCTGGGGCTGCTGCGCCGTGTGCGGGTGCTCGGGCCCGGCGTAGATCTTGAGCTTCTTGAGCTGGGCGCGCCCGATGCGGTTCTTCGGCAGCATCCCGCGGACAGCGAGGCGCACCACGCGCTCGGGGTGCCGCTCGAGGAGGTGCTCCATGGTCTCGGTGCGGAGACCGCCCGGGTAACCCGAGTGGCGGAAGTACTCCTTGTCGGCGAGCTTGCGGATCGACACGTCGAGCTTCGAGGCGTTGATCACGATCACGTGGTCACCGCAGTCGATGTGCGGAGCGAAGATCGGCTTCTTCTTGCCGCGGAGCAGGGCGGTGACCTCGGTGGCGACCCGGCCGAGGACGAGACCTTCGGCGTCGATGACGTGCCAGACCCTGGTCACGTCGCTGGTCTTGGGACTGAAGGTACGCACGGGATCCTCGAAAGCTGCAGGGCGGACGGAGCACAGAACGCGCGACGCCGACGACGCGAACTTCAGCGTCGGGCACGGCCGACAAAGCTACAGCAGTGGGTCGGGCCGGGCAATCAGGGCCGACGGTGCGGCTACGTTGGCCTCCGTGGCCAGCATCGAGGTCCCAGCACCGGTGCACCAGCTGACTCCCGAGCGCGAGGCTGCCGCCGATCGGGCCCTCGCGGTCCTCACGGGCCGGGAGCTGGAGCCCGTCGTCGACATGGTCGTGTGGGCGCACGACGGCGGCTACGAGGCCCGCAGCCACGACGGCAGCGTGCGCTTCGAGCGCCGCGAGCCGGACTCCCCGGGTCCGGGGGACGCCGTCTCTGCCTACGAGGTCGTGGCGACCACCGGGTCGAATCCGTTGGCCGACCAGCGGACCGACCGCCTTGCTCCACTGGCCGCCGAGCTCGCCGAGCTGCACCCCCACCGCTCGGCCAACGCCTACCCCTTCGCCTACGACCACATCGCCCAGCTCTTCGACCATCCCGCGGCCCCCGACCTCTGCGTGATCCACTCGGCCGGGCACAACTGGGAGGACCAGGGCGGTCATCGGGGCGAGCACGGTTCGCTCGGTGTGGTCCAGGCCCGGGCGCCCTTCGTCCTCGCGGGCGCGGGAGTCGCGCAGCGGGGGTTGGTCCCGAGGGCCCTCCGAGTGGTCGACATCGCCCCGACGCTCGCCGCACTCCTCGGCTGCCGGCACGACGAAGCGGCGGGCTTCCTCGAGGGACAGGACGGCGTCGTGGTTCCCGACCTGATCGACGAAGGCGCCGGTCGGCCCGAGCACGTCATCGGGTTCCTGTTCGACGGCACCAACGCCAACGTCCTCTACGCCATGGCCGCGGCGGGTGAGGCGCCGAACGTCGCGCGACTCATCGGGATGGGCACCGCGTTCGAGCACGGCGCGATCGCCGCGCTCCCCACGATCACGCTCGCGAACCACACGTCGATCCTCACCGGCCGGTTGCCCGGTCACCACGGCATCCTCAACAACGCCTGGTACGACCGCGCGACGGGGGTGCAGGTCATCACCAACTCGTCTGCGACCTGGGCCACTGCGATGGACCACGCGACCGCGGGGCTCGACTCGCTGCACCGCGCCGTGCACCGCTCCTTCCCCGACGCGTTCACGGCGTCGGTCAACGAGCCCTGCGACATCGGCGCCGACTACTCGACCTTCGACTTCTTCCGGCGCGGCGAGATCCCACCCATTCCCCAATCGCCCGAAGGCCTCCCCCACTCGACCGAACGGTTCGTCCGACCGTCGAAGGACTACAGCTGGGGGACGGTCGTCGACCACATGGGCGTCGAGCAGGCCGTCGGCATCCTGTCGGGTCGGTACCGCGACGTCACGTACCCGATCCCCAAGTTCCTGTGGGTCAACTTCACCCTCACCGACAGCGCCATGCACGAGGGCGGACCGCACTCCGAGGTCGCGGCCGCGTCGATCCGCGACTCGGACGCCCGCCTCGGCGAGGTGCTCACCGCGGTCGAACGGGCAGGCAGCTTCGACCGCACCGCGTTCGTGCTGGTGGCCGACCACGGCATGGAGGAGACCGATCCCGCCGTGCGCGGCGACTGGGGACCCGCGCTGCGCGACGCGGGCATCGCGTTCCGCGACGAGGCGTACTCGTTCCTCTACCTCGACGAAGCGTGACCGGTCGCCGTCGGCCTCAGCGCGACGAGTAGCCGACGTCGTCCGGAGGTCGCGGGACCGCGGCCTCGTCGGAGGTGTCGGCGACGTCGTCCAGGCCGGTGTCGACGGACCAGAGCACCAGGCCGTGCGCGGGGGCGACCGGGCTCGTGGTCGAGCGGTCCCGGCTCCGCAGTATCGAGAGCATCTCGCCCGGGCGCCGGCGGCCCAGGCCGGTGTCCACCAACGTGCCGACGAGCGACCGCACCATCTGCCAGCAGAAGGCGTTGGCGGTGATCTCGTAGCGGAGGCATCCGTCGCCGAGATCGGTCCACTCCGACCGGAAGACGCGCCGCTGCGTCGTCGAGCCGGCCGCGCCCCGCCGGCAGAACGCGGCGAAGTCGTGCTCGCCGACGAACGGGTCGGAGGCGAGCCGGAGCGCACGCAGATCGAGCGGCGCGTCCACCCACCACGCGTACCGGGTGAGGAAGGGGTCGGCGACCCGGCGGTTCACGATCGTGTAGCGGTACGTCCGCGACCGGGTGCTGTACCGGGCGTGGAAGTCGTGTGGGGCGAGGGCGGCGCTGCGCACCACCAACTCGGGCCCGAGCATCGAGTTCAGGCGGGCCTGGATCCGGTCGGGCTCCAGACCGAAGTCGGCGGGAAAGCTCACGACCTGGCCCCACGCGTGCACCCCCGCGTCGGTGCGCCCGGCGACCGACAGGTCGACCTCGTGCCGGAGGATCTTCGTGAGCGCGGCGGTGAGCTCGCCTTCGACGGTGCGGACGTCGCGCTGCGCGGCGAAACCGTGGAACCCGGTCCCGTCGTACGCGAGGACCAGCTTGACCTGCGGTGCGCCGCCGGGCGGCTCGAACTGCGTCACGTCCGCGCGTCCCGCGCCATCGACGACGCCGCCGACGACAACGACAACGGCGCCGCACGATCACGCCAAGGGCGGATCGGCGACGCCGGGGTCGGGGTGTGGGTCATTGGCTGGAGCCGACCCGGGACGGCGTAGGTACTAGACGAACTCGATGCGGGCCATCGGCGCGTTGTCGCCGGGCCGCGGACCGAGCTTCAGGATCCGGAGGTAGCCGCCGTTGCGGTCGGTGTAGCGCGGCGCGATCTCGTTGAAGAGGCGGTGCGTCGCGCTCTTGTCGTGGATCGTGGAGACGACCTGGCGGATCTCGTGGAGCCCGCCCTTCTTGGCCTTGGTCACGAGGTGCTCGGCGTAGGGCCGGAGCATCTTCGCCTTGGCGACGGTCGTGGTGATGCCGTCGGCCTCGAACAGGCTCGCGGCCAGGTTGGCCAGGATGATGCGCTGGTGATCCGGGGAACCGCCGAGGCGCTTGCCCTTCTTCGGGGTGGGCACGGTTACTCCTTCACGCGCAGGGCCAGCCCACGCTCGTCCAGCTTCTCGCGCACCTCGTCGAGCGACTTCGAGCCGAAGTTGGTGATGGCGAGGAGGTCGTCCTCGGTCTTCTGCACGAGCTGACCGATGGTGTCGACCCGGGCCCGCTTCAGGCAGTTGCGCGGGCGCTCGGAGAGGTCGAGCTCCTCGATCGGCAGGTCGAGGTCGGGAGAGGTCGACGTCGTCGGCGACACCTCGCCCAGCTCCAGGCCCTTCGGCGCGGCGGAGAGGTCGGCCACGAGACCGAGCAGGCTGCGCAGGGTGTCACCGGCCGAGGCGAGCGCCTCGCGGGGCGAGATGCTGCCGTCGGTCTCGACATCGAGGGTGAGCTTGTCGTAGTTCGTCGCCTGCTCGACCCGGGTGGGCTCGACCGCGAAGGCGACCCGGCGGACCGGGGAGAAGATCGCGTCGACCGGGATGACCCCGATGGTCGCGACCCGCTTGTTGCGGTCGGCAGACAGGTAGCCCCGGCCCTGCTCGATCGTGAGGTCGAGGGCGAGACGGCCCTTCTCGTTGATCGTGGCGAGGTGCAGCTCGGGGTTGAGGATCTCGACGTCGGCGGTCACCTGGATGTCGGCGGCCGTGACGTCGCGGGGCCCCCGCACGTCGAGGCGGAGCGTGACCGGCTCCTCCGACTCGCAGCGGAGCACGATGTCCTTGAGGTTCAAGATGACGTCGGTGACGTCCTCCTTGACCCCCTGGATGGCGTCGAACTCGTGGAGCGCGTCGTCGAAGCGCACCTGGCTGATGGCGGCGCCGGGGATCGACGAGAGGAGCGTACGACGGAGGCAGTTGCCGAGGGTGTGGCCGAAACCGGGCTCGAGCGGAGAGATGACGAACTGCTGGAAGTTGCCTTCCTCTTCGCCGGCCTCGATCTCGGGACGCTGGATGATGAGCATGCTGTGTCCTTGGGGTTGCGTCCGATACGGCGCCGCCGGGATGGCGGACGCCCGCGGGTTACTTCGAGTAGAGCTCGACGATGAGCTGCTCTCGCACCGGCACGTCGATCTGCTCTCGGAGCGGGAGGTCGCGGACCGTTCCCTTGAGTCCCTCGGCGTCGACGTCCATCCACATGGGGACGGTGCGGTCGAGCGTGTCGAGGTTGTGACGGACGACGATCATGTTGCGAGCCTTGTCGCGCAGCTCGACGACGTCGCCCTTGCGGAGGGTGTACGACGGGATCGTGACCCGCTTGCCGTTGACCGCGACGTGGCCGTGGCGGACCCACTGGCGGGCCTGGTTGCGGCTCGCGGCGAATCCGGTGCGGAAGACCACGTTGTCGAGGCGCAGCTCGAGCATGCGGAGCAGGTTCTCGCCGGTGATGCCCTTCTGGCGGGCGGCCTCGACGTAGAGGTTGTGGAACTGCTTCTCGAGGAGGCCGTAGATGCGGCGTGCCTTCTGCTTCTCGCGGAGCTGCAGGAGGTATTCGCTCTCACGGATGCGGCCCCGGCCGTGCATTCCCGGCGGGTAGGGGCGGCGCTCGATCGGGCACTTCATGGTGTCGCACTTGGCGCCCTTGAGGTACAGCTTCATCCGCTCTCGCCGACAGAGTCGACAGACGGCTCCGGTGTAACGAGCCATGGCTCAGACCCTCCGACGCTTCGGCGGACGGCACCCGTTGTGCGGGATGGGTGTGACGTCCTTGATGCCCACGACCTCGATGCCCATGTTCTGGATCGAGCGGATCGCGGTCTCGCGGCCCGAACCCGGGCCCTTGACGACGACGTCGACCTTGCGCACGCCGTGCTCCATCGCCCGGCGGGCGGCGGTCTCGGCCGCGAGCTGCGCGGCGAACGGCGTGCTCTTCCGGGACCCCTTGAAGCCCACGTTGCCCGACGAGGCCCAGCTCAGGGTGTTGCCCTGCTGATCCGTGATCGAGACGATCGTGTTGTTGAACGACGACTTGATGTGCGCGACGCCGTACGTGACGTTCTTGCGCTCACGCCGTTTCGGGCGACGCCCGCCGGCCTGGGGTTTTGCCACACTGACTCCTCTTGGTGGGCCGCGCCCCCACTGAGGACGCGTGCCGCGGTTTCGATCGATCGACGCTCGGGGGCGCGGGGACTGCGGTGCGTTACTTGCGCGCCTTCTTCTTGCCGGCGACGGTCTTCTTCGGACCCTTGCGCGTGCGCGCGTTGGTACGCGTCCGCTGTCCGCGCACGGGGAGCCCGCGGCGGTGACGGAGACCTGCGTAGCTGCCGATCTCCATCTTGCGCTTGATGTTCTGCGCGATCTCCCGCCGGAGGTCACCCTCGACCTTGAGGTTCGAATCGATCCACACCCGCAGGCGGGCGACCTCTTCGTCGGTCAGGTCGCGGACGCGGGTGTCGACGGAGACGCCGACGCCGTCGCAGACGTGCTGCGCGGTCGTGCGGCCCACTCCGAAGATGTAGGTGAGGGAGATCTCGAGTCGCTTCTCTCGGGGGATGTCCACCCCGGCAATGCGGGCCATGCGCTACTGACTCCTAGCCTTGACGCTGCTTGTGCCGCGGGTTGGTGCAGATGACCCGCACCGAGCCGTGACGGCGAATCACGCGGCACTTCTCACACATCTTCTTGACGGACGGGCGAACCTTCATGGGGTGCTCTCTACTTCTTGCGGTAAGTGATCACTTGTAGCGATACGTGATGCGACCGCGTCCGAGGTCGTACGGGGTGAGCTCGACCTGCACCTTGTCCCCGGGGAGGATCCGGATGTAGTGCATCCGCATCTTGCCGGAGATGTGCGCGAGTACCTTATGACCGTTTTCGAGCTCGACCCGGAACATTGCGTTCGGTAGCGGCTCGACGACGGTCCCTTCGACCAGGATCGTGTCGTCTTTGGGCTTGGCCATTCATACCTTCGTCTGAACCCGGCGCGCGTAAGACCACCGAGCAGTCCCAGGGCCAGCGGGAGATCCTACAACAGAAAGGATCCCGGACCCAAGGGGTGGGGTCCACTGGCTGCACTTATCCCTTTTGACCGCTTCTCCCGTTTGACCGCTTCCCCGGCGGCCGACGGCACTCAGCGGGGCGCGGTCAGCACCTCCGGCCCCAGGTCGGTGAGCGCGATCGTGTGCTCGAAGTGGGCGGAACGCCGGCCGTCGGCCGTGACGACCGTCCAGCCGTCGTCCAGGGTCAGGGTCTCGGGGGTGCCGGCGTTGACCATCGGCTCGATGGCCAGGACGACCCCCGGCTTCAGCTTGAAGCGCCGGTTCGGCCCGCCGGCGTAGTTCGGGACCTGGGGCTCCTCGTGCATGGCGGTGCCGATGCCGTGACCGACGTACTCCCGGACGACGGTGAACCCGGCACCCTCGGCGATGCCCTGCACCGCCCGTCCCAAGTCACCCAGGGTGTTCCCGACCTGCATCTCGGAGATCGCGGCCTCGAGCGAGGTCCGGGTCACGTCCATCAGGAGGACCGACTCCTCGTCGACCGCTCCGATCGGAACCGTGATCGCGGCATCGGCGTGCCAGCCCTCGATGATCGCTCCGCAGTCGATCGAGAGGATGTCGCCCTCGTGGAGGATGACGTCCTCGCGGGGGATGCCGTGGACGATCACGTCGTTGGGTGACGCGCAGATGACCGCCGGGAAGCCGTTGTAGCCCAGGAAGTTGGAGCGGGCGTTGCGACGGGCCAGAACCTCGCGGCCGGCGCGGTCGACGTCGGCCGTGCTCGCGCCCGGCACCGCGGCGCGGGTGCACTCCTCGTGCATCTCGGCCACCACCGCTCCCGCCCGGCGCATGACGTCGATCTGCTCCGGCGTCTTGCGGGTGCTCATGGCCGCGCGCTCGACCGGAGGCTGTGCACGCTCAAGCGGGGGCCCCGGCCCGCCGCTCGTACTTGCCGTCGACGGCATCCACCAGCCGGCTGAACACGACCTCGGTCTCGCCGACGCCGTCGATGTCGACCAGGACAGCCTGCGCCCGGTAATACGCGATGAGCGGCTGGGTCTCCTGCTCGTACAGCTCGAGCCGGCGCTTGATCGCGTCCTCCTGGTCGTCGTCGCGCTGGACGACCTCTCCCCCGCACACGTCGCAGTCCCAGGGATGCTCGGGCGGCGCGGACACGTGGTAGATCGCGCCGCAGTCCTTGCACACGCGGCGCCCGGCGAGACGGTCGAGGACCACCTCGGTGGGAACCTCGAGCGCGACCACGAGATCGAGGTCGTGCTCGCCGAGGATGCGCGCGAGCTCCTCGGCCTGCGCCGCGGTCCGGGGGAACCCGTCGAGCACGAAGCCGTGCTCGAGCTCGCCGTTGTCGCCGAAGCGCTCCTCGACCACGCCGACCGTGATGTCGTCGGGAACGAGCTCGCCTTCGTCCATGTACCGCTTGGCCTCCAGGCCGAAGCGGGTGCCCGAGCGCGCTGCGGCACGGAGCACCTCGCCCGTGGCGAGGTGCGTCACGCCGTAGTGCTCGGCGAGCAGGGACGCCTGGGTCCCCTTGCCGGCGCCCTGCTTACCGAGCAGCAGGAGCCGGGGCCCTCGGATCACGCCTTCGGCCCGATCAATTGAGGAAGCCCTCGTAGTTGCGCATCATCAGTTGACTGTCTATCTGCTTCATCGTCTCGAGGGCCACGCCCACGGTGATGAGCAGAGCGGTCCCCCCGAACGGGAACCCTTGGATGTTGAACAGCGCGAACGCCAGCAGCGGGACGAGCGCGATGGCGGCCAGGAACAGGGCGCCCGGGAGCGTGATCCGGTTCAGGGTCTTGGCCAGATAGTCGCGGGTCGGCGGGCCGGGCCGGATGCCGGGGATGAAGCCGCCCTGCTTCCGGATGATGTCGGCCTGCTGCTCGGGGTTGAACGCGATCGCCGTGTAGAAGTACGCGAAGAACACGATGAGGACCGTGTACGCCCCGATGTAGAGCCAGCCCTGGCGGTTGGTGATGTTGTCGTTGACGAAGTTCTTGAAGCCGTTCCACGGCGTCGCCTGCGCGATCAGTGCCGGGAACTGCAGGATCGAGCTCGCGAAGATCACCGGGATCACGCCCGACTGGTTGACCTTCAGCGGGATGTAGGTGCTCTGCCCGCCGTACATCCGGCGACCGACGACCCGTTTCGCGAACTGCACCGGGATCCGGCGCTGCCCCGACTCGACGTAGACGATGCCGACGATCATCGCGATCCCGATGGCCAGCATGAGGAAGAACTTGAACGGGCCGGACTGCGTCCACAGTGCACCGCCCTGCGACGGGAGGCGCGACACCACCGACGCGAAGATCAGGATCGACATGCCGTTCCCGATCCCGCGTTGGGTGATGCATTCGGCGAGCCACATGATCATCGCGGTACCCGCGACGAGCGTGAGCACCATCAGTGCGACCCGCGGGGCGTTGAAGCCGAGGATCAGGTCGGTGCCCTGGTAGCCGGGGAAGCTGAACGCGCCACCGGATCCGGCGTGGAGCGAGAAGACCAGCACCGTCGACTGCACCAGCGCGAGGCCGATGGTGACGTAACGGGTCCACTGCGTGATCTTCTTCTGCCCGACCTGGCCCTCGTTCTGCCATTCCTCGAGCTTCGGGATCACCACACCGAGCAGCTGCATGATGATCGATGCAGTGATGTACGGCATGATCCCCAATGCGAAGATTGCCGCATTCGTGAGACCGCCACCGGAGAACAGGTCGAGGAAGCCGACGAAGCCGTTGCTTCCCGACGACTTCTGCAGGACCTTGATCTGCGCGAAGTCGACGTAAGGCAGCGGAAGGTGGGTGCCGAGGCGGTAGACCGCGATCACCATGATGGTGAACAGGATCTTGTTGCGCAGGTCGGGCACCCGAAAGATGTTCCGGAGGCGGGACAACATGACGGAGCGGCTTCTCCTCGCGCGGCGGGTGCGCCAGCCTATCGGTTTGCGTGCGCGTTGCCCTTGGCCGGCGGACGACGATCGCCCCACGGCGCCGGGATCACCTCGGTACTACCACCTGCGGACTCGATGGCCTGCTTCGCGCCGGCCGAGAAGGCGTGGGCACGGACGGTCAGCGGACGCTCGAGGGTGCCACGGGCAAGGATCTTGACCAGCCCCTGCTTGGCCACGAGGCCACGGGCCCGGAGGGTGCCGGGGTCGACCTCCGCCCCGGCCTCGAAGTCGGCGAGCGTGTCGAGGTTGACGACCGCGTACTCGACCCGGAAGGGGTTGTTGAAGCCCTTCAGCTTGGGGGTGCGCCGGTGCAGTGGCGTCTGGCCACCCTCGAACCCGGCCTTGACCGAACCGCGCGCGCCCTGGCCCTTGGTGCCACGGCCGGCGGTCTTGCCGCCCTTGCCGCCGATACCCCGGCCGACGCGGTGCTTCTGGCTCTTCGAGCCCGCAGCGGGCTTGAGGTCATGGAGTTTCATCAGGCCTCCTCGACCCGCACGAGGTGCGGGACGCGGGCGATCATGCCGCGGAGCTGGGGAACGTCCGCGTGCTCGACGGATTGGTTGATCTTGCGCAGCCCGAGCGCGGCAAGCGTGGCGCGCTGCTTGGGCTTGGAGCCGATGGCCGAACGGATCATGGTGACGCGTACGGTCGCCATCACTTGACCTCCGTGATCACGGTCTTCTTCGCGTTGCGGGCCTCGTACGCGCGCAGCATGCCCGCGGACGACACCTCGGCCGGCGACTTGCCGCGCAGACGGGCGATCTCGTCGGGCCGGCGCAGGCTCCGGAGCCCGTCGATCGTGGCGCGGGATACGTTGATCGCGTTCGACGAGCCGAGGGACTTGGCGAGCACATCGTGCACGCCGGCCGCCTCCAGGATGATGCGGGCCGCGCCACCGGCGATGACACCGGTTCCGGGCGCCGCGGGCTTCAGGAGCACCCGAGCCGCGTCGTGCTCGCCGATCAGCTGGTGGGTGATCGTGCTCCCCGCGAGGGCGACGGCGAAGACGTTCTTCTTCGCCTCTTCCATCCCCTTCTGGATCGCGGCGGGAACTTCCTTGGCCTTGCCGTAGCCGAGGCCGACGTTGCCGGCGCCGTCTCCGACGACCACAAGCGCGGTGAAGGAGAACCGTCGGCCGCCCTTGACCACCTTGGCGACCCGGTTGATCGTGATCACTCGCTCTTCGAACTGGCCTTCGGCCATGAAAACCCCTCGTTCCCTTAGAGCTCGAGGCCGGCCGCGCGCGCGCCGTCGGCAACGCTCGCGATCCGCCCGTGGTAACGGAAGCCGCCGCGGTCGAACACGACGGCGGCGATCCCTGCGTCCTTGGCCCGTTGGCCGACCGTCTCGCCGACCTGACGCGCCGCCGCGACCGTTCCACCCGTGCCCGCGCGCAGCGCGGCTTCGGCGGTGGACGCCGAAGCCAGGGTGCGGCCTGCGTCGTCGTCGATGACCTGCGCGTAGATGTGTTGGTTCGACCGGAACACCGCGAGACGCGGACGCTCGGCCGTTCCCCGAACCTTCTTGCGGACCCGCAAGTGACGGCGGGCCCGGGCCTGACTCCTGCTGACGCTCATCGTCCCTACTTCGCCGACTTCCCGGCCTTGCGCAACACGCGCTCGCCGGCGTAACGGATGCCCTTGCCCTTGTAGGGCTCGGGCTTGCGGATCTTGCGGATGTTCGCGGCCACCTGGCCGACCTGCTGCTTGTCGACGCCCCGGACCGTGATGCGGGTCGGGGACGGCACCTCGAACGTGATGCCGTCGGGTGCCTCGAAGTGCACGAGGTGCGAGAAGCCGAGTTGCAGCTCGAGCTTGTTCGGGCCCTGGGCCGCAGCGCGGTACCCGACGCCGACGATCTCGAGGTCGCGGCTGAAGCCGTCGGAGACGCCCACGACCATGTTGTTGACGAGCGAACGGCTGAGCCCGTGGAGGGCGCGGTTCTGGCGCTCGTCGTTCTCGCGCGTCACCACGATCTCGTCGCCCTCGCGGAGGAGCGCGATGGTGGCGGGCAGGACGTGTTCGAGCGTGCCTTTGGACCCCTTGACCACCACGTGCTGGTCGTTGACGGTCACCTCGACCCCCGAGGGGACCGTGATGGGCTTCCTTCCGATGCGGGACATGTCGAGCTCCGATTACCAGACGTGACAGAGGATCTCGCCGCCGACGTTGCGCTCGCGCGCCTCGCGGTCGGTCATGAGACCCTGATTCGTGGACAGAACCGCGATGCCCATGCCTCCGAGCACGCGGGGCACGTGTTCGCCCTTGGTGTACACGCGCAGACCCGGCTTCGAGACGCGCTTGATGCCGGAGATGGTGCGCTGACGGTCACTGCTGTACTTCAGCTCGATCGAGAGCTTCCGACCGGGTCGGGTCGTGTCGTCCTCGACCGCGAACTCGTCGATGTAGCCCTCGCGCTTCAGGATCGCCGCAAGGGCTTCCTTCAGCTTCGAGGACGGCATGACCACGGTGTCGTGGAACGCGGTGTTGGCGTTCCGCAGCCGTGTCAGCATGTCGGCAATGGGGTCGGTCATCGTCATCGACGCGCGCCCTTCACCAGGAGGCCTTGGTCATGCCGGGAACTTCGCCCGCGTGCGACATCTCGCGCAGGCAGATGCGGCACAGCCCGAAGTGGCGGTACACCGAACGCGGGCGGCCGCAACGGCGGCACCGCGTATAGGCGCGCACCTTGAACTTCGGCGTGCGCTGCTGCTTGATGATGAGTGCCTTCTTGGCCATGCGTTACCCCTGGGTCTGACCGGCGCGACGGAAGGGAAAGCCGAGCGCCCGCAGTAGGGCCCGTCCTTCGTCGTCGGTCCGGGCCGTCGTGACGATGGTGATGTCCATACCGCGAATCGTGTCGATCTTGTCGTAGTCGATCTCCGGGAAGATCAGTTGCTCGACCACGCCGAAGGTGTAGTTGCCCCGCCCGTCGAACGACGTGCTCGACAGGCCGCGGAAGTCGCGGATGCGGGGAATCGCCAGCGTGACGAGCCGGTCGTAGAACTCCCACATCCGATCGCCCCGCATGGTGACCTTCACGCCGATCGCGTTGCCCTCGCGGAGCTTGAAGCCCGCGATCGACTTCTTCGCGAGCGTGACCGCCGGCTTCTGGCCGGTGATGAGGGTCAGGTCGTTGACCGCACCGTCGAGGAGCGACGACTGCTGGGTCGCCTGCCCGACGCCGGAGTTGACCACGATCTTCGAGAGCCTCGGGACCTGCATCGTGTTGCGGAGCCCGAGCTCCTCCTGCAGTTGCGCCCGCAGCTCCGACTCGAACAGCTGCTTCAGGCGGGGACGGACCACGGTGGCCTGCGCCATCAGAGATCACCCCCGCACTTGCGGCAGACGCGCACCTTCGTGCCGTCGGCCTCGAAGCGGTAGCCGATGCGGGTGGGTCCGCACTTGGGGCAGAGGATCGCCACCGTGGACACGTGCACCGGCATCTCCTTGTCGATGATGCCGGCCTGCATCGTGGCGTTGGTGGGCTTCTGGTGCTTCTTCGCGACGTTGATGCCGTCGACGATGACGCGCTCGCGGCCCGGGATGACGCGGGAGATCTCGCCGGTCTTGCCGAGATCCTTGCCCGAGATCACCTGGACGCGGTCGCCCTTCCTGATCTTCATCACAGCACCTCCGGAGCGAGGGAGACGATGCGCATGAACTTGCGGTCGCGCAGCTCCCGGCCGACGGGGCCGAAGATGCGCGTGCCCCGCGGTTGCATCTGGTCGTTGATGAGCACGGCGGCGTTCTCGTCGAAGCGGATGTAGCTGCCGTCGGGACGGCGGCGCTCCTTCTTCGTGCGGACGACGACGCACTTCACGACGTCGCCCTTCTTCACGCCGGCGCCCGGCTGCGCGTCCTTGACGGTCGCGACGAAGACATCGCCGATCCCGGCGTAGCGGCGACGGGTGCCGCCGAGGACCTTGATGCACAGGACCTCTTTGGCCCCTGAGTTGTCGGCCACTTTGAGCCGGCTCTCTTGCTGGATCATCTCGTTGCTTTCCTGGTCCGGGCCGCGCTCAGCGGGCCCGCTCGAGGACCTCGATCACACGCCAGCGCTTCAAGCGCGACATGGGCCGGGTCTCTTGGATGCGCACGCGGTCACCTTCACGCACGTCGTTCGCGTCGTCGTGCGCGTAGAACTTGTGCGTGCGCTGCAGCGTCTTCTGGTAGCGACGGTGCTGGACGCGGTCGACGATCGCCACGACGACGGTCTTGTCCATCTTCGTCGAGACGACGAGGCCCTCGCGGATCTTTCGTCCGTTCGGCCGGGTCTCGGAGCTCTCGGTGCTCTCGTTCTCTGCCATCACTGCTGCTCCTCGGCCGCTTCCGCAGCCGCGATCTCGCGCTCGCGAAGGAGCGTCTCCAACCGGGCGATCTCCTTGCGCACCTGGCCGAGGCGCGAGGTGTTGTCGAGCTGTCCGGTTGCGAGTTGGAACCGGAGGTTGAACATCTCGGTGCGAGCGGCGATCAGCCGGGCGATGAGCTCGGGGTCGTTGAGCTCGCGCAGCACCGCGGTCTTCTCGGAAGGCATCAGGCCTCCTCGTGGCGAAGGACGAACTGCGACTTGATCGGAAGCTTGTGCATCGCGAGCCGCATGGCTTCGCGCGCCGTGGCCTCGGGCACGCCGGAGAGCTCGAACAGCACCCGGCCGGGCTTCACGACCGCGACCCACTTCTCCGGGTTGCCCTTGCCCGAACCCATGCGGGTCTCGGCGGGCTTCTGCGTGATCGGCTTGTCGGGGAAGACGTTGATCCAGACCTTGCCGCCACGCTTGATGTGGCGGGTCATCGCGATACGAGCTGCCTCGATCTGTCGGTTCGTCAACCAGCCGGGCTCCAATGCCTGGATGCCGAACTCGCCGAAGGCAAGGCGCGTTCCACCCTTGGCCATGCCGGTCATGCGGCCTCGTTGCACCTTGCGGTGACGAACCTTGCGGGGCATCAACATCGTGTCGACCTACTCCTCGCCGCCACGGAAGTGCGGCGTCTCGTGGTGCTCACGGGTACGGCGCTCGATCT
>JAODBH010000220.1 GCA_025463865.1 Actinomycetes bacterium | reverse complement strand
TTGTCGATCACGACCACGTGCTCGACGCTCGGGCAATTCGCCAGCGCCTCGGCAAGCAACGCCCGCATCCCCAGGGTGCGTCCTCTGCGTACCGTCGCGTCCGCCACGATCACCGCCTTGGCACCCGCATCCTGCAACCGCGCCGCAATCGCGGACGGGGCGAATCCGGAGAAGAGTGGGACCAGGACGGCGCCCAGCCAAGCGACTGCATAGGAGGCGACAACTGCCTCCGGGATCATCGGCATGAACAGCGCGACGGTGTCGCCTTTGCCGATACCGAGAGTCCGCAGCCCGGCGGCAGCACGCCGCACCTGGTCCTCGACTTCGGCGAAGGTCAGAGTCTGCGTCGTGCCGTCCTCAGCCTCGTGGACCACGGCCGGGCGATCGGCAGTCTGCGGATCGCACGCCCACCTCGTCAGGCATGCATCGGCGACGTTGAGCGTCCCGCCGATGAACCAGTCCGGGTGTTCGATGCCCTGGCTGATGTCCACGACCTCGGAATACGGAGTGCGGAACTGGAGCTGCAGGTCGCGCACAACCGCGTCCCAATACCAGCCGATATCGGCCACCGACCGCGCCCGAAGCTCCGCCAACGTGGCGATCCCGTTGGTGCGCGCCAACCGTGTGACGTTTGCGTTCTCGATGTAATCGGTCGTAGGTGACCACACATAGTCCGACACAGTCAGGACCTCGGCATTCCGAGGATGCGCTCGGCCAGAATATTGCGTTGGATGAATGTGGATCCGCCGGCTATCGCCGTGCCCCGACTCTGGTAGGCCAGGCGCACCCAGCGAGCCGTGTCGCTCGCGGTGTCGTCGTCCGGGTCGAACTGGCCGCCGAGCGGGTCGAGTGAGAGGCGGAAGTCGGCAAGATCCTCGACGAGCGGACAGAAGTAGAGTTTGCCGATCGAGGTCACCGGCCCCGGCGGTCCGTCAGTCGCGGTGAGCGTGAGCACGCGCTGGCCGATGACGTAGTGCACCAGTGAGCGTCCGTAGAGGTCTGCCACCTGCTGTCGGATCACCGGGTCCTGACCCAGCGGGCGGCCGTTGGCATCGCGCCGGTCCGCCATGTCGGCGACGATTTCTTCGACGGCTCGTCGGGTGTTGACGCGTCCGGTCGCGATGGCGACCCGCTCGTAGGACAAGGTCGCCATCGCTACCCGCCAGCCACCATCGATGTCGCCCAACACCAGGTCGTCCGGCACGAACACGGAGTCGAGGAACACCTCGTTGAACTCGGCCTCGCCGAGCATGTGCCTCAGCGGACGCACGCTGACGCCTTCGGTGTCCATCGGCAGCAAGAAGTAGGTGATGCCCTTGTGCCGTTCACCGCCGCCCGTGCGGGCAAGCAGGATGGCGTATGAGGCGAGGTGGGCTCGACTGGTCCAGATCTTCTGTCCTTGGATGCGCCAGCCACCGTCGACTCGGGTGGCGGTCGTGCGCAGCGAGGCGAGGTCGGAACCGGCCTCGGGCTCGGAGAACAGCTGGCACCAAATGTGCTCCCCGGTGAGTATCGGCTTCAAGAAGCGCTGCTTCTGCGGATCCGTGCCGAACTCGATGATCGTCGGGCCGGCGAAGTCCTCCCCGATCGTGTTGAGCCGGTCGGGTGCTCCGGCGCGGTCCATCTCCTCGGTCAGGATTGCGCGCCGGCACGCGTCCATGCCGCCGCCGCCGTACTCCTTGGGCCAGCTCGCCCCTGCGAAGCCGGCCTCGAAGAGCAGGACTTGCCACGCTCGCCAGAACGGCAGCTTGGCTACGAGGTCCGTCGGCTCGGGCCAGGGCAGCTGCGGCAGAGCGCTGGCAAGCCAGTCTCGGATCTCGGCGCGAAAGACGGCGTCTTCCGGTGCGTCGGCCAGGTCCATGACACCCCCTGCGTAGTATTCGTAATGATACTATAGGTCGGACCAAACGGAGGTCAGATGACCGAGAGTGACCTGATCCTCGATCGGGTCGAGTTCACCGTGGACAGCGGCAAGATCGGCGAGTTCGTCCGCGCCACCCTCACTGCCGATCCAGTGCACATCGACGACGATGCAGCCGCGACTGCTGGGTTTGCCGGTCGCCCCGCGACGCCAACTCATGTCGTGGTCGCCGGTCACTACCGTGACCAGCAGGCGATGGTCACCGGCCTCGGTCTCGACCTTGCCCGCGTCGTCGTGGGTTCCGTCCGGTGGCAGTACGCGAGGCCACTCGTCGCAGGTGATTACTTGGTCGGTACTCGACGAGTTGTCTCGGACGAGCGGCGCGATGGGCGCCAGGGCGGCTCGCTGCGACTGGTCACCCTCGAGACGGAATTTGTAGACGCGTCGGCTTTGCCGGTGGTCTGGACACGTGAGGTCATCATCGAGCGCGCCGCAACCACATGAGACGGCCGCACAGATTGTCGGTCGGCGATGCCCCGGAAACGCGGCGGATCGGGCCTATCACGCAGACCCACATCGTTCGCTTCGCCGGTGCAGGCGGCGACTTCAACCCGCTGCACCACGACCCCGAGTTCGCGACACGGGCAGGGTTTCGCGGTGTTATCGCGATGGGGCAGATGCAGGCGGGCATGCTGGCCGGGTTCCTGACGGACTGGCTCGGCGTCGAGCATCTGCGAGAGTTGGAGGCTCGATTCCTGGCACCGGTTGTCCTCGGCGACGTCTTGGAACTGTCGGCAGAGGTTGTCTCGATCGACGGTTGTGTCGCTCAGGTCCGCGCATCGGCCGAGGTGGCAGGAAAGCCGGTGATTGCCGCGACGGCGAAAGCTGTCGTC
>JAODBH010000269.1 GCA_025463865.1 Actinomycetes bacterium | reverse complement strand
ACTTCGGTGCGGATGTGACCAAGGGCGAAGGTGAGATCGACGCGGTCGACGCGAGGACCGGAGCCGTGAAGTGGACCCGGACCCTCCCCGGCAATCCTCTCGGCGGTGCCACCGTCGTGAACGATCTCGTCTTCACCGCTCTCGTCGACGGGACGCTCATGGCGCTCGATCGCCACGACGGAAAGGTCGTCTGGAGCTACGACGCCGGCGGCGGGGTCAACGGCTGGATGTCGGTCGCGGGCGACACCATCGTCATTCCGGTGGGCAGCTCGTCGCCGCCGGCGGTGCTGGCCCTCTCCCTGCCGCCCCGCTGAGAGCGACTGCGGGCGTACCCCGACGGGCGTGGGCGCTACCGGGATTTCAGGGCGGCAGCTTGTGTTCAGCGGTGAACGGCGGTATCAAGCGTGTGGCCGTGCGTGACCGAAATGGTCGACCGACTCCGGAGGCTCCATGCTGCGCGACGACATGCAAGCGATCTCGGTGGACGACCACGTGGTGGAGCCACCGCACGTGTTCGTCGATCACATCGAGCCGAAGTTCCGCGACCGCGCGCCCCACATCGTCGAGCGCGATGGCGTCGAGGGCTGGCTCTGGGAGGACCGCTTCTATCCGCTGTCGTTCCAGGGGAACCCGCAGACCCGCAAGTTCCGGTCGGACGAAGTCGGGCGGGGTGACGACCTCTTCGCGCGCCGTTACGAGGACATGATCCCGGCCGCCTTCGACGTGCACGAGCGGGTTCGCTCGATGGACGAGGACGGTGTCTGGGCGGAGCTGCTCTTCCCGACCTTCCCGCGCTTCGGAGGGACCCAGTTCCTCCAGGGCGAAGACAAGGATCTCGCGCTCGCTCTGGTCCGGGCCTGGAACAACTGGATGCTCGACGAGTGGTGTGCCGCGTACCCGGATCGGTTCATCCCGCAGACGCTCGTTCCGCTGTGGGACGTCGACGCCGCGGTCGTGGAGATCGAGCGGTGCGCCGAGAAGGGCTCGAAGGCGATTCTCTTCGTCGAGAACCCGCACCCGCTCGGGCTGCCGTCGTTCCCGACCGGCTACTGGCGGCCGGTGTTCGAGGTCTGCAACGCAACCGGGTTGCCGTTGTCGATGCACATCGGGACGTCGTCCGGCCTGATCAGTCCCTCGCCGGAGACCACGTTCTCGGTCGGCGTCGCACTGTGTGGCATCAACTCCATGAGCGCGCTGGGCGACATGATCTACGGCGGTGTGTTCAACGGCTTGCCCAACTGCCGGGTCGCGCTGTCGGAAGGCGGAGCCGGATGGGTGCCGTACGTGCTCGAACGCCTCGACTACACGTGGGAGCGAAGCCGCTACGACGGTCTGCAGAACACGACGCTGCCGTCCGAGGTGTTCGCCGAGCACATCTGGGTGTGCATGATCTCCGACGCGTACGCGCTCCGGAACCGCGACCTCATCGGCGTCGACAAGATCATGTGGGAAGCCGACTTCCCCCACAACGACTCGAACTGGCCGAACAGCCGGAAGGTCCTCGCCGACGCGCTGCTCGACGTCCCCGACGACGAATGCCGTCGCATCGTCGAGCTCAACGCCCGGGAGTTCTACAAGTTCCCGCGCACCTGAAGCGAGACGAGCAGGACTCGACGACGTTCGTGGAGGGTGACAGCAAGCCGGTGCCGGTCGTCGACGCGCAGTCGGAGGGTTTCTGGCGCGCGACGGCTGAAGGCCGGCTCGCGGTGCAGCGCTGTCAGGACTGCGGCCACTTCAGCCATCCGCCGACGACCATCTGCAACGCGTGTCATTCGGTCCCTCCGTCGCTCGAGTTCGAGCCGGTGAGCGGTCGGGGGACCATCGGCAGCTGGACGGTCATGCGCCAGGCGTTCCTTCCGGGCTTCGCCGCCGACCTCCCTTTCGTCCTCGCACGGGTGAAGGTGGTGGAGCAGGAGGACGTCGCGCTCATCGGTCGTCTGGTCGACGGACCAACCGCGGCGATCGAGTTGGGCGCGGCGGTCGAGGTCGTGTTCGAGTCGTTACCCGGTGGCGCGGCGGTCCCCGCGTTCCGCCTGGTCGGAGCGAGGTCGTGAGCGGCCGCTTCACCGGTCGGAACGAGGTTGCGATCGTCGGATACGCGCAGAGCCCGATCGAGCGTCACTCCAGACTGACCCTCGGCGCGCTGACCATCGAGACCTGCCTGCAGGCGATCGCCGACGCCGGTCTGCAGCCCGAGCAGATCGACGGGTTCACCACCGGTTCGATCCTGCCGGCGGCGGGAGGCCACGGGTCCGTCGACGGGGTCGACATCGTGACGGCCAACTGGGTCGCGGAGACGCTCGGTACCCACGCCCGGTGGCTGTGCGGCTTCCAGGGCTACGGACAGCTTCCCGGCTCCGTCATCCTCGCCACCGAGGCGATCCTGGCCGGCAGCGCCGATTACGTCCTCCTGCATCGGGCGCTGTCGAACCCGCGACGGGGCTACCACCAGAATCCGATGACCAGCGCGGCCGGCGGCGCGCAGTGGGTCGCGCCGCAGGGGTTCTGGGGCGCGCCGTCGGGGATCGCGTTCTCGTACAACGAGTACCTGCAACGATCGGACGCCACCCGCGACGACATGGCCGACGTCGTCGTCGGACTGCGCGCGAACGGCGCCGAGATCCCGTGGTCGTACTGGCACGGGCAGCCGATCACCGTCGAGGACTACATGTCGGCCCGGATGATCGCGGATCCCGTCTGCATCCTCGACTGCGACATCCCCATCGACGGCGCGGCCGCGTTCGTGCTCACGAGCGCGGAGCGCGCGGCCGACCTCCCGAACGCACCCGTCTACGTCTCAGGGTTCGCGCAGGGCAATCCGACCGCAGCGAGCCTCGGCATGGCCTGGTCGCTCGACGACGTCCGGGAAGGCAGCGCCCGCACGGCCGAGATGCTCTGGGAGCACACCGGACTGACCCGCGACGACATCGACCACCCCCAGTTGTACGACGGCTTCTCGCCGTTCATCTGGTACTGGCTCGAAGCCCTCGGATACTGCGGGCCGGGTGAGGCGGCGCAGTTCCTACGGGACGACAGCTCGAAGCGGCTCGACATCCTCCACAGCGGGGGAGCGCTCGGCAACGGCCGGATGCACGGTGTGCCCCAAATGCTCGAGTGCTACCTGCAGCTGTCGGGCCGGGCCGGGCCGCGCCAGCTCGACGGCAAGCGCGTCGGGCTCGCCTGCCACTCGTCGGCCAACTTCGGCGGGGTGGTCGTCTACTCCGCCGAGCGGTTCTGACCCACCGGCGGGAACGAGAGGACGCGGATGGCAGACGAAGAGGAGACGAGCAGCGAAGAGGTGACGAGCAACGTGGAACGACTGCGTGCCCTCGCCGCGGAGCGACCGGACGAGGTCGCGTACGTGCATCTCGCCATCGGCGGCGACGAACGCTCGGTGACGTGGTCCGAGCTCGACCGCCGTTCGAGCCAGGTCGCGGCCGCGTTCGCCGGCC
>JAODBH010000261.1 GCA_025463865.1 Actinomycetes bacterium | reverse complement strand
CACGGGCGCCACCGGCGCGTCGGCGGCCACCGGCGGGACCCAGACCGGCGTGACCCCGACGACGATCAAAGTGGGGATCGCCCTCGTCGACTTCAGCTGCATCAAGGACTTCGTCGATTCCGTCCGGGTCGACGAGGACAAGGTCTACAGCGCCTTCATCGACGACCTCAACGCCAAGGGTGGCATCAACGGGCGCACCATCGTTCCCGTCTACGAGAAGTACTGCCCGCTCGGAAGCGCGGCACCGCTCGCGGTGTGCACGAAGCTCACCGACGACGACAAGGTGTTCGCGGTGATCGGCACCTTCGTCGACTTCTCCGGCGACGCCCAGACCTGCGTCGCGAAGCAGCACAAGACCGTGCTGATGACGTTCCAGCTCACACAACAGATCATCGACAAGTCGCCCCAGGGTTTGATGATCTATCCGGGCGCGACCAACGAGCGGACCGCCAAGGTCCTCATCGACCTGCTCAGCAAGACCAAGCGGTTGAAGGGCAAGACCGTGGCCGTGCTCGGCGGCTCGGCCGAGGCGGGCGTCGTGAACCAGACGATCGTCCCCGCGCTCAAGAAGAAGGGCGTCAAGCTCGGCTCGACGGCCGTCCTGTCGATCAACGGCACCTCCGACACGTCGGCCGCCCAGGCCCAGCTCCAGAGCTTCATCGAGCGATGGAAGGGCGAGCACGTGAACAGCATCTTCCTCTCGGGCGACGAGGTCTCTTCCAAGGACTTCGTCACCGAGATCCGCAACGCGCTGCCCAAGGTGCAGCTCATCGTGGACAACCAGGACGTGCGCTCCCCCGCCCGCGACCAGGTCCAGGCGGGCACGAAGCCGAACCCCTACGAGGGGATCCTGTCGACATCGGGCCCGACGCCCCACGAGTACGACAACAGCGCCGACTGGACCTACTGCTCCGCGATCTACAAGAAGCAGCTGGGCAAGACGCCGCCGAATGCGGAGCAGGTGGTGCCGGGCCCGGGCGGCAAGACGCTCGACACCTACGGCGCGCTGAACGACTCCTGCCAGATCATCACGATGTTCCACGACATCGCCACCAAGGCCGGCAAGAAGCTCACCACCGCGAGCTGGATCAAGGCGGTCAACTCCTACGGCCCGATCGTCAACCGCGGCGGCGGCCAGTTCGGGTCGCTGCACAAGGGCAAGTACGACATCCAGGACTCCTTCCGGCTCGAGGCGTTCGACTCATCGATCGCGGGCGGCGGCGACTGGAAGCCGCTCACCCCGATCGAGGACGTCCCGGGATAACCGGCACGGCGGCAGCACGAACATCGGGGTGACCGCGGTCGGCGGGCGCCACGGCGGCGAAGGCGGTGTGGTGGAAGCGGACTCCCGGGGTGACGTCGCCGCACTCGCGGCCGCGGTGCTCGACGAGGAGGCGGCGCGCGAGGCCGCACAGGCGCGTTCCTCGGAGCAGATCATCTTCCCCGACGACGTGCTGCCCGGGGTCAACTCCGAGCCGGTCACCTTCAGCCAGGCCTTCGCCCGCGGCGGTCGGCTCATGTTCATCGTGCTGGGCCTGCTGCTCTCGCTCGACGAGCTCGAGGGCGCCGCGATCCAGGTCCTCGGGCCCAACATCCGGCACTCGTTCGGCATCAGCAGCGGCACCATCGTGTTCATCGGCACCGCGTCGTCCGCGTTCTTCGTGCTCGGCGCGGTCCCGATGGGCTGGCTCGCCGACCGCGTGCGGCGCGTGCCGATCGTCGGGGTCGCCAGCCTGTTCTTCGCCGGCTTCGTGTTCCTGTCCGGCTTCGCGGTCAACGCGTTCATGCTCTTCTGGACGCGGTTCGCCACCGGCATCGCGAAGTCGAACAGCATCCCCGTCCACCAGTCGCTCCTCGCCGACAACTACCCGATCGGCATCCGGGCCCGCATGTCGGCCGGGATGAACATGGGCGCGCAGGCGCTCGGTCTCGTGAGCCCGATCCTCGTCGCTGCGATCGCGGTGTGGGCCGGTGGACCGGAGGGATGGCGCTGGGCGTGGTACCTGCTCGGCCTGCCGGTGGCGGTCGTCGCCATCCTCGCCTTCTTCATCAAAGAGCCGCCGCGGGGGCAGTTCGAGAAGGACGACGTCCTCGGCGAGGTCATCGAGGACGAGAACCCCGCGCCGATCTCGATGGAAGCCGCGTTCGCCCGGATCAAGAAGATCGCCACCATCAAGACCGTGCTGGTGGGCTTCTGCGCCCTCGGCTTCGGCCTGTTCAGCCAGGGCGAGCTCGCGTCGCTCTACTTGAACGACAACCTCCACGTGCACCATCTGCTCGACCGCGGTCTGATCCTCACGCTGTCGGGCATCGCGGCACTTCCGCTGCTGCCGTTCGTCGGCCGCTACTTCGACAAGGTCTACCGGGTGAACCCGGCGAAGGCACTCGCGATCGTCGGGGCGCTCATCCTCCCGTCGGCGCTGTTCACGCCGCTCCAGTACTCGGTGCACAGCACCACCGCGTTCTGGATCCTCGGCATCCCGCAAGCGGTGCTCACGACCTCCGCCTTCGCCATGACCGGGCCGGTCCTGCAAGCCGTGATCCCCTACCGGCTGCGCGGCATGGGCACCGCGATGGCCACCATGTACATCTTCTTCATCGGCGGCTTCCTCGGCGGCGTGCTGTCGGGCTTCTTCACCGACGCGATCGGCATCCGCGGCACGGTCATCGCGCTCGGGGTCCCCACCAGCATCATCGGCGGACTGCTGCAGTGGAACGGCGCCCGCTTCATTCGCAACGACCTGTCGATCTTCGTGGATTAGCTGATCGAGGA
>JAODBH010000242.1 GCA_025463865.1 Actinomycetes bacterium | reverse complement strand
CGCGATCGCCATTGCGGCCGTCGTGCTCGGACAAGCCTTCGGCGGCAAGACGGCCGACACGTTCAAGATCCAGGGAGTCGAGGCGCAGAAGGCGCTCGACGTGCTCCAAGCCAAGTTCCCCGCCGCGGCCGGCACGTCGGCGCAGCTGGTCTTCGCCGCGGAACACGGGACGCTCGCCGGCGCCGACGCGAAGGCCGCGGTCGACTCCGCGCTCGCGCAGGTTGCGGGCCAGCCCGACGTCGCCCAGGTCGGCGCGTTGCACCGCGCCGCGGGCAACCGCATCGCGTACGCCGACGTGCAGTACACGCGACCCGCGAGCGAGATCCGCACCAAGGCCTTCCAGGGGCTCGAGGCAACCGCGACCACGGTCGCGCGATCCGGCGTGGTTCGTATGGAGCTCGGTGGTGACCTTCCTTCGCAGGCCGTGAACAACGCACCCGGCGGGCAGGAGATGATCGGGCTGCTCGTCGCGATCGTCGTGCTGCTGGCCGCGTTCGGGTCCGTGATCGCGATGGGCCTGCCGATCGGATTGGCAATCGTCGGTCTGGTCACCAGCCTCGGGTTGATCACGATCGTCGCCTCGGTCGTCGAACTGAACTCGTTCTCGCCCACGCTCGCAACGATGATCGGTCTCGGTGTCGGCATCGACTACGCGCTGTTCATCGTGACCCGGCACCGCGAGCATCTGCATCAGGGGATGACGGTCGAGGAATCGGCCGGTCGTGCGATCGCGACTGCCGGTGCCGCGGTGTTGTTCGCGGGCACGACCGTCGTGATCGCGATCGCCGGTCTTGCGATCGCGGGCATCCGGGACGTGACTCTCATGGGCTTGATGTCGGGCCTCACGGTTGCGGTGATGGTCGCGATCGCCCTCACGCTCTTGCCCGCGTTGCTCGGCTTCGCCGGTCACAAGATCGACGCGTTGCGGGTTCCGGGGATGCGCGCCGGCGCCGGTGTGAGCACGCGTGAAACGATGTGGCACCGCTGGGGTCGCCAGGTTTCCGCGCACCCGTGGCGTTACCTCGTCGGTTCTCTGGTCGTGCTCGGTCTGCTGACCGCGCCCGTGTTCAGCATGCGGCTCGGCATGGCCGACAACGGCGCCAGCCCCAAGTCGCTCACCACCCGCCGCTCCTACGACCTCTTGGCCCAGGGCTTCGGTCCGGGATTCAACGGCCCGCTGTTGCTGTCGGTCGTCACGAACGGGACGCCGGTACGCGACCTCGCGCCGCTCTCCGCCGCGATCGCGGCCGCTCCCGGCGTGCGTTCTGTCGCGCCGCTCCAAGCGAACGCCGCGGGCACCGCCGCCGTGCTGCGCGTCATCCCGACGACCTCCCCGCAGGACGCCGCGACGACCAAGCTCGTGAATCGTTTGCGCAACGACGTCATCCCGACCGCGATCCGGGGCACGAAGGCCGACGTCTACGTCGGAGGGCAGGCCGCGATCTTCATCGACATGTCGAAGAAGGTCCAAAGCCGGTTGTTCTGGTTCATCGGCGCGGTGATCCTGCTGTCCGTGGTGCTCCTCATGGTGGTGTTCCGGTCGGTCGCGGTGCCGCTCAAAGCGGCGGCGATGAACCTGCTGTCGATCGGCGCGGCGTACGGCGTGATCGTCGCGGTGTTCCAGTGGGGTTGGATGAAGAGCGTGATCGGCCTCAGCGAGACGGTGCCCATCGTCTCGTTCATGCCGATGATGTTGTTCGCGATCCTGTTCGGCCTCTCCATGGACTACGAGGTCTTCCTGCTGTCGAGGGTCCGTGAGGAGTACGACCGCACGGGTGACAACGCGGGCGCGGTCGCCGACGGGCTCGCGGCGACGGCCCGGGTCATCACCGCGGCCGCCGCGATCATGGTGACCGTGTTCGCGAGCTTCGTCTTCGGCGACAACCGCATCGTGAAGCTCTTCGGCTTCGGCCTCGCGTTCGCCATCTTCATCGACGCCACCCTCGTCCGGATGGTGCTGGTCCCCGCCACGATGGAGCTGTTGGGCGACCGCAACTGGTGGTTCCCGCGCTGGCTCGACCGGATCACCCCGCAGCTGCGCGTCGAGGCTGCCCCCGAGCTCGATGCGGAGCTCGAGCGCATGCTGGAGGACGAACCCATTCGCGGGTGATGCGCCCGGTTCGCGCAGAAGGGGTCAGCGCGCCGGGAGGACTCGAGTGCTAGAAAGCACCCTCGGAGGCGCTCTCACGCGCGGCTGTACCTTGCCGAACCGTGAGGGCAGTGGTGGGAGGAAATACATGCGTCGTTTCTCGGTCATGCTCGCCGTGGTCGCCCTCGCGGCCTTCGCATTGGGAGCGGCACCCGCTTCCGCGGCACCAGCCGCCTCGATCACGGTGTCGGGTGGTGGTCCGGGCCTGAACGTCAAGGGCACCGGCACGTCGTACTCCGGCATCGCCAACGTGGTGCAGACCACGGGCGGCGACGCCTACTGCGCCGACCTCTTCACCCACATCGGCATCGGCGACACCGTCGATCTCGTGTCGTGGACCAGCACCACCGTCCCCGCGGCGAACCTCCCGGCGTTGGCCGGGATCATCAACAACGAGTTCCCGGAGACCACCGGCTTCGCGCTCGTCGGCACCAACGACGAGAAGGCCGCTTCGGTCCAGACCGCGTTGTGGCACTACAGCAGCAACTACGACCTCGACACCACACCCGGCGCCAACCCGCCCAACGTGGTCGCCAACTACCAGACGATTCTCGGCCGGGTCGCGGCATCCGCCTACCCGCAGATGCAGACGCAGTCGCTCACGATCACCCCGTCGAGCACCGCGGGCGCCATCAACGCCAACGTCGGTCCGTACACGGTGCACAGCACGGTGCCCACCGTGACGCTGTCGGTCACGGGTGCCGATCTCGTCGACGGCAGCGGCGCACCGATCCCCAACACCATCGGTGACGGCGGCCAGTTCTGGCTGCGTTCATCGAACGTCGGCTCGGCCACGGTGACCGCCACGGCCAACGCTCCCGCCGGCACCGGCCTGTTCTACGTCCGGACCGGACTGCAGCGGTTGATCGCCCCGTCCCAGGACCCCCTGGTGCTGACCGCGTCGGCCTCGGCGTCCTTCGCAGCGACCCCGCCGCCTCCCACCACGACGCCGCCTCCCACCACGAGCCCGTCGCCGCCGACGACCACCACCGCCGTACAGGTCAGCCCGATCACGGTCAGCGCTCCGGCAACGACCGCCGCTCCGGGCACGTCCGGCGCGGGTGTCACCGTCGGTGCGGCCCAGGTGGGCGACGTGAACGGCACGCTGCCCCGCACGGGTAGCAACGACACCAGCCTGGCGCTCACCGGCTACCGCATCCTGCTCCTGGGCATCGCGCTCCTGTCGCTGGCCTACGTGCTCCGGCACCGGTCGCAGGCGTTCCGCACCCGCTGAGCCCCGCTCTTCCGAGCCGGCCCACGCGCAGCACCGTACGAAGCAGTCGGCCGGTCCCCCAGGGACCGGCCGACTTCGTGGTTCCAGGTTCGTGGTCGTGCGCTTGGGTGGATCAGTTGCGGTAGTCGAACGCGACCTTGATCGCACCGGTGTCGCCCTGGGTGGCGATCGTGTTGAACGCGTCGCGCCAGTTGTCGAGCCCGAAGGTGTGGGTGAGCATCCCGGTGAGGTCGACCGTGCCCGACTCGACCAGATCGAGGTAGTGCTCGATGCCGTGCTTGCGCACGCCGTGCACCTCTTCGAAGCCGAAGGCGTTGGAACCCACCATCGAGAGCTCCTTGAAGTAGAGCGGGGTGTCCTCCCAGATGGTCGGACCGTGGACCCCGGCCTTCACGAGCGTGCCGCGGGCCTTGAGCACCCGGGAGCCGACCTCGAAGGTCTCCCGCTTGCCGACGGTGTCGTACACGACGTCGATGCCCCCGGGGTACGCCATGGGGATGCCGTCCTGGGACGAGACGAGCACGCCGCCGGACCACGCCGCGGCCTCCTCGATCACGCTGAGCGCGGGCTCGTGACCGATCACGGTGGCGCCCAGCTTGCGGGCCAGTGACGCCTGGCCCTCGAAGCGGGCCACGACCAGCACCTCGACGTCGGGGTACAGGCCCCGGAGGATCGCGGTGGCGCAGGTGCCGAGCGCGCCGGCGCCGTAGACCATGACCTTGCCGCCCGGGGTCGGTGGGTGGCGGGTGATGGCGTGGAGCATGACCGCGAACGGATCGGCGAACACGGCCAGCTCGTCGGAGATCGAGTCGGGGACCTTGAACAGCTGCGAGTCGTGGGCCGGCATGAGCTGCGCGTAGCCGCCGCTGGCGTCGCGGCAGGTGCCGATGTGGATGCCACCCGAGATCGGACCGACCGCGAAGTTGGCGCAGAGGCTGTAGTCGCCGACGGCGCAGGCGGCGCACACCGGGCTGATGCCGCGGGGCCCACACGACAGCCACGGGTTGAGCACCACGCGGTCACCGACCTCGAGCCCTTCGGCTTCGGGGCCGAGCGCGACGACGTCGGCGACGACTTCGTGCCCGAGCACCTGCGGGAGCGAGAAGAACGTGTACATCGGGTTGTCCGGAAGCTTGACCTCGCCCCAGTCCTGGAACACCTGCTTCGAGTCGGAGCCGCAGATGCCGGTGAGCCGGGGCTTCGTGACGACCCAATCGGGGAGCAGGAAGCCCGGGTCGTCCATCTCGACCATCTTCATGGGCGTGCGGGCCAGGGCCTTGACGAGGTGGTTGGCCTCGGGTCCGGGGTCCGGCTGCGGATCACCCTGAACGCCATAGAGCAGTGCCTTCACGAAGTCCCCCTCGATTCGCGGCGCATGCGGCCGACGTGATTTCGAGATTAGGTGACGTGGGCGTCAGCTACTAGTGCCTCGTCTCGTGCCGAGCCCGTGCGTCCGTGGTCGGTTCTCGGGCCGCGGGGTGTGGCCGCGAGAGGCGGTGGGAAGAAGAGGGCCTCGGGCCGGGGGCGAGCGAAGGAAAACACGGGATGGCGGCGACGGACAGTGGCACCGCGGAGACCGCGAGCGTGGCGCGGGGGGCCGTGACGGGACGTTCATTGGTACGGTCCGAGGGAATGGCACCCGAACTCACCGTCTGGCCCGGCAAGCCGTTCCCCCTCGGTGCGACCTTCGATGGCGTCGGCACGAACTTCGCGGTGTTCTCGGAGGTGGCAGAGCGCGTGGAGCTCTGCCTGTACGACAACGGGCAGGAGCGGCGGTTCACCCTGCCCGAATCGAGCGCCTTCATCCACCACGGCTACATCAGCGGCGTGGGGCCGGGGCAGCGGTACGCGTTCCGGGTCCACGGCCCGTGGGCGCCCGCTCAGGGCCAGCGCGCGAATCCCAACAAGGTCCTTCTCGACCCCTACGGCAAGGCGGTCGACGCCGGTGTGCGCTGGGGTCAGGCCGTCTACCCCTACCGCTTCGGCGACGAGAACCGGGCCAGCACCTCCGACAGCGCGCGGTGGATGCCCCGCAGCGTCGTGACCAACCCGTTCTTCGACTGGGGCAACGACCGTCCGCCGGGCACGCCGTGGCAGGACACCGTGGTCTACGAGCTCCACGTCAAGGGGCTCACCATGCGCCATCCCGCGGTGCCCCCGGCGCTGCGCGGGACCTATGCCGGCCTTGCGGTCCCCGAGGTCGTGGAGTACCTCCAGAGCCTCAACATCACCGCGGTCGAGCTCCAGCCGGTGCACCAGTTCGTGCACGATCAGTTCCTCGAGGAGAAGGGTCTGCGCAACTACTGGGGCTACAACTCGATCTCGTACCTCGCCCCGCACAACGAGTACAGCAGCGCGGGGGCCGACGGGCAGCAGGTCCAGGAGTTCAAGCAGCTGGTGAAGACGCTGCACGCCGCCAACATCGAGGTGATCCTCGACGTCGTGTACAACCACACCGCGGAGGGCAACCACCTGGGCCCGATGCTCAGCTTCAAGGGCATCGACAACCAGTACTACTACCGGCTCTCGGAGGAGGACCGCCGCTACTACGTCGACTACACGGGCACCGGCAACACCCTCAACATGCGCCACCCGCACGTGCTGCAGCTGCTCATGGACAGCCTGCGGTACTGGGTGCTCGAGATGCACGTCGACGGGTTCCGGTTCGACCTCGCGTCGACGCTGGCCCGGACCCTGCACGACGTCGACCGGTTGAGCGCGTTCTTCGACGTCATCCAGCAGGACCCGGTGATCAGCCAGGTGAAGCTCATCGCCGAGCCGTGGGACGTCGGCGAGGGCGGCTACCAGGTAGGCAACTTCCCGCCGTTGTGGTCGGAGTGGAACGGGAAGTACCGCGACTCCGTGCGCGACTTCTGGCGGGGTGAGGACCAGATGCTGCCCGAGTTCGCGGCCCGGCTCACCGGCAGCAGCGATCTGTACGAAGGCACCGGCCGCCGGCCGTCGGCGAGCATCAACTTCGTCACCGCGCACGACGGCTTCACCCTCGCGGACCTCGTCTCGTACAACGAGAAGCACAACGAGGCGAACCTGGAGGACAACCGCGACGGCGAGAGCCACAACCGTTCGTGGAACGGCGGGGTCGAGGGCCCGACCGACGATCCCGAGATCGTGGCGCTGCGCCGGCGCCAGCAACGCAACTTCCTCACGACGCTGCTGGTCTCACAGGGTGTGCCGATGATCCTTTCGGGCGACGAGATCGGCCGCACCCAGCACGGGAACAACAACGTGTACTGCCAGGACAACGAGACCTCCTGGACCGACTGGCAGAACGTCGACGAGCAGCTGCTCGCGTTCACCCGGAGGCTCACCGACCTCCGCGCTCGCCACCCGGTCTTCCGGCGCCGCGGCTGGTTCCAAGGTCGTCCCATCTACGGCGACGCGGTGAGCGACATCGCGTGGTTCCTCCCCGACGGCCATCTCATGACCGACGGCGACTGGCAGGCGGGCTTCGCGAAGAGCCTCGGCCTCTTCCTCAACGGCGACGAGATCCCGACCCGCGATGATCGGGGCGAGGCGGTGCGCGACGACAGCTTCTACCTGGTCTTCAACGCACACCACGAGCCGATCAAGTTCACGTTGCCGTCGGAGCGCTTCGGCAAGCAGTGGAAGACGGTCGTCGACACCGGGCTCGACTCGGGCGCGCGGCCCGAGAACGACGACGAAGTCCTCGACTTCGGGTCCGAGATCGACGTCATGGCCCGTTCCATCGTGGTCCTGCAGGCGATCCCGTCCCCGGACGCGCCGTCCCCTCTCTGACCGCCTTCGCGATCAGCCGAGGAGCAGCGCGACCGGTAGTTCGGCCAGGACCGCGGTGGGGTCGAGGGTGCTTGCCGCCGGGTAGGCGCGGCCGGTGAGCGCGTCGACCAGCTTGACGGCAGCGGGCGCGGCGAGCGCTACGGGTCCGTCGCCTACCGGCCCGAAGGTCCGCGCGAGCACGATCGCCACGTGGTCGCCGGAACGGCGCACGAAGCCGACGCGGCCCGGGCCCGCGTCGAGCGGCTCGTAGGCGCCCGCGACGAACAGATCCGGCGTCGAGGTCCGGGCCCGGAGCGCGCGTGCGGTGACCGCCACCTTCGCGGTCGAAAGATCGGCGGGAAGGTCGGCATCGGGCTGGTCGATGTCGAGCGCGCGTTGCAAGGCCGCGAAGTCGACCGGTCGGCGGTTGTCGGGGTCGACCAGGCTGAGCATTCCGCCTTCTGTCCCCTGGTAGACGTCGGGGATACCGGGTCCGGCGATCTTGAGCACGGTCAGCGCGAGCGAATGTTCTGCGCCGATGATCTCGGCGCGACCCCGAATGGCGGCGAAGTGCGCGAGGAACGAGCCGTCGGCGATCGTCCGGCGCGCCGCGTCGATGACCGACGCCTCGTACGGTGCGTCGGGCTCGGCCCACGTGGTGTGGAGCTTCGCCTCCCGGAGCGACTTCTCGAGCATCCCCGCGATGCGGTCGGCAAACCGGTCGCGATCCGCAGGCGCGAGATCACCACCGCCGCCCGGCCACGCGCCGAGCAGGTGCTGCACGATCAACCGCGCCTCGAGCGGGCCGAGCCCGGGTGCCACCGCGGCGCGCCAGAGGGCGAGGGCCTCGTGGTAGCCGTCGGCGAGCTCGGAGAGCGCGGCGATGCGAGCGCGGACGTCCTCGCTGCGCTTGGTGTCGTGCGTGCTGGTGGCGGTGAGGCCGCGGCGCCAACGGGCGAGGCGGCCCGCGTTCCGCGCGTGGAGCGCGGCCACCGCGTCGGTGAGCGGATCGTCGGGCTCCGCGCCGACCTCGCAGCGCGACAGGAGCGGCGCGTAGCGGTAGAACGCCGTGTCCTCCCGGCCTTTCGCGGTCACCGGCCCGGTGAGCTGCTGCCACCCGAGCACGAGCTGCGGGTCGGCGTCGGGATCGGTCCGCTCCAGCGCGCGGGCGAGCGGCGATCCCGGTCCGGCCGCGGCGTCGATGCGGGCCGCGTCCTCTGGACGCACGCCGGTGTCGTCGACGTAGGTGCGGTAGACGGGCAGGGCGAGGGTTGCTTCGGCCAGCTCCGGCTCACGCACGCGTTCGGGCAGGCGGATCGCGAGCGCCGACAGCTCGGCGGGGAAGCTCGTCCGGAGCATGAGCTCCTTGCCGTCGACCTCCGCGTCGGCGAAGGAGACGCAGCCCTCGTCGACGATCCAGGTGTGGGTGAGCCGGGCGAGTCCGCGCGGATCGACGAACAGCGCGTCGAGCGCGGCGAGATCCTCGTAACCCGTCGTGCCGTCGACGGGCCAGTCGATCGGAAGCTCCTCGCCGTCGCCCAGGATCTTCTCCACCACGAGCAGGCGGTCGGGCCCGATCGCGTCTCTGAGTCGCTCGAGGTAGGCACCCGGGTCGCGGAGACCGTCGATGTGGTCGACGCGGAGCCCGTCGATCGCTCCCTGCGCGACCAGCTCCAGGATCAGAGCGTGGGTGCGGTCGAACACCGCCGGATCCTCGACCCTGACCCCGATCAGGTCGTCGATGTCGAAGAACCGCCGGTAGTTCCGCCGGTCCCGGTCCCGGCTCCATTCGACGAGCTCGTAGTGCTGGGCGGCGAGCAATACGGGGATAGGAGCGTCGAGGTCGGAGCCCGGCGCGAGCGGGAACGCGCGGTCGCCGAGCCTCACCGCAGGTCCGCCGGCAGCGCTGCGGTCGAGCACGAGATCGCCGCGGTCGACGAGCGCGTCGACCGGCGCGCCCAGGACCGGCAGGACGACGCGGCCGTCGGCCCGGTCCCAGTCGATGTCGAAGACGGGCGCGTGCTCCGCGTCCTGGCCTTGGCGCAGGGTGTCGTCCCACCACGGGCCTCGCGTGGCCATGTGGTTCGGGACGATGTCGACCAGCAGCCCGAGGGAGTGGGCGTGCAGCTCGTCGACGAGCGCGTCGAGCGCAGGGCGGCCGCCGAGCTCGGGGTTCACCTCGGTCGGGTCGATCACGTCGTAGCCGTGGGTGCTGCCCGGGACTGCGGCGGTGATCGGCGACGCGTAGAGGTGGCTGACCCCGAGCCGCGCGAGGTAGGGCACCAGTTCGCGGGCGGCGTGGAGGTCGAAGCCGTGGTGCAGCTGCACGCGGTACGTGGCCCGGAACGGGATCACGCGGCGCGTAGCCAGAGTGCGCTCATGGGCGCCATGACGATCTCGGCCTGCTTGCCACCATCGATCGACGGCCCGCGCGCGGCATCGGGGCCGTTGAACTCCACCGACGCCGAATCCGCGAGCACGCGCCAGGACCCCTCGGGGAGCAGGCCGGTGAGGGTGGCCGCGACCGGGCCGAAGTGGAGCAGCGCGACGAAGCGATCACCGGCGTGATGACGTTCCAGGATCACGGCGTCATCGACACGATCGACGCGGTACGACGTCTGGCTTGCGAACGGGTCGCGCACCGCGGCGAGCGCGGGGAGATCGCGCCGGAGCTGGAGCAGGCGTCGGTACCAGGCGAGCATCGCCGCGCCCTCGGGGGTCTCGGCGTGGTGCCGGTCGAGCACCGCGCTCCGGAACGTGCTCTCGGCTTGGGGGTCCGGCGGGGAGACGTCGGCGAACGTGAACTCACGGGCCCGACCCTGACGCACGGCTTCCACGAGGCTGGGATCGGTGTGGCTGATGAAGTAGGGGAACGGAGCGCGCTCGCCGTACTCCTGCCCCTGGAAGAGCAGCGGTACGTACGGTGACGCCAGCAGCGTCGCGGCCGCCAGCTTGGCGGCCTCGAACCCCGCCTGGCTGATGAGCCGGTCACCCGCCGGCCGGTTGCCGATGTGGTCGTGGTTCTGGTCGAAGACGACGAACCGCGACGCGGGCAGCTCCGCGGCCGAGCTGCCGAAGTGCATGCGCCGGTGGGGCGAGTAGCGGCGACCGTCGTACACGAACGGCTGCAGGAGCGCGAGGCCGATGTCGGAGTCGGTGAAGTCGGCGTAGTAGCCGGTGCGCTCGCCGGTGAGCGCGACGTGCAGGGAGTGGTGGAAGTCGTCGGCCCACTGCGCGTCGTTGCCGAGGCCCAGCTCGGTCGCGGGAGTGACGACGCGGACGTCGTTGGCCGCGCTCTCGGCGATCAGGTGGACCGTGCGGTGCCGGCGTTCGGCGAGCTCGTGTACCGCTTCGGTGAGCTGGAGCACGAACGGTCGCGCGGACGAGTCGACGATGGCGTGGATGGCGTCGAGGCGCAGGGCGTCGATGTGGCAGTCGCCGATCCAAGAGAGGGCGCTGTCGACGAAGTACCGGCGGACGTGGTCGCTGTCGGCGCCGTCGAAGTTGAGCGCGTCGCCCCACGGCGTCGCGTAGGTGCTCGTGAAGTAGGGACCGAAGTCGGCGAGGTGGTTCCCCTCGGGGCCGAGGTGGTTGTAGACGACGTCGAGGATGACCGCGAGGCCCGTCGCGTGGGCGGCGTCGACGAGCCGCCGCAGTCCGTCGGGACCGCCGTAGGTGCTCTGCGCCGCCGACGGGAACACGCCGTCGTAACCCCAGTTGCGTCCGCCGGGGAACTCGGCGATCGGCATGATCTCGACCGCGGTGATCCCGAGCTCGGCCAGAGCGGTCAGGTGGGGGATCGCGCCGTCGAAGGTTCCTGCATCGCTGAACGTGCCGACGTGCAGCTCGAGGATGACGTATTCGTCGAGCGGTGGGTTGACCCAACCGTCGTCGTGCCATTCGAACGTCTCGTCCATCACCGCCGACGGCCCGTGCACACCTTCGGGCTGCCAGCGCGACGCCGGATCCGCGCGCAACCGGGCGTCGTCACCGGTTCCGAGCCGGTAGCGGTACCGCGTCCCGACGGGCGCGTCCGCGGCCGCAACGGTGACCGAGTAGGTGCCGTCGTCCCGCGCCTCCATCGGGAGCTCGCGCGCACCGTCGGGGCCCAGGACGAGCGTCACCTCGTCGGCGTGGGGCGCCCAGACCTCGAACGTACGGGACGCGCTCATTACCAGGAGGCGGGTGTCTGTGGGCGCAACACGATCAGCGCGAGCGGAGGCAGCGTGAGCGTGAGCGACGACCGGCGGCCGTGCATCGGAAGGGGCGACGCGTGCACACCACCGAGGTTGCCCGCGCCGCTGCCGCCGTACACCCCGGCGTCGGAGTTGAGGATCTCGGCCCAGTAGCCACCGGTCGGCACGCCGTAGCGCTGGTTGGTCCGGACGACGGGGGTCGCGTTGCCGATCACGAGCGCGGCGTCACCCGACGCGGAGCGGCGCAGGTAGGCGAACGTGCTGTTGAGCTCGTCGCCTCCCACGAGCCACTCGAACCCGGCCTCTTCCGCGTCGAGCTCGTGCAGGGCCGGCTCCGACCGGTAGGCGGCGTTGAGGTCGGTGATCCAGCGCCCGACACCCGCGTGCATCGGCGAGTGGTCGAGCCCCCAGTCGAGCCCGTGGTCGTGGTTCCATTCGCTCCACGGCGCGAGCTCCGCGCCCATGAACAGCAGCTTCTTGCCCGGTTGCCCGTACATCGAACCGAGGAGGAGCCGGAGGTTGGCGAACTTCTGCCAGTCGTCGCCGGGCATCTTGTTCAGCAACGAGCCCTTGCCGTGCACCACCTCGTCGTGCGACAGCGGCAGCACGAAGTTCTCGGTGTTGCGGTAGATCGACCGGAACGTGAGGTCGTTGTGGTGGTACCGCCGGTGGATGGGCTCGTACGAGAAGTACTGGAGCGTGTCGTGCATCCAGCCCATGTCCCACTTGTATCCGAAGCCGAGGCCACCGGCGTCGGTCGGGCGGCTGACGCCGGGCCACGCGGTGGACTCCTCGGCGATGGTCTGCACGTCAGGGAACTCGCGGTAGACGTCGCGGTTGAGGTCCTGCAGGAAGTGGACCGCGCCGAGGTTCTCGCGCCCGCCGTACTCGTTGGGGATCCACCCGCCGTCGGGCCGTGAGTAGTCGAGGTAGAGCATCGACGCCACCGCGTCGACCCGCAGGCCGTCGGCGTGGTACCGCTCGAGCCAGAAGTGCGCGCTGCTGAGCAGGAACGCGCGCACCTCCGGTCGCCCGTAGTCGAACACGTAGGTGTTCCAGTCGGGTTGGAAGCCGCGACGCGGGTCGGCCTCCTCGAAGAGGTGGGTGCCGTCGAAGAAGCCGAGGCCGTGCTGGTCGGTGGGGAAGTGCGATGGCACCCAGTCGAGGATCACGCCGATGTCGTTGCGGTGCAGCTCGTCGATCAGGAACATGAAGTCCTGCGGGTCCCCGTAGCGTCGGGTCGGCGCGAAGAACCCGGTCGTCTGGTACCCCCACGATCCGTAGAACGGGTGCTCCATGACCGGGAGCAACTCGACGTGGGTGAAGCCGAGACGATGGATGTGCTCGACGAGCTGGGGCGCGGTCTCCCGGTAGCTCAGGGGGCGGTTGCCGTCCCGACGCCAGGAGCCGAGGTGCATCTCGTAGATCGACACGGGCGCGTCGAGCGCGATGCGATCCTTGCGGCGCCGCATCCACTCCTCGTCGTGCCAGTCGTAGGCGAGGTCCCACGCGACGGACGCCGGCGTGGGTGGGGTCTCGGTCGCGAACGCGAACGGGTCGGCCTTGTCGACGACGTAGCCGTTGGGCCCAGTGATCCGGTACTTGTAGTTGCCCCCGCGGACGAGCCCGGCCGCGCCCCCGGCCCAGATGCCGGAGCTTCCCTGCGGCTCGAGCCGATCCTGACCGCCGGTCCAACCGTTGAAGTCGCCGATGACCGACACCTCGCGCGCGTTGGGCGCCCACACCGCGGCCTCGGCCGATCCGTCGCGCAGATGCACGCCGAGCCGTTCGTCGAGCCGGAAGTGGCGGCCTTCGTTGAAGAGGTAGAGGTCGTCGCTGGTGAGGGTCACCGGGACTCCG
>JAODBH010000239.1 GCA_025463865.1 Actinomycetes bacterium | reverse complement strand
GCTTCGTCGAGCCGACCGGCCCTGCCGTCCAGAAGCTCGCCATCACCGCGTCGAGCTTCAAGTTCGACCAGACCCAGTACAACCTCGGGAAGGCCGGCATCACCGAGGTCGACTATCTCGACGGCGGTGGCTCACACACGCTCGCGGTCGCGGGCATCGACGGCTTCGAGCTCGCGGTCCCCGGCGGCCCGACCAAGGGCAAGATCGACCTGAAGGCGGGCACGTACACCATCTACTGCACCGTGCCCGGTCACCGCGCGCAGGGGATGGAAGCCAAGGTCGTCGTCAAGTAACGCTGTCGAGTAGCGCCGTCGGACGTGGCCGTTACCATCGTCCGATGGACGAGGCGCGCATCAAGACGACGGGCGGCACCGACCTCTTCTACCGGCGTTGGGGGTCGACCGACGCGACGACGACTGCCGTCATCGTCCACGGCATTGCGGAGCACAGCGGTCGCTACCACCGATTGGCCGGCGCGCTCGTCGATCGTGGCCTCGCCGTGTACGCCCCCGATCACGAGGGCCACGGGCACACCGCCGCGTCGGCCGGCCCGATCCGTGCCGGCGCGTCGGGCACCGACGGCATCGTCTCCGACATCGACGAGGTCGTCGATCTCGCCCGCACGGAGACGGCTCAGGATCGCGTGCTGATCATCGGCCACTCGATGGGTGCGCTGCTCGCGCAGGCCTGGGCCGAGCGCCACGGTGCGAAGTGCTCCGGGCTCGTGCTGACCGGCTCGCCCGGCGCGGGCGCGGGCGATTCGGAGATGGCCGCCGCCCTGGCTGCGGCCGTCGATGCCGGCCTGGGTGACGACGAGCTGGATGCTCTGGGGATGTTCAACGCCCCGTTCGAGCCGGCCCGGACGCCGTACGACTGGTTGAGCCGGGACGAGGCCGAGGTCGACGCCGCGATCGCGGATCCGCGGTCGGGGGACGCCATGCCGCTCACCTACGGGTTCGTCGGCAACGTGTTGCGATTGGCCGTCGAGGAGATGGAGCCCTCCGAGATCGCCCGCATCCCGAGCGACGTTCCGGTGCTCCTCCTCACCGGCGACGCGGATCCGGTGTCGAGCGATGCCGCGAACGTCCGTGTGCTCGAGTCCCGATTTCGCGACGCCGGCCTGAACGTCGATGCCCACTACTACCCGGGTGCCCGCCACGAGGTGTTCAACGAGACGAACCGGGACGAGGTGGTCGCCGACCTGCTGGCGTGGATCGAGGGGCCTCCCCGAAGGTGAGGCAGCGCCAAGGGAAGGCCGGGTGATCCGGTCGATCGAACACGTGCAGCTGGCGATGCCGGCCGGGGAGGAGGAAGCCGCCCGCGGCTTCTACCGTGACCTGCTGGGGCTTTCGGAGCGACCGAAGCCCGACCACCTCGCCGCCCGGGGTGGCTGTTGGTTCGAGTCCGACACGGTCAAGATCCACCTCGGCGTCGAGCAGGACTTCCGGCCCGCGCGCAAGGCGCACCTCGCGCTCCTCGTGAGCGAGCTGTCGGCGCTCGCACGGACCCTGTCCGATGCCGGTGTGGAGCTCGTCGACGACGAACCGCTCGACGGATACCACCGGGTCTACGCCTACGACCCGTTCGGGAACCGTTTGGAGCTCATGGAGCCCACCGGCGTCTGAACGTAGGAGCGGAGAACCACGCGACTACGGAGAACCACGCGACTACGGGGTGCCAGCGCGGGCGCCTTCGCGCGAGGTTGCAGGGGACGAATCGCGGGCGATCGCGTCGTCCGAACGCGAGGCAGGAGCGGGAACATGGCCGGGACGGCCCCGTTGCAGGTGAGCGAGATCTTGGTGCCGCTCGACGGCTCCGACTTCGCGAACACCGCCATTCCCACCGCGGTGCGGCTCGCGCTCAAGCTGGGAGCAGGGATCTGTCTCTTCAGTGCGGTGGCATCGGTCGACGCGATCCCGGACCGCGAGATCTTGCTCGCGACCTTCAGGATCCCCGAGCTCCGGGTCGACCGCGAGGTCGTGGTCGACCTCGACCCCGCCGGCGCGATCCACGAGACGCTTCGTCGCCGGCCCGGCACCGTCGTCTGCATGGCGACGCACGCGCGTGCCCGCGCTGCGGCCCTGGCCCGCTCGGTGCTCGCGGAGCTGCTCGCACGAGGCCAGGATCCGGCGATCGCCGTGGGCCCCGCGATCGGCGACTTCGCACCCTGGGTGGAAGACGAGCGGCCGGGGCGCGGTGTCGTCGTCGGCGTCGACGACGCGCCGGAGGCGATCGCGCTCGCGCAGAGAGCCCGGCAGTGGGCCGCGTTGGTGCACGAGCCCCTCACCGTCGTCACGGTGGCCGAACCGGTGCCGCCGGAGATCTCGTCCGGGCCGGTACACCGCAAGTACGGGCCCGACGACGACGTCGAGGAGTGGCTGCGGCTGCTGGTCTTCCGCCTTCGACGCGACAACGACCGCGACAACGACCGCGAAGAGGACGTGCGGATCGAGACCCGAGCGCTCTACGACCCGGTCAGCCCGACGCGAGGTCTGCTCGAATACGTGCGGGAGCACCCACCGACGCTCGTCGTGGCCGGAACCCACCCGCCGACGGGCCTCAAGCGCCTCGCCCGGGGCAGCAAAGCCGCGGCGATCGTGCGCGGGAGCGGGGCGCCGGTGCTCGTCGTGCCCGTGGGCGTCAAGCGTCCGAGACGGCAGACCGCGGGCATCCGCACGCCGGCGCAGACCACGTCCCGTTGAGCGAAGCAGGAACAGGAACAGGCACAGGAGACGCTGGGCGCTGGACGCGGGTGCTCAGAGCAGCCAGCTCCCGGCCGGAGAGACCCGCCGTATCACCCGCAACGATCCGAGGATCGCGCTGGTGGTGGCCTCGGCTGACACCGAAGCATCGACCGTGGTCAGGATCCCGCGCCGCGCGTAGAGATCGAGCAGCGGTTCCGTATCGGAGTGGAATCGGCGCAATCGGTTCTCGATCCCGTCGGGGTTCGCGTCGTCGCGTC
>JAODBH010000215.1 GCA_025463865.1 Actinomycetes bacterium | reverse complement strand
ATCGACCGTCTGCACACGACCGCGGAGAGCCACGACCGGGTCATGGTGGTGGAGGTGATGGGTCGCCATGCGGGGTGGATCGCGGCGTACTCGGGCATCGCCGGCGGTGCCGACATCGTCCTCGTGCCCGAGGACCCGTTCGACATCGCCGAGGTCTGCGCACGCATCGAGCACCGCCACCGCCAGGGCGCGAACTTCTCCATCGTCGTGGTCGCCGCGGGGGCCGTACCGCGCGCGGGCACCATGACCCTGCAGAGCGCCGAGGTGTACGCGTTCGGTCACGCGCGGTTGGGCGGGATCAGCAACGTCATCGCGGACGAGATCGGCCGTCGTACCGGGTACGAGACGCGCGTGACGATCCTCGGTCACGTCCTGCGCGGTGGTACGCCGACCGCGTACGACCGCGTGTTGGCGACGCGGTTCGGCGTCGCCGCGATCGACGCGGTGCACGACGGCGAGTTCGGCACGATGGTCGCGCTGCGCGGCGCACGCGTCGAACGGGTGCCGATCGCGGACGCGGTGCGGGAGCTCAAGACCGTCGACCCCGAGCTGCTGGAGGTCGCCAGCGTCTTCTTCGCCTGACCTCGCAGGTCCCTGGCTAGGGTGACTCGATGAGCGCGCTCGACGACCTCGTAGGACTGCTCGATCTCGAGCAGCTCGAGGTCAACCTCTTCCGGGGCGACAGCCTCGACCGTGACCGGGTGCGGATCTACGGCGGCCAGGTGCTCGCGCAGGCGCTGATGGCGGCGGGGCGCACCGTCGAACCCGACCGCTCCGTCCACTCCATGCACGCGTACTTCCTGAAGCTCGGGGATCCCCACATCCCCGTGGTGTTCGACGTCGACCGCATCCGTGACGGTCGCAGCTTCACCACCCGACGGGTCGTGGCCATCCAGCACGGGCAGGCGATCTTCAACCTGGCCGCGTCGTTCCACGTCCGCGAGGAAGGTCCCGAGCACTTCGACCGCATGCCCGACGTCCCCGCGCCCGAGGCGCTCCCGGCGATGGAGCGGCTGCCGGACGACGAGCCGGAGACGATCGACCGCAAGGGGGCGCCGCAGATCGTCGACGCGCTCGACTTCCGTCACGTCGGGGGTCAGTGGAGCCCGCCGCACGAACACCGGGGCGCCGGCCGCGATCCCGATCAGGACACCTGGTTCCGCGTCCGCGGTCGGCTGCCCGACGACCCACTGCTCCACGCCTGCATCGTCGCCTACGCCTCCGACCTGACCTTGCTCGGCACCGCCACCCTCCCGCATCCGCTCGCCGAAGACGAGAGCCTCATGATGGCGAGCCTCGATCACGTCATGTGGTTCCACCGCCCCTTCCGCGCCGACGACTGGTTGCTGTACCACGTGCACAGCCCGTCGGCCGGCGCCGGGCGCGGCTTCGCCCAGGGTCAGCTGTTCTGCGCCAACGGCACCCTCGCGGTGAGCGTCGCGCAGGAGGGCCTCGTCCGGATGATCCACTGACATGACCGCCTCCGTCGCCGGGATCGTCGACCTCCGCTCCGACACGGTCACCACGCCGACGGTGGAGATGCGACGCGCCATGGCCGACGCCGAGGTCGGCGACGACGCCTACGGGGAGGACCCGACCGTCCGCCGGCTCGAATCCCTCGCCGCCGGTCTGCTCGGCAAGGAAGCCGCGCTATACGTGCCGTCGGGCACCATGGCCAACCAGCTCGCGCTACGAGTCCTTGGTCGGCCCGGCACCGAGGTGCTGTGCGCCGCGCGGTCGCACGTGTACCGGTACGAACACGCGGCCGCGGCCGGGAACGCGCGCGTGCAGCTCCGACCGTTGCCGGACGCGCGCGGCACCCTCGACGCGGGCGACGTCGCGCACGCCGCGGCCGGGCCGGGCCACCACCTCCCGGAGATCTCGGCGGTGTTCGTGGAGAACACGCACATGCCCGCCAGCGGACGTCCGTGGCGGCTCAGTGAGCTCCACCCGGTCACGACCGTCGCGCGCGCCCACGGGCTCGCGGTGCATTGCGACGGCGCCCGCATCTGGAACGCAGCGATCGCGCTCGGCGTGTCACCCCGCGAGCTGGCGGCCGGGACCGACACCATCATGTTCTGTCTTTCGAAAGGCCTGAGCGCGCCCGTGGGCTCGGTGCTGTGTGGGACCCGCCGCGTGATCGCCGAAGCCCGGGTCGAGCGGTCTCGCCTGGGCGGTGGCATGCGTCAGGCGGGCGTCATCGCCGCGGCCGGCGTCGTCGCGCTCGAGACGATGGTGGAACGGCTGGCCGACGACCACGCCCGCGCCCGGGAGCTCGCCGACGCGCTGGCCGAGCTGTTCCCGGGTAGCGTCGATCCCGACGCGATCGAGACCAACATCGTGTGCGCCCGCGCCGACGCATTGCCCGCGGATCTGCTCGACCAGCTCGTGGCCGACGGGGTACGGGCCGGCACCATCGACGTCGACACGGTGCGCTTCGTCACCCATCGCGACGTCGACGACGCCGGCATCGCCCGGGCGATCGACGCGCTCCGTCGCATCGCCGCGCCGAGCTGACCGCGGCCGCTCGACCACTACATTCGGAGCCATGGCCGCGCCCGAAGAGCTTCCCGCCCGCGCGCTGGCCGTCTACGCCCACCCCGACGATCCCGAGATCTCGGCCGGCGGCACGCTGGCCAAGTGGGCGGCGGCCGGCACCGAGGTGTGGGTGCTGATCACGACCCGGGGCGACAAGGGCACCCAGGATCCGGACGCCGACCTCGAGGCGCTGGCCGCGCTCAGGGTCGAGGAGACCGCCCGGGCGGCCACGCTCCTCGGCTTCGCCGGTCACCTGCACCTCGACCACCCTGACGGGGAGCTGCCCGACGACCTGACGTTGCGCGGGTCGATCGTGCGGGTGATCCGGGAGCTGCGCCCGGAAGCGGTGCTGTGCCCGGACCCCACCGCGGTGTTCTTCGGCGACGGGTACTACAACCACCGTGATCACCGCGTCACCGGTTGGGCGACGCTCGACGCGGTCGCGCCGGCGGCGGGCTATCCACACTACTTCCCCGAGCACCGCGGTGACGGCCTGACCGTGCACCAGGTGCGCGAGGTCTATCTGTCGGGCACGCTCGAGCCGAACTGTTGGATCGACATCAGCGACACGCTCGAGCGCAAGATCGACGCGCTGTTCTGTCATGCCAGCCAGCTCGTCGACGCCGGCGAGTGGTTCCGCCAGTTCCTCCGCGAGCGCGCCGAGGAGGCCGGCACCTCCGCCGGCGTGAAGTTCGCCGAGCCGTTCCGCAAGCTCACCTTCGGCGCGTAAGCCACCCCGTGCGAACTGGCGTCGCTCGCCGGGGTCATACCCCAGGTTGACGACGCCGGTTCGGGGATCGCGGTCAGGACTGCGGGTTCTGGCGGCGCCACTCGGCCATAGCCCGCAGCACCAGCACCGCGACGATCCCGACGCCGGCGGCACCGATCACCGAGCCCACGAACACGCCGATCAGATGCGAGAGGTCGGACTGGGAGCTGACGTCGGCGATGCCGAACCCGATGATCCCGCCCAGGATCCCGGCCAGCACCACGCCCCCGAACGCGAGCAGGAACGCGCGACGCGAGGGCAGCATGGGCGGCGTCGGATCACCCGGCGCATCTGGTTCAGGAGACTCGGCCATCGGCCGATGGTATTGCGATGCAGGAGCTCGCAACCACGTGGCCGGTAGGCTCGCAGGCGATGCGCGTCCTCGTGATGCTGCCGACGTACAACGAGATCGAGAACATCCAGGACGTCCTCGAACGCGCCCGCGCCGCGCTGCCGCAGGCCGACATCCTGGTGATCGACGACGGCAGTCCGGACGGCACCGCCGAGCAGGCCGAGAAGCTCGGCGAGGTCCTCGGAGGCATCCGAGTGCTGCGCCGCGCGTCGAAGTCGG
>JAODBH010000198.1 GCA_025463865.1 Actinomycetes bacterium | reverse complement strand
ACCAGAGGCCGATCGCCAGCGCCCGTTCACGCGCGTCGGTGAAGACGTTGGTGAGGATCGAGAGGGTCGCCGGCATGATCAGCGCGGCGCCGATGCCCATGACCGCGCGGGCGGCGATCAGCGGCGTGATCCCACCCGCGAACGCCGCGCCCGCCGAGGCACCGCCGAAGATCACCAGGCCGACGGTCAAGGCCCCCTTGCGCCCGAACCGGTCGCCCAGGCTCCCGGCGGTGAGGAGGAGACCGGCGAACACCAACGTGTAGGCGTCGACCACCCACTGGAGGTCTTTGACGCTGGTGCCCAGGTCGCGGACGAGGGTCGGGAGGGCGACGTTGACGATCGTGTTGTCGATGACGATCACCAGCAGGCTGATGCACAGCACGGCGAGCGTGAGCCACCTGCGGTCGTGTACCCGCTCGTCGAGTGCCGGCCGGTCGAGTGCCGGCTGGTCGAGTGCACTGCGATCGGCCATCCGGTCGGGGGCGTTCGGCATGGGAAGACCTCTCAGGGCGGGGGGGTTATAACTTTGTGATAGCGGCGTCATGCTATAACGACGTTATAGCGAGTGTCAAGAGCCAGGATCAAGAGCCAGTGTCAAGAGAAGGTCCGACGCATGGGAGAGACTGACCGCCACATGGCACGCACCCGGGACGAACAGGGGCAGCGCATCCTCGAGGCGGCGAGCGAGCTGCTCTCGACGGAGGGCGCCAGCGCGCTCAGCGTGCGACGAATCGCCACCGCCGCCGGGTGTTCGACGATGGGCCTCTACAGCCGCTTCGGCGGGAAGGACGGCGTCGTCGACGAGCTGTTCGCCGAAGGGTTCGAACGGCTCACCGCGGCGATGAAGGCCCGGCCCCACAGCGACGACCCCCTGGCCGACCTCCGGGCGTGCGCGGAGTGCTACCGCGAAACCGCGCTGGCCAATGCCACCCACTACATGGTGATGTTCGGCGGAGCTGTCCCCGGCTTCGAGCCGTCCGAGGCCAGCCACCTGCTCGCCCACCAGGCCTTCGACGGCCTCGTCGGCCAGGTGCGCCGCTGCACCGATGCCGGCCTCTTCATCGACCGCGCGCCCGAACAGGTCGCCGAGGCCCTCTGGGGATCCATCCACGGTTTGGTGATGCTGGAGGTCGTGGGTATCAACCCCGTCGGGAGTGATCCCGCGGCGCGCTTCACCCGGGCGCTCGACATCCTCTTCGACGGGCTCACCCATGGATGATGCGCGGCACCGACGTTTCCGCGACCTGCTCGACCTCCCGAGCCGCGCCGGCGACCGCGCCCGGACGCTGGTCGACACCACGCTCGACCGCGTGTTCGACGAGCCGTTCGACGTGCGCACGGCCGACGAGTTCGAGGCGCTGGTCGCCGCCGGTCCGATCGGCAACGGGCCGGGGCCCGCGGCCACGAGCCTCGGCGCGTTCGTCGCCGCCGCGACCCCGCTGGCCCGGCGACTGCTGACCGCCGCGACCCGGTCGTCGAAGGTCGCGGCCAAGACCCCGCTCCCGTCGTCGAAGATGGTGAAGGTCGGGATCGCGTCCATCCCCATCGCCATGCGCCTGAGCACGACCACCCGACGCGGAGTGCGGGAGCTGCAGCTCCTCTCGTCGTACGTGATCACCCGCCTGCGTGCTGCCGGCGTCGAGCCCGAACGGGGCCTCGTCCGCGCCCTCACCCTCTCCCTCTACGTCGACCCCGCCCGCCGGCCCACCCTCGACTCGACCGGCTCACGGGCGGCCGGGGCCATCAGCCGCCAGTGGGTCTTGCGCTCGCTCGGCGGCGACGCGGAGACGGCCGTCCGCGCCCGCGCCCGGCGCCAGGCCGAGGCGCTCGAACGGCTCGACCTGCCGGCTCTGGCAGTCGTCTGGGCGCGACGCGGTGCGATTGACGTGTAGTTGAAACATCGGGGCTCAAATGTCGGCCCGTGGATGCCGACAACCTCTGCATGACCCGTCGTCTGCCGAGCTCTCGTTCTCCGCGCGCGTTTCGCCGCCCCGTCGTCGCGCTGATCGCGGTCGCGTTCGTCGCCCTCGCCGCCACCGCCTGCCTCCCGCCCGCCGACTCCACGACTCCGCCCGCCGCTCCGCCGACCGGGATGGCGACGCTCGGCCACTGCCCGGTCGAGGGCTTCACCTACGGCAACGGGTTCGGACCGCTCCCCGGCGGTGGCTTCCACTACGGCATCGACATGGGCGCGCCCGAAGGCACCCCGGTGTATGCGGTGCGCAACGGCACGCTCTGGTACTGGAGCACCGGGGACATCGGCGGGTACTCCCTGTACCTCAAGGCCGACGACGGCAACACCTACTACTACACGCACCTCACCGCCTACCCCGCCTTCCTCGAGAACACCCAACACAAGGTCAGCGTGGGCGACGTGATCGAGACGGTCAATCACACCGGCAACGCGAACGGTTTCGATCACCTGCACTTCGAGGTGCGCGTCGGCGGCCCGAACGGCACCAAGGTCAATCCGAGGCCGATGCTCGACGCGGCCGGCTGCAAGTAGGCGAGCCGCGGATCAGGCGCCTTCCATCGGGGGCGTGCCGCCCCACGGGTCGTAGTACTTGCCGACCTCTTCGTGGTATGCGGGTTCGTCCTGGTGGTGACGCGCCTCGTCGTAGTCGGGCGCGCCCTTGATCTCGTCCTTCGTCATGGCGACGTAGACCTTCTTGTCGTCGGCATCGATCGACTGGACGACCCCGGCCGGGATCATGCGCTTCTTGCCGAAGATCCAGAAGCCGGTGTCGACCACCAGGCACGTGTTCCCGTGCGCCAGCGTTGCGTCGTCGATCTTGCCGACGTGCCCGTCGGTGGCCTCCACGTCGAACCCGGTCAGGTCGGGCGGCGGTGCGACACGGACCCGGAATGCGTAGATCGTCATGGCGAACTCCCCTCTCGCGTCCGGTGGGTGATACCCATCGGACGGGGCGCGGAACCTCGCTACATGCCCTCGACCGCTCGCTCGTCGGGTTCGGCGTCGGGCTCCGTACCGGTCTGCCGCCGCGGCAGGAGCCGCAGTGCGCTCGCCGGGAAGATCAGCACGGACAGCATCCCGGCCGCGACCAGTGATGCCGCGTTGATGGGCTTGAGCTCGTGCACGGTGACCCCGATCTGCGCGGCCACGACGACGAAGGACAACGAGGTCGCCTGCAGCAGCGCGGCCGGCACCAGCTCTGGGCGCGTGAGATCGCGCCGGAGGAGCAACACGGGAAGGCCGCGGACCGCGAGCAGCATCGCCAGGAACAACGGGACCCGGACCGTCGTCGACCAGTCCGAGAAGAGCTGATCGACCGGGAACGACAGTCCCGTCGCGACGAAGAAGATCGGGACGAAGAACCCGAAGCCGATCCCCTCGAGCTTGTGACGGACGTGTCCGAGCTCCTCCTCCCGCGCCGGGTCGGTCAGCGCCGACAGGAGCGCACCCGCGAGGAACGATCCGAGGATGGCGTCGAACTTGAGCTCCTCGCTCACGACGAGCAGCGCGATCATCAGCAGCATGGCGGCGCGGACGCGTAGCTGCGCGCTGGTGTCCTGGAGGCGCCCGAGCACCTCGTCGACGCGGCCACGCCACGGCACCCGCTGGGAGGCGAGCGCGGCAATCCCCGCGACGACGATGGCCAGTCCGGCCAGCTTGAGCACGGTCACGATCGGATCCACCGAGCCCGTCGGCGAGAAGAACATGGAGAGGACGACGATCGATCCGAACTCGGCCACCGAGCACGCCGCGATCACGTAGGTGCCCGCCCGCGAGTCGAGGATCCCCGCGTCCTTGAGCACGGGGCACACGATCCCGAGCGACGTCGACGACAGGATGATCGCGACGAGGAGCGGGTTGACCACGATGCCGAGCGCGCCGAGGGGAACTGCGAGGGCCAGGCCGATGGCGAGCGAGGCCGCGAACGCCAGCAAGGCCAGCTTCAGGGGGTGACCGCGCAGCTTCCGGAAGTCGAGCTCGAGCCCGGCGAGGAACAAGAGCAGCGCCACGCCGAGCTTGGCGAAGACCTTGATGACGGAGTCGTCGCCGACCCACCCGAGCACGGCCGGTCCGATGAGGATCCCGGCGGCGATCTCCAGCACCGACGACGGGATCGGCACGCGCGGCACCAACCCGAGCAGCAGCGGCACCGCCACCGCGATCGCCATGACGAGGAGCAGATCGTCGAAGCTGACGTCCATCCGGCCCGAACGTACCTGGAAGTGATGCGCGTAGCATTGATGCCATGGCTGTCGCCGACGAACTGCCCGACCGACCCCGCTGGCAGGGGATCAACCACCTCGCGCTCGTCACTCCTGACATGGACGCCACCGTCCGCTTCTACGTGGGCGTGCTCGGCATGCGGCTGGTGGCGACCACCATGGCCGGCCCGATGCGCCACTACTTCTTCGAGATGGGCCGGGGCAACACGGTGGCCTTCTTCGAGGTGGAGGGGGCGGAGACGTTCGCCAAGCCCGCCGGCGGCCCCAGCGACCGGGCCATCCAGCTCGACCACATCTCCTTCGACGTCCCGGACGAGCACGCGCTCGAGACGCTGCGCAAGCGACTGCTCGCGGCCGGGTCCGAGGTCACGACCGTCGTCGATCACGGGTTCATCCGGTCGGTGTACTTCACCGATCCGAACGGCATCGCGCTGGAAGCATCGTGGTGGGTGGTGGACGGCACCGGGCGCCCGTCCGACTACAACGACGCCGTGCTGTTCGGCGACGCCGACCCGGTACCCGCAGTGCGCGAGCTGCAGGCCGGCGGCATCACCGACCTCCCGCGCACCCGCCTGACCTGATCATCACTCAGCTGATCGCGGCGGGGATCGACTCGCCGTCGGGCCCGCGCACGAGCTCGGACTCCGCGGCCGCCGCGTCGGTGTCCCGGCGCCGGGCCCGCACGAAGGCGGTGCCGAAGAACAGCACGCCTGCGATCGTGGCGATGCCGCCGACCGCGAGGCCCCAGCGCGGTCCGTATTGCTCGCTCACCCAGCCCACGAGCGGTCCGCCGATGGGCGTGCTGCCCAGCAGGGTGATCGTGTAGACGGCCATCACCCGGCCCCGCATGCGCGGATCCGAGGTGAGCTGGAGGAGGGAGTTGCAGGTGGAGAGGAAGGAGATCTGCCCGGCGCCGACGATGAGCAGCAGGCCGATGAAGATCCCCAGCGAAGGTGCCAGCGACGCGGCGCAGATCGCGACCCCGAAGACCATGCCGGTGCCGAACAGCAGGTTGCCGCCGGCGTCGCCCTTGTTGGCGACCGCGAGCGCGCCGACCAGCGCACCCGCGCCCATCGCAATCGTCATCCAGCTGTACACCGCGGCGTCGCCATGGAACGTGATCTTGGCCAGCAGGGGGAGCACGACCGGCGAGTTGATCGCGAACGTGCCGACGATCAACGTCAGCAGCAGCGTCGACCGCAACTCGGGCGTGCGCCAGACGTAGCGCAGGCCGTCGCGGATCTGGCCCTTGTCGCGCGCGACCGGCGCGCCGCGGTGCAGCTCGCGGGTGCGCATCATCAGCAACGCGCCGATGATGAAGACGAACGACACCGCGTTCAACGCGAAGCAGATTCCGGTGCCGACGGTGACGATCAGCACGCCGGCCAGGGCCGGTCCGAGGATGCGCGAGAGCTGGAAGATGGCGCTGCTCAAGCCGATCGCGTTCGGCAGGTCGGCGGGCGGGACCAGCTCCGGGACGAACGATTGCCGGGTGGGGTTGTCGACCGCGAGCGCAAGGCCGAAGACGAACACGATCACGTAGATCATGCCGAGCTGCACGGTGTTGGTGAGGTCCAGTACCGCGAGGAGCGTCGCGATCGCCGCCATCGCCACCTGCGTGCACAGCAGCACGGTGCGCTTGTCGAAACGGTCGGCGATCCACCCGCCCCACACGCCGAACAACAGCGTCGGGATGAACTGCAGCGCGATGACGAGGCCGATGGCGAATCCGCTGTTGTGCGAGAGGTGCAGCACCAACCAGCCGAGCGCGATGGTCTGCATCCACGTCCCGCACTGCGACAGCAGCTGGCCGAGGAAGAACAGACGGAAGTTGCGGACGTGGAGCGACTTGAACGTGGCGCGTGCGGTGTTCAACGGGAGCTCACGGCGTGTCGTCCTGGAGCCGCTCGAGCAGCGGGATGGCGCGCGCGAGCAGGGCACGGTCGGCATCGCGGAGACGGGCCACGCGCATGGCGAGGAAGGCGTCCTTGCGGGTGCGGCTGGTGGCGAGGAGCTTCCGGCCGGCGTCGGTGATGGCGGCGCGGGCGACGCGCCGGTCGGCAGGATCGACGACGCGCGTGGCGTAGCCGTACTCCTCCAACCGGGCGACGATGCGGGTCAGGCTCGGCGGCTGCACCTGCTCGACCGCGGCCAGTTCGCCGAGGGTGATCGGGCCCAGCCGTTCGATCGTGGCCAGCGCTGCCTGGCTCGACGACGTCAGCTCCTCGCCGGCGAGGAGGGTCTCCTGGCGGATGCGCCGGGACAGGCGGGCGACGGCCAGCCGCAGCTGGGAGGCCAGCTCGGCGACATCGGTCGTGGAAGGAGCAGCGGCACCGGCAGCGGTCATGCCAAGAGTTTAGCAGGACTAATTAGCTATGCAAAGTGTATTGGCCGGCCATCCGCGGCGGCCCGGGTCACTTCTTCGCCTTCACCCCGACCGCGATGGTGACGGTGGATCCCTCGGCGGCACGGCCACCGGCCGGATCCTGCGCCAGCACCGTCCCGTCCAGGTC
>JAODBH010000182.1 GCA_025463865.1 Actinomycetes bacterium | reverse complement strand
CGAGAAGGTCGTGCTCGCCCGCTTCGGCAGCTGACCGCCGACGCTCCGGGCGGTTCGACCCGCAGGTTGAGGCCCATCGGCCCTAGTGGCGCCCGCGGCGGCCGTCCACACTGATCCCGTCGGGCGGCGCGCCCGCAGAAACGGGGTCGAGATGGCTGAAGGCGTGGGGCCGACGAAGGCCCAGTTGCTCTCGGAGATCGGCGACGTGGTCCACGATCTCCCGGCCCTGCTCACCGCTCCCCTCTTTCGGCGTCGACACCTCCACTGGGGCGCGACGCCCACCGAGGTCACGGCGCCACTCGCGGGCGACGCCGAGTTGCCCCACGCGCAATTCCGGTCGACGCGCGCGATCACGATCGACGCCGCTCCGGGCGCGGTGTGGCCGTGGCTCGTGCAGGTCGGCTGCCTCCGTGCGGGCTGGTACAGCAACGACCTGCTCGACAACCTCGGGCGACCCAGCGCCACCGCTATCGTCCCCGAGCTCCAGCACCTGGCGGTCGGCCATTGGGTCCCGATGTCACCGTTGCCGCCCACCGACCGCACCGCGTTGAAGGTGCACTCCTTCGAAGTCGACGAGTGGTTGCTGTGGACCAAGCCCGACAGCACGTGGGTGTGGCGACTCACACCCACGGCGAGTGGGGGCACCCGCCTCGTCACCCGCGTGCGCGCCGTCTACGACTGGGGTCGTCCTCTCACCGCACTCTTCGGCGTGGTGCTCATGGAGTTCGGTGACTTCGCCATGCAGCGTCGGATGTTGCGCAACATCAAGTCACGGGCCGAGTCCCTGGCCCAGATGCCCGTGTCCGCGTGACCGAGGTCGACCTGTACTGGCTGCCACTGGGCGCCGGTGCGCACGTGGTCCGGATCAGTGGCCGGATGTTCGAGGTGCTGACGGCCTTCCGTCAACGTCGCCCGCCTCGCGACCTGTACCACTCCGCGCTCGAGGTCGTGACCGCCGACAGCCGGTTCACGATCGAGATGAACCCCATCCCGGATCGGCGCGGAGCCTCGCGCGGCGTCGTGGCCGAAGGCGTGGTGGGCACGCGGCTCCTACGCCGCTTCCGTGTGTTCCGCTACGAGATCCGTCGATGGCGTGGCGGGGTCATCGCCGACGTGGCCGCCGCGGTTCACAGCCCGGCGCGGATCTCCGTCGACCCGGACGTGGCCCAGCGGATCCTCGACCTCGTGCCACGCGTTCCGCTCCCGGTCTGGGGACGCGACGAGATGCACGCCGGCGAGATGTGGAACTCGAACTCGGTGACGGCCTGGCTGCTCGCGTCGGCCGGGATCGACCTCGACGCGGTCGAGCTCCCATCGAACGGTCGCGCGCCGGGCTGGGATGCAGGACGGGTCGTAGCCGGCAGGCATGTTGCCGCGAGCGCGTTCGTACTGCCGACGTTTCGTGCGGGACCCGACTGCTAGCGCGGTTGGACCTCGAGGAGGGCCGCGAGGTCCTCGACGGCGCGGAGGTAGCTGTCGATGTCGGTGCGCCAGGGGACGGCGACCACGTGTTGGATGCCCGCGGCCTCGAACGCGTCGCGTTCGGAACGGATCAGGTCGGGGTCCATGCCGAGAGCGTCCCAGCCCGTTCGCAGCGAGATGGTGAACGACTCCTCGGGCCGCTCCCGGCGCATGCGCTCCACCACCGCGGGCGCCTCTTCCACCGCCAGCCCGATCGTGTGGTAGCCGTCGCCGAGGTCGGCGGCCCGACGGATCGCCGCGTCCGACGTCCCACCCACCCAGATCGGGATGTCGTGGGCCGGCTTCGGGAGCAGTCGCATCGCGTCGAACCGGTAGAACTCGCCCTCGAAGGTCACCGGATCGTCCCGCCAACAAGCGCGCAGGAGCGAGAGGACCTCGTCCATCCGCCGCCCGCGGTTCTCGAACCCCTGACCGAGCGCTTCGTACTCCTTCCTCGACCAACCGACGCCGGCGCCGACGGTCAGGCGGCCGCCGCTCAGGGCGTCGAGGCTGGCCAGCGTGTTGGCCAGCTGCAGCGGTTGGTACTGCGGTACGACGAGCACGGTCGTGGCCAGGCCGATCGACGACGTCGACGCGGCGGCCCACGTGAGGCTCAGGATCGGGTCGTAGATGTACGGCTTCGGGTAACCCTGCGCGACCGGGACGACGATGTGGTCGCTCACCCAGAGGTCGTCGAAGCCGAGCGCCTCCGCGTGCTGCGCGACCCGTGCGATCGACTCGGGCCCCGAGGCGTGACCCGTGTGGGGCAGATGGACACCGAACCGTCGCAGCACGGCCCGAGTGTCGCAGATCGGGCGGGCCCGGGAGTAGTGCTAGCGCCGCGCGTTCTTGACGAAGTCGTCGACGCCGTGACCCTCGTCGAGCCGCGCGCCGCCGTACCAGCCGCCGCGCACGTGCCTCCGGATCGCGGGGTCGCCGTCGTCGGTGGCCCGCGCCGCGGAGTGCCAGAGGTCCGAGTGGTGGAGCAGCACGTCGCCGCGCTCGCAGTAGATCGCCATCTCGCCCGGAACCTTCTCGAACCCGAGCGGCATGTCGGCGGTGCCGCCGAGGTGCGAGCCCGGGAGCACGCGCAGGAATCCGTTCTGCGGCGACGTGGCGTCGACGTGGATCGTGAACGCGATCGACGGCCACACGTCGAGGTTCGGTCCGGACTGCGCGTCGGAATGCCAACCGATGCGGGAGTAGCCGCTCTGCTCCCCCGGCCGGGCGTCCTGGTACACGACGCCGAAGCGGTCGTTCTCGAGCAGCCAGCTCTGCGCTCCCAGCTGCCGACGGACGGCGTCCACGATCACGGGGTGGTACGTGGCCGACCGGAGGATGCCCGAGATCTCGGTGATGTGGCACACGTAGTGGGCGAAGGGCTCCTGGTCGATCACCGCGTCGGGGTCGTCGAGGATCACCGTGCCGCACCGCTCGGGCAGCAGGCCGGCGAGCAACCTCTCCTGCTGGCGCTCGGCCTCGAGCTCGAGCTCGGCCAGCTCCGCCTCCGGATACAGACCGCGGAGCACCGCGAAGCCGTGCTCGGCGAAGAAGTCGCCCAGCGCGTCGAGGTCATCGGCGCGGAACACACCGACGTCGCGCGCGAGGGAGCTGCGAACCGCGGTCGTCATCAGGATCCTCCTTGGGGGAGACCGGTCGAGAGTCCTTCGCGCACGCCCATCACCCGGGCGTGGAGCCACTCACCGGCCACGACCGGAGGATACCGGGCGGGGTCGCCGGGCCCGAGGCACGACGGGATGCACTCCACGACCCGATCGGGCTCGCAGTCCAGGAAGCGAGCGACCGACCGGCGCCGGACCGGGCCGTCGATCCTGTCGGGCGGCGGGACCACCCGGTGGAGCGTCGACGTCCAGCGGTCGTTGGTCCAGCGCTCGAGCATGTCGCCGATGTTGACGATGAACGAGCCGCGCGGCGGCGACACGTCGTGCCAACGGTCCTGCCGCCACACCTGGAGCCCGGGAACGTCGTCGGCCAGCAGGATCGTGAGGATCCCGTAGTCGGTGTGCGCACCCATGCGCATCTGCTCCGGATCGGGTGCCGGCGCGCCCGCGACTCGCTCGTAGTTGATCGCCCGGGTCGTCACGATCGCCTTGCGAGACCGGTCGACGAACCACGAGCGTTCCAGGTCGAGCGCGACCGCCATCACCTCGAGCAGCGTGTCGGCGAGGGGCGCCACCGCGGCCTCGTACCGCAGCCACCTCTCGCGCAGCTCGGGCCGCTGCGGCGGCCACAGTGTGGGGGCGTAGAAGGAGCGGTACGCATCGAAGTACGGCCCGACCGCGTTCTCCTGGCCGACGTTGAACGCCTCGAACAGGTCGGGCGGGCTCTCCTCGCCGCGGCTGTACGCCAAAGCCTCTTCACCGACCGCGCTGTAGCCACGGTTGGCGGCGACGTCGGGCACGACCGCCCGCCGTTTCTCCTCCAGCTCCATGTCGAAGAACGCGCCGAACCCGTCGAGTACGTCGTCGCACGCGGCCTGCGGGATCCCGTGACCCGTGATGAGCAGGAATCCGGAGTCCCGGCACGCGGCGTCGAGCCGCCGCGCGACGTCGAGTTGATCGGCTGCAGATCCGGCCCGGAACGGCTCGAGATCGACCGGGTGCACGGGCAGGGTCTGCGTCACGTCCCCAGTCTCAACAAATTGTTGAAACATGCCTTTACCGCTCTGTCACGGCTGCGTGAACTGTGGCTCCTGACGTTGACCCGATCGGACCCGATGCGCTCGGATCAACGGCATGCAGGGACCCGAGCCGGAGATGGTCGACCTCCTCGTCGCCGGCGCCGAGCTCGTGGCGACGGTCGACGACGAGCGCCGCGAGATCGTGGGTGGCTGGGTCGCCGTCGACGCCGGATTCGTCCACTCGATCGGGGGCCCGGGCGACCCGGCCCCGCCCGCGCGGCGGACGCTGCGGGCCGACGACTGCCTCGTCACGCCCGGGCTCATCAACACCCATCACCACATCTACCAGAACCTCACCCGCAGCTTCCGGCCCGCGGTCAACGGCACGCTGTTCGAGTGGCTCACGACGCTGTACCCGCGGTGGGCACGCCTCGACGAGGAGGCCGCCTACGTGTCGGCGTGGGTCGGGCTCGCGGAGCTCGCACTCGGGGGTTGCACCACGAGCACCGACCACCTCTACGTGCATCCGCGCGGCGCGGGCGACCTGATCGGCGCCGAGATCCAGGCGGCCCGGGAGCTCGGGTTCCGTTTCCACCCCACGCGCGGATCCATGAGCCGGTCGCAGAAGGACGGCGGTCTCCCGCCCGACTCGGTGGTCCAGACCGACGACGAGATCCTCGCCGACAGCGAACGCCTCGTCGCCGCGCACCACGACCCGTCGTGGGGCGCGATGGTCCGCGTCGCGCTCGCGCCGTGCTCGCCGTTCTCGGTGACACCCGAGCTGATGCGGTCGACCGCGGAGCTCGCGGAACGGCTCGACGTGCGGCTGCACACCCATCTCGCCGAGGACCCGGACGAGGACACGTACTCCGAAGAGGTCTACGGTCGCCGCACCATCGACCACTTCGACGACGTCGGCTGGGGCAGCGACCGGTCGTGGGTCGCGCACTGCATCTACCCGAACGACGACGAGGTCAAGCGGCTCGGCGGATGGGGCACCGGCGTCGCGCACTGCCCGAGCTCCAACATGATGATCGGTGGCGGCGGCCTCGCACCCGTCGCCGAGCTGCGCGCCGCAGGCGTCCCGGTCGGCCTCGGATGCGACGGGTCCGCGTCCACCGACTCCGCGTCGCTCTGGATGGAGGCGCGGAACGCGCTGCTCCTCGGTCGGCTCCGGCTCGGCCCGCAGGCCATGGGGGCGCGCGACGCGCTCGAGATCGCGACGCGCGGCTCCGCCGGTTGCCTCGGGCGGGAGGGCGAGATCGGCGTGCTCAGCCCCGGCGCGGCCGGCGACCTCGTCTGCTGGCCGTTGGTCGGCATTCCGTTCGCGGGCGCGCTGAGCGACCCGGTGGAGGCGTGGCTCCGCTGCGGCCCCGTCGCGGCCCGCCACACCGTGATCGCCGGCGTTCCGGTGGTCGAGGACGGACGGCTCGTCGCCCCGGGCGAGGAAGCGATGCTCGCCCGCCACCGCGTCATCAGTGCGCGCGTGCAAGCCCCCATCGACTGACGAGGAGACCACGTGTCGAACCATGTACTGCTGCGCGGCGGCCGGGTGATCGATCCCGCGCTCGACATCGACGGGGTGGCCGATGTCCTCGTACGCGACGGCCGCATCGCCGAGATCGGTCCGGCACTGGTGCCCGACGACGGGATGCCGGTCCGCGACGTCAGCGGTCTCGTGGTCACCCCGGGCCTCATCGACCTGCACGTCCACGTGTACCCCGGCCTCGGCGACTTCTGCCTCCACCCCGACCGCGTCGGCGTGCAGACCGGCGTCACCACCGTGATCGACGGCGGCACGAGCGGGGTCAGCACGTTCGGGCTCGCCCGGCGTTGGATCGACGACCCCGACGTGCAGACCCGGATCCTGGCGTTCATGGACCCGAACCAGATCTACTTCGCCACCAAGGACTTCATCTGCCACAAGCTCGAGATCGCGAACGACCCCCGCAACCTCGATGTCGAGTCGGCCCGCGCCGCGCTGGAGGAGCACGCCGACGTGGTCATCGGCTGCAAGGTCCGCGCCTGCTCCACCGACGATCCGCGGCGTTCGCCGTTCCTCGATGCGGCCAAGGACATCACCGGCGACATGCCGATCATGGTGCACCTCGGCCGCTTCCCGTTCACACCGACGATCCCCACGTCCGACCTCCTGGCCGCGCTCCGGCCCGGCGACGTCGTCACCCACGCGTACCGCGGCGCGTCGGGCGTGCTCGGCGAGGACGGCAAGGTCACCCCCGAGCTGCGGGACGCGGTCGACCGGGGGCTGCGGCTCGACGTCGGCCATTCGGGGACCGACTTCCGCTTCGCCACGGCGCGTGTGCTGTTCGAGCAGGGCTACCTGCCGACGACGATCTCGACCGACCTCAACGTCTTCAACCTCGACAAGCCCGTCGTCTCGCTGCCCGAGACCATGAGCAAGATCTGGGCGCTCGGCGTCCCGCTCGTCGACGTGATCGCGATGGCGACCGCCAACCCGGCCCGGGTGGTGCGGCGCGACGGCGAGCTCGGCACCCTCGCCTCCGGCCGCGAGGCCGACGTCACGGTGCTCCGCATCGAGGAGGGTGCAATCCCGCTCTCCGACGGCTTCGAGACGATCGTCGCCGAGCGGCGCCTGGCCCCGGTCGGCTGCCTCCGGGCCGGGACGTGGATCGCGGCCGCATGACCGCTGTCACCCCCGTCGACGTCGTGCACAACGAGCACCCGATGCTGCGTCGGGCCTGGCATCCGGTCGCGTACTCGAGCGAGGTCGGCGCGGAGCCGTTCCCGGTCCGGCTCCTCGGCGAGTACTGGGTGCTGGCCCGGCTGCCGGAGCTCGTCGCGTTCGTCGACCGCTGCCCGCACCGCGCCGCACCCCTGTCCGCCGGCGCGGTGGTCGACGGCCAGCTCCGTTGCGGCTACCACGGTTGGGAGTTCGCGGCCAACGGCGCGTGCGCGCGCGTGCCCGCCCTCGGCGCCGACGGTCGCATCCCCTCCGGCTTCGCCCTCGACCTGCCGTTCGCGGTCGAGGAGCGCTTCGGACTCGTATGGATGGCCCTGGAGGAACCGATCGCGCCGATGCTGCGGATCCCGGAGTACGCCGATGCCACCGCGGTGCTGGAGCTCGCGCCGAAGCGGACCGCGGTGAACGCGGCCGCGCTGACCGACAACTTCCTCGACGTCACCCACTTCCCCTTCCTCCACGCCACGACCTTCGGCACACCGGACATGGCGGAGGTCGTCGAGTACAGGACCGAACGCGACGGTTGGATGATCGCGTTCGAGCAGGAAGGCAAGGCCGCCGACGCCGACGGCAGCGTGTCGATCCGCCGATCGCGCTACGAGTGCACGGCGCCGTTCGCGTTGCGGCTGTGGATGCACTGGCCGGGCACGCCCCGCTGGGACACGATCCTGTTCTTCGCGCAGCCGGAGGCGCACGACTCCACCCGGATGTACAAGGTCGTCGTGCTCGGCGGCACCGAGCGCAGCGCGGAGGAGCTCGCGAAGCTGGCGGCCTTCGAGGTCGACATCCTCGAGGAAGACCTGCGGATGCTCGAGCGGCTCCGGGACGACTGGCTGCCACTGCGGGCCGACGCGGAGCTGCACACGCGGGCCGATCGCGGCGGGCTGGCGTGGCGACGAATGCTGGCGGATCTGGCGACGGAGGTAGGGACATGAGTGCACCGATCGCAACCATCGACGTGTCGGCACCGGGCGCGGGTGCGGAGCTCGTGCGCGAGCTGGGCGCGCGGTCGTGCGCGTTCGTCGTCGGCCACGGAGTGCCCGACGAGCTGCGGCAGCGCATCCGGGCGGTGTCCGACGCGTTCTTCGACCTCCCGGAGGCGGAGAAGGCGCACGTGCAGTGGCCGGGCGACGGACCCTGGTACGGCTGGCAGCCCGTGTACCTCGGTCTCCCCGAGCTCACCGGCACCCGCGTCCCCGACCCGATCGAGCGCTTCGAGGCCCGGCTCTCGGACCCCGGGCCCGGCGCGCCCGACACGCCGGCCGCGTGGGCCGACACGTTCGATCTCTGGCCCGACCGTCCGTCGGACTTCGTCGCGACGTGGGTCGAGTACTACCTCGCATTGCGGGCGGTTGCGACGCGCCTGTTCACGGTGATCGCCGACGAGCTCGACCTGCCGGCCGAGGATCTCCCGGCCTGGACCGACGACCAGTTCGCCAACCTCGTCGCGAATCACTACCTCGCGCAGCCCGAGCCGCCCGCCGAGGGCGCGATCCGCTCAGGTGCCCACACCGACCAGGGCGGGCTGACGTTGCTCTCGGCCGACCACGCCCCGGGCGGCCTCGAGGTGCGGTTCCCCGACACCGACGATTGGGTCCCGGTGCTGATACCACCGGAGGGCTTCCTCCTCCAGGTCGGCGACCTGCTCGAGCACTGGACCAACCATCGCATCCGGGGCAACCACCACCGGGTCGCGAATCCGCCGCGCGACTCCGGCGCCGTCGCCCGTCGGCTGGCGATCGTCTACTTCCACTACCCGCGTCTCGACTCGGTGATCCACGTCGCGCCCTCGGGACTCGCTCCCGGCGAGACCGCGGCACCCCCACTCATCGCCGGGGAGCACCTCCTGAAGCGCGAACGCACCTACCGCGACCGCCGCGATTCCCTACCTGAGAGCGTCCAATAGAGCACCCCACGGGTGCGCTACGGACGCACGCTCGTGATCCGGTCGAAGAGCTCTTCGGCGGCGGCTTGAGCAGTCTCGCGGACGGTGTCGACGTCGAAGGTGAGGGCGACACCCTCGGCGACGAGGTGCCGGCCGTCGACGAACACGTCGCGCACGTCGGCCGCGTTCGCCGAGAACACGAGATGCGCGGCGACGTTGAAATTCGGCCCGTGGAGCACCGGCGTGGTGTGGAGGCCGGTCAGCGAGACGGTGACGACGTCGGCGCGCTTGCCGGGTTCGAGCGAGCCGGTGAGGTCACCGAGACCGAGGGCCCGGGCGCCGTCGATGGTCGCCATCTCGAGCACGTCCCACGGATCGCCGGTCGTGGGATCCATGGTCGTCACCTTCTGGAGGAGCGACGCGAACTTCATCTCCTCGAAGAGGTCGAGGTTGTTGTTCTCCTTCTCGCCGTCGCTTCCGAGCCCGACGAGCACGCCGGCCCGACGCAGGTCGCCGACGCGCGCCGGGCCCGACGACAGCTTCATGTTCGAGCAGGGGCAGTGCACCACCGACGTGCCCGTCCGCGCGAGCAGCTCGATCTCGCGCTCGTCGAGCCAGACGCAGTGCGCGACCACCGTGTTCGGGCCGAGGATGCCCCGCTGCTCGAACACCTCGATCGGCCGGCGCCCCCAGCGCTTGAGCGACTCCTGCACCTCCCAGATCGACTCGGAGGAGTGGGTGTGCAGGCCGGTGTCGAACTCGGCGGCGAGCTCGGCCGCAGCCACGAAGCACTCGGGCGTGCAGTACATGAGGTGCTCGAGCCCCACCCAAGTTCGGACGCGTCCGCCGGCCGAGCTGCGATGCCGCTCCAAGAGTGCGCGGTTCGTCTCGATGGTCTCGAAGTAGTCGAAGCCCGGCGCGTCGGCGACGTAGGGCACGAGTGTGGCCCGTATCCCGAGCTCCTCGGCGACGTGCGCGCTGCCTTCCATGTACCGCCACATGTCCATCACCGACGTCGTGCCACCGAGCAGGGCCTCCGCGTAGCACTGCAGCGACGCGGCGCGGGCGATCTGCGGCGTCAAGGCACGGTGCGACGGGTCGACATAGGTCTCGAGCCAGTCCCACAGCGACATCGACTCCGCGGTGCCGCGAAGGAGGCCCGAGTGCAGATGGCCGTTGTGGAGACCGGGCAGCACAGCCCGGCCGGTTGCGTCGACGAGTGTGGCCCCGGCCGCACGAGGATCGGCGTCGATCTCGTCGACGGTCCCGACCGCGACGATCGTCGCCCCGTCGACGAGGACGGAGCCGGGGTCGAGCACCCGGCGCGGCTGGTCGAGCGGGAGGACGATGCCGTTGCGGATGAGTGTCGTCACCGGCCCACCATTCGGGCTGTTCAACAATCTGTCAACGGAACCGGGCGGTAGTTCACGGGGCCGTCACGGGCGCCGGTACAGTCGGCGAACCATGGCCCGCCATCCTCTGCTGATCTCGCTCGACCCGGTCGCCGACGCGCTGGGCGCGGAGCTCGTGCCCAGGACGCGCGTGCGGGCGAGCGACATCCCCTTGCATTGGGAGGGCGTGCTCGTCGGCGGTCTCCGGCTCCCGGGCGTGCACGGCACGCTCGAGCGCCTCATCGCCGCCGTGGAGACCGAGCTCGGCGCGCCGCTCGTCGACCTCTCCCGCGAGGACAAGCAGGAGGCCGTGCAGCTGCTGCGCGACCGGGGTGCGTTCCGGCTCCGCAAGTCGGTGGAGAGCGTCGCCGACGCCATGGGCGTGAGCCGCTTCACCATCTACAACTACCTCAACGCGGAGAACGACGGGTGAGGCCCGCGCCACCGCGTTGCGGGCCGGGCACGCGGTTAGCGTGGTCGGCGTGGCGCTGAGGCTCGAGTTCACGGTCGAACCGTTCGTCGAGGGCGAGCCCGGTCCGCACGTCCTGGCCGCGGTGGAGGCCGCCCGCGCGTTCGGGCTCGAGGTCGACTTCGGCCCGTTCGGCAGTGCCATCGACGGTGACGACGAGCCGCTGCTCGACGCGCTCGACGCGATCGCACGCGCCGCGATGGCCGCAGGCGCCACGCGGGTCTCCCTCCAGCTCAGCCGGCGCTGACCGTCCGGAACGTCGGTCGCCGGAACCCAGCCGGTACGGTCCCGGGCACTGATGTCCAGGGTCGGCGATCAACTCACCTCTCTCGCGCCTGCACTGGCGTTCCTGCTGGCGGGGGTCCCGTTGGCTGCGCTCCTCGAGCGGCTGGGCTTCTTCTCGTCCGCGGCGGCCGTGCTCGGAGGCCGACGGGGTCGGGATACGCCGGTGCTCGGGCTCTGGGTCCTGGCCTGCGTCACCACCGTGGTGCTCAACCTCGACACCACCGTCGTCCTGCTCACGCCGCTGTACCTGCGGCTGGCCCGACGCTCCGACGTGGACCCGCTGCCGGTGGTGGCGATCCCGCTGCTGCTCGCCAGCCTGGCGTCATCGGTCCTGCCGGTGTCGAACCTCACCACGCTGATCGTCGTCGACCGCCTCCACCTCGGTGTCGGCGCGGTGTTCGCGCACCTCGCCCTCCCGAGCCTGCTCGCGGTGACCGTCGGCTGGTTCGCCTATCGACGCCGCTTCCCCACCCGTCTCCCGGCCGGCGCGGAGTTGCCGGTCGACCGTCGCGCGCTGCGAATCGGCGGGATCGTGGTCGCGGCGATCCTCGTCGGGTTCGTCGTCGGGCCGAGCTTCGGCATCGACCCGTGGATGACCGCGGTGGCGGCCGACGTGGTGCTCGTGATCATCACGCGGGTGCTCCCGTGGCGCAGTGTGCCGGTGCTCACCGCCGCGGGTGTCGCGGTGGTCGCGGCGTTGGCCGCGCTGATCGTGCCCCAGCACGCGCTCACCGGCTTCCTCCACCACCCGGCCCCGCTCGCGGTCGTCGGCGCCGGCGCGGTGGGCGCCGCGGCCGCGAACGTCGTCAACAACCTGCCCGCGCTGCTGCTCGCGCTCGACGGCGTACACCGGATGACGTGGGGCATGTGGGCCTGGCTGCTCGGCGTGAACGCCGGCGCGGTGCTTCTCCCGATCGGAGCGCTCGCGAACCTGTTGTGGCTCCGCATCCTCCGGGCCGACGGCCTCCGGCTCGGCTTCCGCCGTTATGTCGGCGTCACCGTCCCGATCGCGCTGCCGGCCCTCGTCGCGGCGCTCCTCACACTGGGGCTGGAGCGACTCGTCACCCGTTGAGAGATGCTCACACGACGGTGACGATCGACGGTAGCGGGCGGCGACCGGTGAGCGCGAGGAGGAGATCCAGGGCCGCAGGTCGGTCGACCGCGACGCCCGCGGCGAGCAGGGCCGACAGCTGCACCGCGGGCCGTTCCACCGTGGCGCCGAGGTCCTCCTGCTCGTTGATCCCCAGCGCGGTCGTGATGTCGCGCCGGTGGACCGTGAGCTCGAGCACGCGGCTCGGCAGGTAGTCGATCAGGCGCATCACCCCGGCGGGCGTCGCGACGGGCGCGTCGTCGGGCGTGCCGTCGACCCGCGCGGTCACGCGCGCGACCAGCTCGTCCACGCTGGCGGCCGGGTCGTCGCCGAGCGCGCGACCCGCCTCGCGGCCGCGCGCCACGATGCCGGACGAATTGGCGTCGACCGTCCGGAGGAAGTCGAAGTACTCGACGGGATGCTGGAGCTGGACCGGGCCGACGTCCGGCTGACCGAGGTATGCCTCGACGGTGAGCAGCGACCGGCTCGTGTGCCCGGTGAGATCCCGGACCGTCCACTCCCCCAGGCCCGGGAGAGCCCACGCGTCGGAGGGAACCGCGGCGACCGTGATCGAGAACGCCTCCGCGGCGGCGTCGAACGCGTCCCGTACCGATTGTGGCGTCACGCTCCAATCCAACATGACCGAGAGTTTCCCCCAGGGCCGGCGGCCGTGGGCAAGACTCACCGCATGGCCGTCCGACGTGCGCCCCGCCCGGCCGTCGCGCTCCTGCTGTCGTGCCATCCCGAGCCGACGGTCGCCGTGACCGCGGTGACGATGGCACTCGCGGCGACCGCGGGACGCTCTTGGGCCGGGGTCGTCGCCGTGGGCGCCGCGGTGCTCACGGGCCAGCTCTCGGTGGGGTGGCACAACGACTGGCTCGACGCCGAGCGCGACCGCCGGACCGGTCGCACCGACAAGCCCGTCGCCCGGGGTCTCGTCCCCCGCCGGGCGGTGGGGATCGCGGCCGTGACCGCGCTCGCGCTCACGATCCCGTGCAGCTTCCTCTCCGGCTGGCGCGCCGCACTGGTGCACCTCGTCGCGGTCGGGCTCGCGTGGTCGTACAACGCGCGGCTCAAGGCGACGGTGTTGTCGTTCGTCCCCTACACCGTCGCGTTCGCGCTGCTCCCCACGTTCGTGTGCCTCGGGCTCCCGGGACACCCGGGTCCGCCGTGGTGGGCCGTGATCGGCGCGGGCCTCCTCGGCACCGGTGCGCACCTCGCCAACGCGCTGCCCGACCTCGACGCCGACATCGCCACGGGGATCCGCGGGCTCCCCCACCGACTCGGGCGCGAGCGCACGTCGACGGGTGCGGCGCTCCTGCTGCTCGCGGCGTCGGCGGTCCTGGCGCTCGGACCCGGCGACCCGGGGCCGGCCGCAGTCGGCGCGCTGGCTGTCGCCGCGGGGGTCGTCCTCCTCGCGCTCCGACTCGCGCGGAACCCGCATTCGCGCGCGCCCTTCCGCCTCACCCTGGTCGTCGCCGCCATCGACGTGGCGCTGCTCCTGGCCCGGGGAACCGCCCTCTGAACCACCGTCTGCACCCATGAGCCCGTGGGCACTCGGTCCAGAGGTCCAAGCCCGTGAACGGGAGTTTCGGGATCCCTCGGGCGGGGGAAATGTGGGCTCAAGGCCCGAATTCGCCGGTCGATATCTGTGCTGAGCGGTTTCGACCCCTCGAGCGACGCCTCCGCCCTCCCCCCAGGCTGGAGGCGTCGCCGCGTTCCGGCCCCGAGGCGTTCCGGGGTCGAGGCGTTCCGGGGTCGAGACGTCGCAGTGCCTGGGATCTCGCGGGAGCAGGGGGCTAGGTGAGGGGGTCGCGGACCCCGGGCGGGATCGTGACCGACGCCTGGGGCTGGTAGCCGAGGCACCCGCACAGCGTGTGCGCGGCGTTCACCAGGCCCACGTGCGAGAACGCCTGCGGGAAGTTGCCGACCAACCGCTTCGACTCCGTGTCGTACTCCTCGGAGAGGAGGCCGAGGTCGTTGGTCAACGTGAGCAGCCGTTCGAACATCGTCCTGGCGTCATCGACCCGTCCCATCTTCGCGAGGCAGTCGACGAGCCAGAAGGAGCACGGCAGGAACGCACCCTCGCCCGGCGGCAGGCCGTCGACGCCGCTCTCCGACTGGTACCGCTGCACGAAGCCGCCCACGACGAGCTCGCTTTCGATCGCGGCGACGGTGTTCACGACCCGCTCGTCGTCGGGCGGGAGGAACCCGTAGATCACGACCATCAGCACGCTCGCGTCGAGCTCGTGCGACCCGTAGTACTGGGTGAAGGCCTTCCGCTTCTTGTTGTAGCCCTCCCGGCACACCTCCTCGTGGATCTCGTCCCGGAGCGCGCGCCATCGCTCGACCGGGCCGACGAGTCCGTGCTCCTCGACCGCGCGCACCGCGCAGTCGGCTGCCACCCACGCCATCACCCGCGAGTGCACGAAGTGCCGCCGCGGACCCCGGACCTCCCAGATGCCCTCGTCGGGCTCCGTCCAGTGCTTCTCCAGGAAGTCCATGAAGGCGATCTGCAACGCCCAGGTCTCGTCGTCGAGCTGCACGCCCAGCCGCCGGGCACGGTCGAACGCGAACATGAGCTCGCCGTAGACGTCGAGCTGGAACTGGTCCGACGCTGCGTTCCCGATCCGGACCGGCTTCGAGCTCTCGTAGCCGGGAAGCCACGGAAGCTCGAGCTCCGTGAGCCGCCGCTCGCCACCGATGCCGTAGAGGATCTGCAGCTGCTCAGGGGCTCCTGCGGCCGCCCGCGCGAGCCAGCGGCTCCAGGCCGACGCCTCGTCCCCGAGCCCCGCCTGGATCATCGCGTGGAGCGTCAGGCTCGCGTCGCGCACCCAGCAGTAGCGGTAGTCCCAGTTGCGGACGCCGCCGATCTTCTCGGGCAGCGAGGTCGTCGGCGCGGCGACGATTCCGCCGGTCGGCTCGTAGGTGAGCGCCTTGAGCGTGATGAGCGATCGCCGGATCTCGTCCTCCCACGGGCCGTCGACCGACGCCGGGTCGATCGACCGGGACCAGCCCGTCCAGAAGTCCTCGGTGTCGGACAACGCCTGCTCCGGGTCGATCGGCTTCGGCGGGTCGTGCCACGAGTTGGCCCACGCGAGCACGAACGGGATCCGCTCCCCCTCGTGCACCGTGAAGTCGGCGTTGGTGCGCATGTGCTTGCCGTCGACGTGGATCGGCGTCCGGAGGGTCAGCGAGTTCGGCCCCGCGACCGCGCGCAGCGAGCCGTCGACGTGGTGGACCCACGGGACCTCGGATCCGTATTCGAACCGGATGACGAGGTCCATGGTCATCTCCACCTCGCCGCTCATGCCCTCGACGATCCGCACCAGGTCGGGGCTCACGTCCCGCGGTGGCATGAAGTCGATGATCCGCACGGTGCCGGTGTCGGTCGTGAAGTCGGTCTCGAGCACGAGCGTGTCGAACCGGTAGCGACGCGTGGTCCGCGACGGCGTCGCCGCGGGCGCGAGCAGCCAGCGCCCGTGGTCGGGCGTTCCGAGCAACGCCGAGAAGCACGCGCCGGCACCGAAGTGGGGCAGGCACAGCCAGTCGATCGAGCCGTCGAGACCGACGAGCGCCGCGGTCTGGGTATCGCCGATGATGCCGTAGTCCTCGATCGGCAGCGGCATGTCAGGCGTCGACCCTCGGTGCGTCGGGGCTCAGAGGCTCAGGTCGCGGATCGTGCCATCCGCCGACGCCGGCGATCAGGTCGTCGGCCTCCTTCGGGCCCCAGGTGTGCGGCGCGTACGGGATCGCCGGCGCGTGCTGCTCGATCACCGGTTCGACGACGGCCCACGCGGCCTCGACGCCGTCCTGGCGGGCGAACAGGAGCCGTTCGTCGTGCATGGCGTCGTGCAGCAGCCGTTCGTAGGGAGCCATCTCCTCGGGGTGCGCGTCGCAGAGGTACAGCTCGGTCTGGTGACCGACGAACTCCTCGCCGGGGAGCTTGGCCCGGGCCCCGAGCGCGATCGCCACCCGGGGATTGAGGCGGAACCGGTAGTAGTTCGTCTCGCCCGGCTTGGGTTCCATGTCGGCGAACACGCGTTGCGGCGGGCCCTTCAGCTGGACCATCACCTCGGTGCACGTGGTGGGCAGCATCTTGCCGGCGCGGATGTAGAACGGCACCCCGCCCCACCGCCACGAGTCGACCCAGAGCTTCACCGCGGCGTACGTCTCCACGTCCGAATCGGGGGCGACGCCCTTCTCGTCGCGGTAGCCCGCGAACTGGCCCCGCACGTAGTCCTCGGGCCGCACCGGCCGCATGGCTCGGAAGACCTTCTCCTTCTCGTCGCGCATGGCCTCGGTTCCCGAACCGACGGGCGATTCCATCGCGAGCAGCGCGACCACCTGCATCAGGTGATTCTGCACGACGTCGCGCAGCGCGCCGACGCCGTCGTAGAAGCCGCCGCGTCCCTGGACCCCGAAGTCCTCGGCCATCGTCACCTGCACGCTGGCGACGTAGTTCCGGTTCCAGATCGGTTCGAGGAACGAGTTCGCGAAGCGGAAGTACAGAAGGTTCTGCACCTCCTCCTTGCCCAGGAAGTGGTCGATGCGGAAGATCGAGCTCTCGGGGAAGACGGAGTGGAGCACGTCGTTGAGCTGGCGCGACGACTCGAGGTCGCGGCCGAACGGCTTCTCGACGATCACGCGCGCCGTCTGCGCACAGCCGGAGCGGCCGAGACCGCGGACCACCGTCGGGAACTCGTCGGGCGGGATCGCGAGATAGTGCGCGGGACGTTGCAGCCCGGTGAGCGCTTCGCGCAGCTTGTCGAACGTGGCGTCGTCCTCGTACTTCCCGTCGACGTACCGGAGCGAGCCCACGAGCGCGTCGAACGCGGCCTGGTCGTCGACACCGCTGTGCGCGTCGATGCTCTCCTTGACCCGGGCCTTGAAGCGCTCGAGGTCCCAGCCCGAGTACGCCACCCCGATGACGGGAACGCCGAGTGCGCCCCGTTTGGTCATGGCGTAGAGCGCCGGGATGATCTGCTTGAACGCGAGGTCGCCCGACGCGCCGAAGAAGACCAGCGCGTCCGACGGCTCGTTGCTCCCGCGCGGCTCCGGCTCGCCGAGCGTGCTGGTGTCAGGCATCCGGCTCGCGCCCCGGAACCGGTCGGGAGCCTTGGCGGCGGGCGGCGGACTCGAATCGGTCACCGATCAGACCGGCTTCTCGTCGTGGCCGCCGAACTCCTTGCGCAACGCCGAGAGCAGCTTGTCGGCGAAGAGGCCCGCGTCACGCGACGAGAACCGTTCCTCGACCGCGGCAGTGAGGACGTAGGCCGGGACGCCTTCCTCGATCGCGGCGATGGCCGTCCACCGGCCCTCGCCGGAGTCGGAGACCCGTCCGCCGAAGTCGCTGAGGTCCGGGCACTTGCGGAGGGCCGCAGCGGTGAGGTCGAGGAGCCAGGAGCCGATCACGCTGCCGCGCCGCCACACCTCGGCCACCTCGGAGGTGTCGATGTGGTACTGGTAATCCTCCGGGTGCGCGAGCGGGGCGGTCTCGGCGTCGTGCGTCCGGTCTTCGAGCCCGACGTCGGCCCGGTCGAGGATGGCGAGGCCTTCGGCGTAGGCGGCCATGATCCCGTACTCGATCCCGTTGTGGACCATCTTGACGAAGTGTCCGGCTCCGTTGGGTCCGCAGTGGAGGTAGCCCTTCTCCGCGGACGACGGCGGACCCTCGCAGCCGGGCGTGCGGGGTGCTGCGTCGGCGCCGGGGGCGAGCGCCTCCCAGATCGGCTGCAGCCGGGTCACGACCTCGTCCTCGCCGCCGATCATCAGGCAGAAGCCTCGCTCAGCCCCGAACACGCCGCCACTCGTTCCCACGTCGACGTAGTGCGTGCCCATCGTGGCGAGCTGCTTGGCCCGGACGATGTCGTCGCGGTAATAGGAGTTGCCGCCGTCGATGATGACGTCACCGGGTTCGAAGACCTTGGCCAGGTCCATCACCGTCGCACCGGTGTACACGGCCGGCACCATGACCCAGCCGACGCGGGGAACGGTGAGCGCCGCCGCGAAGTCGGCCAGCGATGCCGCACCGACCGCGCCCTCCTGGACCATCGAGGCGACCGCGCCCGGACTGACGTCGTAGACGACGCACTCGTGCCCGGCCCGCATGAGGCGGCGCACGAGGCCGGAGCCCATCCGGCCGAGGCCGATCATTCCCACCTGCATGGAGTCTCCTTCGTCGCGGCCGACGGTTCAGATGAGCCGGGATTAGAGCGAGAATAAGGGAATGACCACGATTCGCATGGGCATCGACATCGGCGGAACCGGCATCAAGGGGGCGCCGGTCGACCTCGAGACGGGAACGCTCACCGCCGGGCGGCTCCGCGTCCTCACCCCGGAGCCGGCCACCCCGGACGCCGTGGCCGATGTCGTGGCCCAGATCGTGGACCACTTCCAGTGGACCGGCCCCATCGGGTGCACCTTCCCGGCCGTCGTCCGCCACGGCGTCACCCTCACGGCCGCCAACGTCGACCAGGGCTGGGTCGGTTGCGACGCGGCCGAGCTCCTGAGCAAGCGGACCGGCCAGCCGGTGACGGTCCTGAACGACGCCGACGCAGCCGGCGTGGCCGAGATGCGGTTCGGCGTGGGCCGGGGCCGCAAGGGCACGATCATCATGGTCACGCTGGGCACCGGTATCGGCACCGCGCTGTTCACCGACGGGATCCTCGTGCCCAACACCGAGCTCGGGCACCTCGAGATCCACGGCGTCGACGCCGAGACCCGCGCGTCGGACGCGGCCCGGACCCGTGAGGACCTCACCTGGAAGCACTACGCCAAGCGCGTCGACGAGTACCTCGACACGCTCGTCCGGCTGTTCACGCCCGACCTCATCGTCATCGGCGGCGGCGCGAGCAAGAACGCCGACAAGTTCCTGCCCCGCCTCACGTGCTCGGTCGACGTCGTCCCCGCCCAGCTCCTCAACGAAGCCGGCATCATCGGCGCCGCCCTCAGTGCCGACCCACCCGAGACCGTGGGCGGTCAGACGGACCGAGACCCACCCGCTGCCGCACCCGCGACCTGCTGAGACCCGGACTCGTCGCTCCCGCCCTCCAGCAGCCCCCGCAAGAACGCGCGGACCTCGTCGCCGTCGACGGAGCGGCGGAACGGGGGCAGCGCGGCGAGGAGCGCGGCTCGGTAGCCCGCGTTCGCGAGGCGGGAGTCGAGCACCGCGACCACGCCGCGGTCGGTCCGGGAACGCACCAACCGGCCCGCGCCCTGCGCGAGGGCGAGGGCGGCTCGCGGCACGTCGATGGTGACGAAGGGGTTCTCGCCCCGCTTCGACGCGAGCGCGCGGCGGGCCTGCTCGAGGGGATCGTCGGGCCGCGCGAACGGGAGCTTGTCGACCACCACGAGCGAGAGGGTGGAACCGGGCACGTCGACGCCCTGCCAGAAGCTGCGGGTCGCCACGAGCACGGCCCGGCCGTCGGCGGCGAACTGCTCGACGAGCAGGGCCTTGGGCCCGTCGTCCTGGGCGATGATCCGGTGGTCGGGGAAGCGCTCCCGCAACGTGGTGACGAACCGGACGACCGCGGCCCGGCTCGTGCACAGGACGAGCGCGTGTCCGTCGGCCGCCTCGACCAGATCGCCGAGCTCGGTGCCTGCCGCGGCCTCCCACCCGGGGTCGCGCGGCTCGGGGAGGTGGCGGGGCACGTAGAGGTACGCCTGCTCGCGGAAGTCGAACGGACTCTCGGCTCGCAACGCGACGTAGCCCGGAAGCTTGTCGGCCGCGAGTGACGCACCCCGGTCGACGGGTTCGGCCTCGACCAGCGGATCGAGGCCGGCGGCGCGGGCGAAGGCGTCGAAGCGCTCCCCGGAACCCATCGTCGCGGAGACGAACACACACGGCTGCTTCGTGAGGAGCACGTCGGCGATGCGGACACCGACCTCCACCGGCGCGAGGCGCAACGTGGGATAGCGGCCGCCCTCGACCCACGCCACCTCGTCCTCGGCCGGGGCGGCGAGGCGCCGGAGGTCGAGGAGCGCACCGGAACCGAGCTGCATCGCGGCCTGGCACGCGGTGGCGTCGGCCGCGTCGCCGTCGTCCTTCACCCGGTTCACCGCCGCGGTCGCAGTGGCGACCGCCTCGGCCGCGCCGTTGAGCACGACGGCCAGATCGCCGCGGTCGGGCCGCACGCGGCCTTCGGTGTAGCCCAGCACGCGCTCGAGCTCGTCGCCCAAGCTCGCGACCCGTTCCACCGACTTCTCGTCGCCGACGACCCGGCGCAGCCGGGCCGCGAGCGCGCGGAGGCGGGGCGCGCTGCAGTCGATGCCGAACGCGCGGGTCGCGATGTCGGGAAGCTCGTGGGCCTCGTCGAAGATCACGACGTCGTGCTCCGGCAGCACGTAGCCACCGGACGCCAGGTGCGCGCAATAGAGCGACGTGTTCACGATCAGCAGGTCGGCGGTCGCGGCGCGGGTGCGCGCGGCCTCGGCGAAGCAGTCGTCGCCCGCGAAGCACTTCGCCGCACCGGGACACTCACCGGGCCCGCAGGTGAGCGCCCGCCAGCTCTCCTTCGCCACCGACTCGGGGAGGTCGGCCTCGTCGCCCGTGATGGTGGTACCCGACCACTTGGTGAGGAAGCGGAGATCGGCGGCGAACGACTTCGACGGCCGGCTCTCGAACAGCGTGCCCTCGTCCTGCGCGTCCTCGAGCTTGGCCTTGCACAGGTAGTTGGAGCGGCCCTTCAGCATCGCCGCGGTGCGCTCACCGCGGAGCCCGAGCGCGTCGAGGACGTGGGGCACGTCCTTGCGCCACAGCTGGTCCTGCAGAGCCAGGGTCGCGGTCGCCACGACGACCCGCAGGCCGCTGACCAGGGCGGGCACGAGGTAGGCGAGCGACTTTCCGCTCCCGGTGCCGGCCTGGGCCACGAGGTGACGCTCGGTCAGCATCGCGTCGGCCACCGCCAACGTGAGCTCACGCTGCCCCGGGCGGTCCTCGCCGGCGCCCGGCAGCGCGTCGACGGCCTTCGCCAGCGCGTCGAGCACGATTCCTTCAGCCATCGTCGCAGTCTGACCGACGTTCAACCCGCGTCGGGGAACGCCCCTGTCCGGGAGGTCGCAGCGCCACCGCCGGCACTCGTGGTGCCTGCCCTCATCGCGGCGCGGGCCCGGCTGACCCGCAGCTCGGCCAGATTGCGGAACACGCGTCGGTGGATCGGCACGAGCAGGAACCAGTAGACGACTCCGGGCACGCCTTTCGTCCGCAGCGCTCCGACCTGGTGCAACGTCGCCCGCGTCCCGTCGGCTGACACCCGGAGCTGCCAACCGAGCCACGCCTCACCGAAGAACCAGTCGACGCTCGCGAGCAGCAGCACACCCGGGTCGCGCTCGACGACCGTCCACCAGTCGACCCGCGCCCCCTTCGTGACCTCGGCTGCAGCCCCGAGCTTCATCCGCTCGCCGAAGAGCCGACCGAACGTGATCCGCAGCCACCAGCCGATCGCGAACCCGTACCAGGCCTGGCTGCCCCCGATGGCGCCGAGGTCGTCGTCGAGTGCGCCCGCGAGCTCGGGATCCATCGGGACGTCGACCACGATCGCGTAGATCCCCGCGTCGACCCCGTTGCCGCGGTCGAAGATCCGGATCGGCGCACGCTCGAGCTGGCTGTCGAGCGCGGCGCGGATCGAGTCGTCGAGGCCGAGGGGCTCGACGGTGAACGCGGCCGCCGTCGGCCCGGGATCCTGCACCACGACCTCGGTCGTGAGGCTCTCGATGAGTGAGTGGCTGACGTCGCGGTCGACCGGCGTGACGAGGTCGACCCAATAGGCGGAGAGGTGGGGCGTGAGGAGCGGGATGTTGACGATCAGGCGAGGGCGCAGGCCCCGCACCCGCGCGTACGCCTCGATCATCTCCTCGTAGCTCGTCACGTCGGCCCCTCCGACCTCGTAGACACGGGGCTCCACGGCGAGCGACTGCACGAGGTACTCGAGCAGGTCGCGTTCGGCGAGCGGTTGGATGCGGGTACGGACCCAGCGGGGGCAGACCATGACAGGCAGGCGGCCGGTGATGTGCCGCAGCATCTCGAAGGAGATGCTGCCCGCGCCGAGGATGACCGCGGCGCGCAGCTCGACCACCGGGACCCCCGCGTCGCCCAGGGCGCGTCCGACCTCTTGGCGGCTCTGGAGGTGCTCACTGGTGGGGTCCTCGCCCAAGCCGCCCAGGTAGACGATGCGACCGACGCCGGCCGCGGCCGCGGCGGCGCCGAAGGTCTCCGCGAGCTCGCGGTCGCGGGACCGGAAGTCGCCGCCCGTGGTCATCGAGTGCACGAGGTAGTACGCCGCATCCGACCCGCGCAGCGCGTCGGTCAACGCATCGAGATCCGCCACGTCGACCTCGACGGGCTCGACGCCGACTCCGTCGGGCAGCGTCTTCGCGTTGCGGCCGAGGGCGACGACCGTGTGGCCGTCGGCGGTGAGGCGCTCGACCAGCACACCGCCCACGTATCCTGACGCCCCCGCGACGGCCATCCGCATCGGAGCATCTCAACACGAAGGCCGTCGATCCCGGCCATCCCTTCCCCGCTCGGCGCCGTATCAGTACCGCCGGCTCAGGACTCCTCGGGTCTGATCGACAAACACTGGAGGACCTCGGCGGCCGCGCGGTCGCCGGACTGCAACGCGCCGTCCATGTAGCCGTTCCACACCGTGGCCGTTTCGGTGCCGGCCCAGTGGATGCAGCCGACGGGCTCGCGCAGCGCCGGGCCGTACTGGGTCCAGACACCGGTCGGGAGGTGCGCGCCGTAGCAGCCGCGCGTCCACTCCTCGGCCGACCAGTCGAGCTCCTGGAAGTCGAGCGGCTTGGCGGCTTGCGGGCCGAAGTAACGCACGAGCGAGCCGAGCACGGCTTCGCGCCGTTCAGCCGGCGTCATCCGCGCCGCGCGACGCGCGTGCGCGCCCTCGAGGAACGCGAGCATCACGCCGCGCACTCCCGACGGCGGTGAGTTGTCGAACGTGATCTTGACCGGGCCCTCGTTGCCGGTGGCCTGTCCCGTGAGCCCGTCCTCCCGCCAGAACGGGGTCTCGTACACGACGTTGCACTTGATCACCGCGCCCGCGGGCACGGCCTGGGTCAGCTGGTCGCGCCAGGGCGGGAGCGCGGGTTCGTAAACCAGCCGACCCGCGAGGGTCGGCGGGATCGCGACGACCACCGCCCTCGCTTCGAGCTCCAGCTGGTCGGTGAGGACCGTCACGCCCGCGCCGCGATCGGTGATGCGTCGGACCGGTTGCGCGAGACGCACCCGAGCGCCCAGTTCGTCAGCCATCAGAAGCGGGATGCGTTGCGAGCCGCCGACGAACCGGTCCTGCTGCGCGCCGTCGGCGGTGCCCGTCAGCCGGTCCACTCCACCGCCGGAGTTCGTGTAGAAGAGCGCGTGGAGCAGGGAGTAGTCGGCGGGCTCCGCCGCGAACACCGCGGCGGAATAGAGGCGCAGCAGATCCTTCCCCTTGCTCGTGCGGCAGTTGCGTCGGATCCAGGTCTCGAACGTCTGTGAGTCCCACTGCTCGGCCTGGGCCGCGCTCCAGGGCGCCTCGAGCGGCACCCGCCGGGCGAGCTTGTCGAACCGCGCCTGGGCGCGGCCGATGTCGGCCAGGACGACGGGATTGATGCGCGGGATCGCACCCTTGTAACGGCCCTGCGTCTCACCGAAGCGCAGGATGTTGTCGCCGTCGTTGAAGGTGGGGAAGGTCTCGACGCCCAGGTCGGCGGCCAATCGCGCGATCCGGTTCTGGGTCGGCCCGATCCATTGCCCACCCATCTCGACCACGACGCCGTGGTCCAGCTCGCGGTTGACGACCCGGCCGCCGACCCGGTCGCGCGCCTCCACGACGACGACGTCGCGCCCCGCGGCGACCAGCGCCTGCGCCGCGCTCAGACCCGCGAGCCCGGCACCTACGACGACGACGTCGGTCTCGATCCGTTCGGCCATCGGGCCAGGTTACGTAGCCTGCGCGACGTGCGGGCGGCCGGTGTCGACGGGTGTAGAGACGGTTGGGTCTGCGTGCGCGACGGCGTCGCGAGCGTGTACTCCGGCTTCGCCGCGCTGATGGCCGCGCTGCCGCACGACACGCTCGTGGGGGTCGACATGCCGGTAGGCCTGCTCGACGGGTGGGAGCCGGGTGGCCGGCAGGCCGACTCGCTCGCCAGAGCCCGGCTCGGCGCGGTCCGCGGCACTTCCGTGTTCTCGGCGCCGCCGCGGATCGCGCTCGAGCATTGGCGTCGCGAACCCCACTACCTCGCGGTCAAGGCCGCGGTCGACGGCCACCTCACGAAACAGTCGTTCTTCATCCTCGACAAGATCGCCGAGGTCGACGACTTCGTCCGCGCGAACGGCCAGCAACGAGTCGTCGAGATCCATCCCGAGCTCGGCTTCATGGAGTTGGCCGGCACACCGCTGCTGGAGCCGAAGCGCACCGGCGCCGGGCAGGCCCGCCGTCGGGCGCTGCTCGAACGGGCCGGGATCACGGTTCCGAGCCGGCCACCCGCACCGGCGCGTGTGCCCCCGGTCGTGGCGGGCTCGGGTCCGAGCGGCAAGCCGCCCCGGGTCGCCTGGGACGACGTGCTCGACGCCACGGTCGTCGCGTGGAGCGCGGCGCGCGTGGTCGCCGGTACCGCGGGGCGCCTGCCCGGCGCGCCGCCCGTCGATCGTCATGGGCTGCGCATGGAGGTCCGCTGGTAACGGCGTGGACCCGGCCGGAGTCAATGCCTGCAGAGCCGCTCGCATACGCTGACCCCGGCAACGGCCCGTCCCCAACCCTCGCCCCCGGAGGAACGCATGCCCCTCGCCACCGCGGAACGTGCCCTGCTCGAGGAGCGGCGCCCCCTCACCCGGGCCGAGGTCGACGCGATCGCCGCGCTCCCGCTCGACGACCTTCCCGATCTCGTGGCGCTCGCCCACAAGGTCCGTCTCGCCTACATGGGCCCCGAGGTCGAGCTCGAGAGCCTGATCAACGCCAAGTCGGGCGCGTGCCCCGAGGACTGCGCGTTCTGCAGCCAGAGCGCCCGCTTCGAGACCGAGGTCGACGTCTATGCGTTCCTCGACCTCGACGAGGTGCTCGCGGCGGCGCGCTCCACCGCGGCCGTCGGCGCCACGCAGTTCTGCATCGTCGTCGCGGTGCGGGGGCCCGAGGAGCGCCTGCTCCGCAAGGTGATCGACGCGGTCGAGCTCGTGCAGCGTGAGACCGGGCTCGAGGTCGCGTGCTCACTGGGTCTCCTGCGGCCGGAGCAGGCGGCGCGCCTCGCGGCCGCCGGTGTCCGTCGGTACAACCACAACCTCGAGGCGCCGCGCGCCGTGTTCCCCGAGATCTGCACCACCCACACCTGGGAGGACCGCGTCGCGACCGCGCAGCTCGCGAAGGACGCCGGCATGGAGCTGTGCTCCGGCGGCATCCTCGGGCTCGGCGAGACCCTCGCGCAGCGGATCGACTTCGCCTTCGAGCTCGCCGAGCTCGACCCCTGCGAGGTGCCGATCAACCTGCTCGACCCGCGGCCCGGCACCCCGCTCGCGGAGCAGGGCCTCATGTCGCCGCGCGAGGCGCTCCAGGCCATCGCGCTGTTCCGCTTGATCATGCCGGGAACCTGGCTGCGCCTGGCCGGCGGACGCGAGAAGGTGCTCGGCGAGCTGCAGGCGCTCGGGCTGCTGGCGGGCGCGAACGCGCTGATCGTCGGCAACTACCTCACCACGCTCGGCCGCACGCCGGAAGAGGACCACGCCCTCCTCGACGCGCTGGGCATGCCCGTGGCGGAGGGTCCCGGCGAGGGCCGCTTCGTCATCGACGCCGACGGCCCCCACCCCATGCCCGCCCGTCGCCCCAGCATCCCCCTCACCGTCGAGTAAGGGCGCCCGGAACCCGATGATCGGGTCGTGGGACGCCTTCAGAGCTCGAGGTCGACGAGGTGGTGGGTCTCGTTGAAGGTGGAGAGGTAGCTCTCGCCGTCGCGGAAGCCGACCCGGGTGACGGCGGCGACGTCGAGGCGCATGCGGTAGCCGAGCTCGGGCGAGACGCCGAGCGCGACCGTGACCGCGGCCTTGATCGGTGCGACGTGGCTCACGGCGACCACGTTCAGGTCCGCGCCCGCGAACTCGCGCATGAAGTCGGAGACCCGCGTCGCGACCTCGGTGAGGCTCTCGCCGCCCGGCACCCGGAAGTCGGGGTCCGCCTTGAGCTGATCCCACGCCTCGGCGGGCACCTCGGTGAGCGACAGGCCTTCCCACTCGCCGTACGCGACCTCGATGAGCCGCTCGTCGATCTCGACGGTCGCGCCGATGCCCGCGGCGATCGCAGCCGCGGTCTCCCGCGCCCGCAACAGCGGGCTCGTGCGCACGACCGCCGCCGCGCCGACGGCTCCCGCGAGCCGACGCGCCTGCGCGCGGCCGTGCTCGGTGAGCGGCGGGTCGACGTGACCCTGGAGGCGGCCGTCGCGGTTCGACGCCGTCTGCCCGTGCCGCGCGAGCACGATCACGAGCCGGTCCAGGTCACGACGGGATGTCCCGCAGCCGGCCGGTCCGGATGAACTCCTTGCGCGGGCCCGGCTCGTAGAGCGACCCGATGCCGGTCATCCACCAGCACGCGAAGAGGCCGACGATCTCCTCGACCGCCACGATGCCCCACGACGGAACGAGCGCCACCGAGCCGAAGCCGGAGCCGAGGAACGGCCACCAGAACACGTGATCGTGGCTCCACGCGCCCGAGAGCAGCAGCCCGCACATCGTGCCGATCGGCAGGCACAACAGGCGTCGGCGCAGGAGGCGCGGCCGACCGATCGTGGCGACCATGATCACGGCCATCAGCCCGATGCTCGCGACGAGGCTGTGGCCGACGGCCATGTGCCCGAACGCGAGATCGACCAGGAGCGGCAGGAGCGAGCCGAGCGCGATCAGGCGGTAGTCGACACCGACGCTGCGGAACACGTAGTGCACCAGCAGGACCGACGGGCCGACGTACCAGAAGATCATTCGACGACGAGGATCGCACCGCAGTTGTCGCACTGCGTGACGGTTCCGGCCGGCGCGTGCCGGGCCCGGTCGACCTCGCCCGACGGGATCGTCAACCGGCAGCCCTGGCACTGGTTGCCGATGAGCCTCGCGGCTCCGATGCCCCGGGCCTTGATCCGCGCGCCTTCGTAGAGCCGGAGCGTCGCGGGATCGATGGTGGTGGCGACGGCCTCGCGAGCCGCGCGCTGCGCCGCCAGGTCGTCGTCGATCTTCGCCTCTTCGTTGGCGATGACCGCGATCGCGCCCCGCGCCTCGGCCTCGATCTCGGCCTGTTCGGCGACGACCGCGGCGACGTCGGTGTCGAGGGCCTCGCGCCGGTCCATGACCTCGAGCTCACGGTCCTCGAGATCCGACCGGTGCTTGCGCAACGACTCGATGTCGGCCTGCATGGCCTGGAGCTCCTTGGGCGAGTTGACCGTGCCCGAGTACATGGTCGTCTCGACGGCCTTGGCCTTGTCCTCGAGCGAGCGCGTCTCGTCGTCGAGCCGGCGCTCCTCGCGGGCGACCTCGTCGCGGGCCGCGGTCACCCCGGTCAGCCGGTCCGCGATCTCGGTGAGCTTGACCGTCGCGGCCTCGAGCACGGCGCGCTCGGGCAGCGTGTTGCGGCGGTGCACCAGCCGGTCGATCGCGGTGTCGTGCTCCTGGAGCTCGAGCAGCGGAACGAGACTCATGCGGCACTCGGGAAGGGCGATTCAGGCATCAACCGGAGCCTACCGGGCGCCGCGATCACCGTTTCCGGGCGCGACGAAACCCGGAGCCCGGTCAGGGATGGGCCGTGGTCGTCGCGGGAGGCGCGGTGGTCGTGGCAGCCGGGGCGGTGGTGGTCGTCGGGCTGACCGCGGTGGTCGTCGTCGCGTTCGGGTCGACCGCGGTGGTCGTGGGAGCCGTGGGGGGCGGCGGCGCCACCTCGACGCCGCGGCCCTTCTCGGTGATGAACTTGCCGGCCGGCCACAGGCGGGCATCGGGCGGCGCGAACTGCTGGATCGGCTGATTCGTGAGCTCGGCGTCGACGTACTTCTTCCAGACCTTGGCGGGGTACGTGCCACCGAACACGCTGATGCCACCGACGCGGGTCATCGGTATGCCTCCCTGAGGCGCCCCCATCCACACGCAGGTCGACAGCTGCGGGACGAAGCCGCAGAACCAGGCGTCGGTCTTCTTGTCGGTCGTGCCCGTCTTGCCCGCGGCGATCCGGCCACCGTTGAGCCGGGCGGCCGTGCCCGTGCCGCCGGTGATGACGCCCCGCATCATGTCGGTCACCGTCGCCGCGGTCTGCGCGCTGATCACCCGCGTGCCGGTGGTGTTGGCCTTGAAGATCTCCTTGCCGCTGGCGTCGGTGACGCGGCGGATGAAGACCGGGTAGTGGCGGATCCCGCCGGAAGCGATGGTGTTGAAGACCGTCGCCATCTCGAGCGGCGTCGTGCCGTCGGTGCCGAGGGTGATCGACGGGTAGGCGGGGACGTCGTGGGTGATGCCCAGGTTCTTCGCCTGGAACGCGATCTTCTCCGGCGTCAGCGCGGCCGCGACGCGTACGAATGCGCAGTTGACCGACTCCGCCAACGCGGTCCGCAACGTCATGATGCCGCCGCCGGGCTCGGCGTTCTGGGTGTCGTACGGCGTGCGGTTGTTGGGGAACCGGACCGAACAGGGCGACGTGCCGTCGACCGTGTCGTTCGGCGAGAACCCGTTCTCGATCGCGGCGGTGAGGGTGATCACCTTGTAGGTCGATCCCGGTTGTCGCCCGTCGCCCTGGGTCGCGAGGTTGTACTTCGCCGTGGCGAAGTCGACGCCCGCGACCATGGCGCGCACCTCGCCGTTCGCCGGGTCCATCGAGACGAGAGCCGCCGTGAACGGCGGCTGGTTCGGCAGGGTGGAGTTGACCGCGTCCTGCGCGAGCTTCTGGGCCTGCGGGTCGTAGGTCGTGTAGATGCGGAGACCGCCGGTGAGCACGGCCTTCTGCCGGTCGGCGACGGTGGCCCCGAGACTGGGCTCGGAGAGGAGCCGGCGCTGCACCTCGTCGACGAAGTAGTTCGTGGGCCGCAGCTCGGCCGGCGGCTTGACCGTGGGGAGCGGCGCGTCACGGGCCGCGTCGGCCTGGGCCTGGGTGATGGTGTGCTCCTTCACCATGCCGTCGAGCACCGCGGAGCGGCGGGCCTTGGCGCGAGCGGGGTAGGCGAAGGGATTCGCGCCTTCCGGGTTCGAGATCAGTCCCGCGAGGAGCGCATCCTCCGGAAGCGTGAGCTCGTTCAGGTTCTTGCCCCGCGGCGAGCCGTCGAGGTTCTTCGTCTGGAAGAACCGCGCCGCCGCGGTCTTCACGCCGTAGGAGCCCTGCCCGAAGTACACCGTGTTGAGGTACTGCCCGAGGATGTAGCTCTTCGAGTACTGCTCGTTGACGCGGTAGGCGAGGATCGCCTCCTTCACCTTCCGGTTCAGGTCGCGCTTCGACGTGAGGATCCGGTTCTTCACGAGCTGCTGGGTGATCGTGCTGCCACCCTGGCTGACCTGGCCGGCGCCCACGTTCTTCGTGAACGCGCGCACGATCGACTGGAGATCGACGCCCGGGTTGTCGTAGAAGGTCCGGTCCTCGGTGTCGATGACCGCCTGTTGCAGCAGCTTCGGCACCGCCTTCAGCGGGACGGGGTCCCGGTTCTGGAGGCCGAGCTGACCGATCTCGTTGCCGTCCTTGTCGTAGACGATCGAGATCTGGTCGAGCTTCTTGAAGCTGACCTCGAGCTTGTTGCTCACGGTTGCCCCGGTGACGATCGCCCGCGCCCCCGGGATGATCGCCGCGAGACAGACCCCGACGAGCGTTCCGCCGACGACGATGATCACCAGGAACTTCAGGAGGCTGCGCACAGGGGCCACAGGCTTCCACACGCGGGGCCGCCATCCGTGCCGGGTCGCCCCGACCGTGAGACCAACCGTCAGGCGCGGGAGAGGCGCCCCTTGACCAGGGCCGGAGCCGCCGCCAGACCGCGCGTGGGCTCGAAACGCTCGGCGGCCCGGGTGAGCGCGTCGATCTCCGCGCGGTCGAGGACGAGATCAGCCGCCGCGGCGTTCGCCTCGAGTTGCGCCACGCTGCTCGCCCCCGGGATCGCCACCACGTTCGGGTGGCTGATGACCCACGCGAGCGCAACCTGCGCCGGCGACACCCCGTGCGCGTCGGCAACCTGCCGCAACTCCTGCAACAGCGGGCCGGCCCGCTCGAGGTTCTCCGGGAGGAAGAGCGCGTTCATCGCGCGCGCCGGCCCGCTCGGCCGGTGCTGTGCGTCGTACTTCGCACCGAGCAGACCTTGACCCAACGGGCTGTAGGCGATGATCAGGCGGTCGTGCTGCTGCGCCCAATCGAGCATCTCGGCGAAGGGCTTGCGGTCGACGAGGCTCGCCTTGACCTGGTTGCTGAGGACCGGGCGGCCGAGCAGCTCCTCCGCCTTCTTCCACTGCGCGAGGGAGAAGTTGCTCACACCTACATGGCCGATCAGCCCTTGGTCGAGGAGCTTGCGCATCCCGTCCATCGCGAGCTTCAAGGGCACGACCGGATTCGGCCAATGCACCTGGTACAGGTCGATGCGGTCGACGCCGAGCCGTCGCAGGCTGCCGCGCGCCCGTTGTTCGACGACCGGCGGAATCGGGAAGATCGGGAGGATCTTCGACGCCAGGAACACCTGATCGCGGTGACCTTCGATCGCCTGGCCGAGGATCCGCTCGGAGTTGCCCCGCCCGTAGATCTCGGCCGTGTCGAACAGGTTGATCCCGAGTTCGAGCGCGCGCTGCACGATGGCCCCGGCCTCGTTGGATGCGTACTCGTCGCCGTAGCCCCAGTCCTTGGAACCGAACTGCCAGGTGCCGAGACCGATGATCGAGATGTCGACGCCTTCGACCGTCACTGTGCGCATGCACAACCCTGACCCGTCGTGCGCCTCCGCGCCACCCCTCCGGCGCGGGAACCCGGCCCTGCCCCTGCCGGCGCCGGAGGTCGTCGTCTCACCCGCTCGTTACAGTCGCCCCCGTGCGCCAGCAGCTGCTCGTCCCGTTCGGTCCCGAGGCCACCGAGTGCCTGGTCGAACTGGTGCGCGCGGCCAAGGGCGGTGAGCCGCTCGCACCGGTCACGATCGCGGTCCCGGGCTCCTACGCCGGCCTCGCGCTGCGCCGGGCGTTGGCGGCCCACGCCACCACCACGAACACCCCGGGGCTGGTCAACGTGCGTTTCCTCGCGCTGGTACGGGTGGCCGAGCTGCTCGGAGCCCCCTCGCTCGCCGCCGATGCCCGGCCCCTCACCGACGCCCTCCGCGCCGACGCGATCCGCCGGGTGCTCGCCCTCGGCGTCGGCGGGTTGGGGGCACGGGCCCGGCACCCGCAGACCGAGCGCAGCGTGGAAGCCACGCTCACCGAGCTTCGGCGGGCCGAGTCGTCGACGATCGCGCGGCTGGCCAGGATCGAGCCCGAGGGCACCCGGGCCGTCGAGCTGCTCCGCGCCTACGAAGCCGCCACTGCCGACGAGTACGACGACGAGGATCTGCAACGCGCCGGCGCCCGTGCGGCCCGCGAGCGGCCCGATCTCCTGCGCGAGACGGGGCCGGTCATCGTCCACCTTCCCCGCGAGCTCTCGGCCGCCGACCAGGACCTTCTCGACGCGATCGCGTCCGCGTCGGGCGTAGCCGTCGTCCACGGCCTCACCGGCGAGGAAGAGGCCGACGCGAGCACCCTCGCGCTCGCCGACCGCCTCGAGCCGCTCCTCGGGCCGGCCGTCCGTTGGTACGGCACGGGCATCGCGGGCCCCGCGCCCGCTCCGCGCGTCGCGAGCTTCGTCGCGGCTCCCGATCCCGACGAGGAGGTGCGTGCCGCTTTGCGGCGGATCCTGTCGGGTCCCGCGTCCCGTCCGCTGCACCGCGTCGCGCTCGTCTACCGCGACGCCGACCCCTACGCGCGCATCGCGCACGAGCAGCTCGAAGCGGCGGGCGTCCCAGCCAGCGGGGCGTCCACCCGCACGCTCGCCGAGACCGTGACCGGGCGCGTGCTCCTCGGCTTGCTCGCGCTCCCCGACGACGACTTCCGGCGCGATGCCGTCGTCGCATGGATGAGCACCGCGCCCATCCTCGAGGAACCCACCTCCGGGCGCCCTATCGCCACCGACCGCTGGAACCGGATCTCCCGCGACGCGGGCATCATCCGCGGGCTGGACCAGTGGCTCGAACGGCTCGACCACTACCGCGAGGGGCGGGAAGCGGCGAGCGCGCGCTGGAGCGACGATCCCGAGGCGATCGACCGCGTCACGGAGTCGTCGGTCCGGCTCCGGGCCTTCGTCGCCGAGCTCGGTGAGCGCACCACCACCGGCAGCCCGGGAGCGGCGGGCGGGCGCGCGTCGTGGGTCGCGTGGACCCTGTGGACCGTGGAGCTCCTCGACCGCTACCTCGGGCGCGACGGTCTCCGCACCGCATGGCCCGAGGCCGAGATCGAGGCCGCGCAGGCCGTGCGGAGCCGGCTCGACGGCTTGCTCGTGCTCGACGCCGTTTCGGGTCCGACCGACCGGGCGACGTTCCGCCGCGCGCTCGAACGGGAGCTCGAAGCCGGCACCAACTCGCACGGGAAGTACGGCACCGGCATCTTCGTCGGGTCGCTGCGCGACTGCCTGGCCGCGAGCTTCGACGAGCTCCACGTCGTCGGCATGATCGACGGCGCCTTCCCGCCGCGCGGGCGTGAGGACCCGCTCCTCCCCGATCACGTGCGCGCGCAGGCGGGCCCCGACCTCGCGCAGCTCGCCCGGCGCCGGGCCGACGAGCGCCGCGACTTCCTGGCGGCCCTCGCGGCCGCCCCGGAGATCACGCTCTCCTTTCCCATGGCCGATCTCCGCGCGCAGCAACCCCGCATGCCCGCACGCTGGTTGGTGGAGCTCGCGGCGGCGGAGGCCGGCGAGCCGATCACCGCGGCCGGCATGACCCGTCCGGGAACGCTCGGGTCGCTCACGGTGATCCCGTCGTTCGCCGCGGGCGTCGAGGAGGCGGGGACGGCGGTGGGCGCCGACGACGCCGACCTCCGCGCACTCGCTGCGGTCGCGCGCACCGGCGGATCGCCCGGCTCGGACCCGATCGTCGCCGCCCATCCCGCCCGCGCCCGGGCCTACGAACAGGCAGCCGCGCTGCGGGCCACCGCGCTCACCGAGTGGTACGGCCGGGTCGGTTCGCTCGACGCGTTCCTGGGCCGGGAACGGCGGCCGCTCTCGCCCACGTCGCTCGAACGGTACGCACAATGCCCGTTCAAGTACCTCATGGACTCCGTCCTCAAGGTGCGCGAGTACGAGCGACCCGAGCAGGAGGACACGATCAGCGCCCGCGAGCGCGGCACGCTGATGCACGGCATCCTCGAGCGGTTCATCCGCGACGCGCGTCCCCGTCGAGATCCGGACGACGCCTGGGACGCGGCCGACGCCGCATTCCTCGACGTCGTCATGCGGGAAGACTTCGCGGAGGCCGAGGCCGCGGGCATCACCGGCCAGCCGCTGCTGTGGGAGCTCGAGCAGCGCCGCATCCGTCGGACCCTCGGCCGCTTCCTCACCGTCGATTCACGCATGCGGCGCGAGCTCGACGCGGTTCCGTTGCGGGTCGAGCTCGCGTTCGGCATGGGCACCGACGAGTCGGGCCCGGCGATCGCGATCCCCATCGGCGGCGACCGCGTGCTGGAGCTGCGGGGCATGATCGATCGGGTCGACGTCTCGAGCGACGGTCGCGTCGTCTCGGTCTACGACTACAAGAGCGGCCGGCAGGGCCACCTCCGCAAGCTCACCGGCGAGGACCCCGTCCTCCACGGGACCACGCTGCAGCTCCCGATCTACGCGCAAGCCGCGCTCGAAGCGACCGGGGCCGAAACCGCGCGCGTCGCGTACTGGCTCCTCGACGCCGACCACCGGCAGGCCGGCTACGACGTCGGGCCGGAGCAGGTCGACGCGCTGCACGCCGCGGTCGCGACGATCGCCTCCGGCATCGAAGACGGCCTCTTCCCGCCCCGCCCTGGTCAGCCGCAGCAGGAGACGTTCGCGAACTGCCGGTTCTGCGCCTACGACCGCGTGTGCTCACCCGACCGCGACCGCATCTGGATCCAGGCCGCGCAGGACGTCGAGCTGCTCCCGTACCTCACGCTCACCGGTGAGCTGCCCGATTCGCCCGAGCCCGTCGACGTGAGCAGCGCGCCGGCCGACCTGCCCGCCGCGGCCGGGCCCGGAAGCGCGACGTGACCGGCGTGGAGCTCATCGACGAGCTCGCCCGGGGCCGCATCCGCGACGACGGCGACGTCACCTTCATCGTCGAGGCCGGGGCCGGCACCGGCAAGACCACCGCGCTCGTCGGCCGGGTCGTCGGCATGGTCGCGCGCGGCGAGCTCGCGTTCCACCGTCTCGCCGCCATCACGTTCACCGAAGCCGCGGCGGCGGAGCTGCGCGACCGCATCGGCGTCGAGCTCGAGCGGGGCGCGATCGGATCCGGCCCGACCGAGGGTCTCGACCCGGAAGCCCGGCTCCGTTGCCGCAACGCACTCGAGCGCTTCGACGACGCGGCCGTCACCACGCTCCACGGCTTCGCGAACCGGCTGCTCGCCGAGCACGCCTTGGCTGCCGGTCTCCCGCCGCGGTTCGAGATCGCCGACAGCGTCCGGGCCTCGATCGACTTCGCCGAGGGGTGGGAGCGGTGCTACGAGCAGCTCCTCGAGGATCCGGAGCACCGGGAATGGGTCCGGCTCGGCTACATCGTGGGCCTCAAGCCCTCTCACCTGCGGGGCCTCGCCCGAACCTTCCGCGAGCATCCCGACCGGCTCGCCACCGCGTCGTTCGACGGCCCTCCACTGCCGGCGTTTGCCCCGCAGCGGGTGCTCGCGCCCCTGGAGGCGGCGATCGCGCAGCTCGACCAGTGCGACGACGAGACCGACAAGCTCCTCCTCCACCTCCGCGACCTCGAACCGCTCGTCGACGCGCTCGGCCGGACCACCGACCTGGTCGATCTCCTCGACGTGCTGGCCAACGGGTCGGTGGCCAAGCTGTCCACCAAGCTCGGCAAGAAGGATCGCTGGGGTGGTTGCATCGGTGAGATCCGGGACCTCCTGACCGAGGCGGAGGAGGCCCGCGTCGAGATCCTCACCCAGGCCCGCGGCGCGGTCATCGCCCCGATCGCCGAGGCCATCCGGCGGTTCACGGTCGATGGCGCGCGGGCCAGGAAGGAGGAGGGCGCGCTCGAGTTCCAGGACCTGCTCGTCCTGGCCCGCGACCTGTTGCGCGACAACCCCCGGGTCCGGGCCGAGGTGGCCGAGCGATACGACCACCTCCTGCTCGACGAGTTCCAGGACACCGATCCGCTCCAGATGGAGCTCGCGCTGCAGATCACCGCGAGCGTCGCCGGTGATCCCGGGAGCGTCGTGCCCGGCCGGTTGTTCGTCGTGGGCGACCCCAAGCAGTCGATCTACCGCTTCCGCCGCGCCGACCTGCGCGTGTACGCGCGCATCTCGGGCGAGCTCGCCGGCGATGCGCTCTCGCTGCGCCAGAACTTCCGCTCGGTGCCCGGGGTCATCGACTGGGTCAACCACGTCTTCACCGGGCACATGGCGTCGGACGACCCCGGGGTGCAGGCCGTCTACACACCGTTGCGCGCGGCGCGCGAACCTCTGCCCGCCGAACCGCTGGCCGGGGCGTCCGGCCCCACCGCCCCCGGCCCGCCGGTCGCGACGATCGGGGGCGAGACCGAGGCCGGCACGGTGGGCGAGGTCCGCGTGCTCGAAGGCGCCGCGATCGCGCACATGATCGCGGCGATCGTCGCGGACGGCTGGACGGTCTACGACCCCGACCTCGGCACGACCCGTGTCGCGCAGCGCTCCGACATCGCGATCCTGCTCCCCACCCGGGCCGCGCTGCCCAACATCGAGGACGCGCTCGAGGCCGCGGAGATCCCGGCCCGCATCGAGTCGCAGTCGCTGATCTACGCGTCGGCCGAGATCCGCGACCTCGTCGCGGTGCTGAGCGCGATCGACGACCCGAGCGACGAGGTCGCGCTGGTCGCCGCGCTCCGCTCCCCCGCCTTCGCGTGCTCCGACGTCGCGCTGGTCGAGTTCCGCGAGGCCGGCGGACGTTGGAACCTGATGCGTCCCGGGGCGCCGGACCTCGCCGCCGACCACCCGGTGCTGGAGTCGTGCACGGCGTTGCGCGCGTTGCACCGCGCCCGCTGGTGGCGGACGGTCAGCGAGACCGTCGACGCCGTCATCCGCGACCGACGGCTGCTCACCCTCGCGCTCGCCCATCACCGCGCCCGCGATCGTTGGCGCCGCATCCGCTTCTTCCAGGAGCAGGCGCGGGCCTTCGTCGAGAACGGCGGGTCGAGCCTCGGCGGCTTCCTCGACTGGGCCCGGGAGCAGGCCGAGGAGGGCGCGCGGGTCGTGGAGATGGTCGTCCCCGAGCCCGACGACGACGCGGTGAGAATCCTCACGATCCACGGCGCGAAGGGCCTCGAGTTCCCCATCGTGATCATCGCCGGACTCAACGCCGACGAGGACGCCACCGCGCCGAACGTCTTGTGGGACGCCGCCGGCCGGCCCGAGATCTGCCTGGGCCCGCGCGACAACCGGTTCACCACCGCCGGCGCCGAGGTGCTGCTCGATCCCGACGCCGAGGCCGCGCAGGCCGAGCGGGCCCGCCTCCTCTACGTCGCCGCTACCCGCGCCCGCGACCACCTGCTCGTCAGCCTCTTCCAGAAGGAGAAGCAGCGGCGGACCGCGGCGGCCCGGCTGCTCCCGTTCCTCGAAGGCGCCCCTCACGTCGTCTTCGAACCCGAGCCCGCGCTCGACCACGCCGCGGGTACGGCAGCCGAACCCGTGACCGTTCCGGTGCGCGCACCGATCGCGGCCGTACCGGGCGGCGCGGCCGACACGGCCGACGCGGTGGTGGCGACACCCACCCAGCTCGACCTCTTCGCGGCCCCGATCGCACCACCCGCGCCGGCCGCGCCTCCCTCGCCATCGACCGCCCCGGTCACGGTCACCGCTTCCGACGACCCGCCCGCGTGGGTGGCGCGCGGCAGGTCCGCGACCGTCGCCGCCAC
>JAODBH010000171.1 GCA_025463865.1 Actinomycetes bacterium | reverse complement strand
CACGGGTCAGGGCCGCCGGTGACGTCGACGGCCGAGATCGCGGACCTGGGACTTAGGATCGGCCCGTGCCTGCAGAGACCCGCGATCTCTCCGGTTCCGTCGTCGCCGTCACCGGTGCCAGTTCCGGCATCGGCCAAGCGACCGCCCGCCTGCTCGTCGAGGGCGGTGCGAAGGTCGTCCTCGGCGCGCGTCGCGCCGACCGCTTGGAGTCTCTCGTCGACGAGCTCGGTGCCGACAACGCGCTCGCGGTACCGGGCGACGTCCGCAGTCCCGAGGACCAGGCCGCGCTCGTCGCCGCTGCGGTGGAGCGGTTCGGCCGGCTCGACAGCGTGGTCGCGGACGCGGGCATGGGCATCTACGGCGGCATCACCGACGCGAGCGACGAAGAGCTGCGCACGATGCTGGAGACCAACCTGGAGGGGACCGTGTGGACCGTACGCGCCGCGGTCCGTCAGTTCCGCGCCGCAGCCTCCGGCGGCGACGTCGTCATCGTCGCCTCGGTCGCCGGATTGCGCGGCGGAGCCGACGAGGCCGTCTACGCGGCCACGAAGTTCGGCCAGGTCGGCCTCAGCGGCTCCCTCGACCGCGAGGTACGCGCCGAGGGCATCCGCGTGAGCACCATCTGCCCGGCGGGAGTGAAGACCGAGTTCGCGATCGGCGACGGCCGCACCGAGGGCGACCCAGCACTCGACGACTACCTCCATCCGGAGGACGTCGCCTTCGCCATCGTCACCGTGCTGCAACAGCCCCGGCGCCTGCGCACGACGCTCTGGGAGATGTGGAGCATGAAGCAGAGCAGCTGACGGGCTCAGCCGGAGAACCGCGCAAGTTGCCGGGCGACCACGAAGATCCAGGTGTCGAACACCAGAGCACCGAACAGCACGATGACCGCGGCCCACACGGGGGAGCACTCGAGCTTCGACGCAGATCGCCGAGACCGGGCGCCGGTTGCAGGCCTCTCCTCGGATGCGCTCAGCATGCGCCCTCCTCGGGTCGACGGTGGCGTCGTGAGCTTTCGACATCACCGTCGCGCGGGAAGCGTTCGCCGTCATTGCTGCCAGCCAGCGTCGATCGGTTCCGGCTAGCCGCAATACCGCCTCGGGCGGCGAAGCCGACGGGCCCTGCTCGGCTCAGGCGCGAAGGGTGAAGGTCTCCGCCGCGCCGGTGAGGTCGAGCACCCGGCGCGGCACGCCGACGACCGACTCCATTCGGATCGGCGGCGCTTGCTGGTCCTAGCCGCGCTTGTGACCCGAGGGCCAGAGCCACGCATCCAACCTGCCATAGGCCCAGCTTCCCGCGAGGCCGAACGCAGACAAACCGACGACCAAGTACGGCAGCGCCCAACGACCAGTCGGCCGCGGCACTCCGAAGTGATCGAACACGACACTCACGAGCTCGGCCGCCGCGCCGCCAACCGTCCAGGCCGCAAGCACCATCAGGACTCTCGTCAACCGGTCCACTGGCTCAAGAAGGTAGCCGCGGGCTCATGAACCGCCGGTCAAGACGTCGGCGGCCACGGATCAGCCGCCGGACACCGGCGGCCGTCATTCGTTCGAGACCGACTCCCCTGACGCCCGCGTGTTCGCGACCGACGACGGCATGCGGGTTGGGCCAGCAGACCACCTCGAGGACATCTCGATGCACGCGCAGTGCGCACGTTCGATCGGACCGTTCCGCACGGCCCTCTCCCCCAACCGCCGATAATCCTCGTTATGTAACCTACGCCGGAACCGCCGATCCACAGGTTCCTTCCGGCCGCTCCCCTGTAAACGAGCCAAGGAAAACGGGCTGGGATTGTCGTCGAGCGCGGTGACCGGCGGTGGTCGCGAACCGGTCCGGCGCGGGTGGGACCGGTATCGTCCGACCCGTCCGTCGGCGCGCGACGGGCAGGGGATCCGGCGGGAGCGAGGGCCACTCCCCCGGTGACGGTCGACGAAAGGGCCGAGTGAGCGATCCGCCGCAACGGGGTGTCCCCGAGGCCGTCGTGGCGCGCCTGCGGGCCGCCGGATGCGTGTTCGCCGAGGACGAGGCGGCGCTGCTGACCGAGGCCGCGGGCACCGCGGACGAGCTCGACCGGATGGTCGCACGTCGGGTCGCGGGCGAGCCGCTCGAGCACGTGCTCGGCTGGGCCGACTTCTGCGGGTTGCGGGTCGAGGTGGACCCCGGCGTGTTCGTGCCCCGGCGCCGGACCGAGGTCCTCGCGGTGGAGGCGACCGCCCTGGCCGCGCCGGGCGCCGTCGTCCTCGACGTCTGCTGCGGTACCGGCGCGATCGGGCTCGTGGTCGCGAGGATGCTTCCCGGGATCGAGCTGCACGCGACCGACGTCGATCCCGCCGCGGTGGCCTGCGCGCGACGCAATCTCCGTGGCGCCAGGGGTCGGGTGTACGAGGGCGATCTGTTCGACCCGGTGCCGCGCGCGCTGGCTGGCGCGGTCGACGTGCTGATCGCCAACGGGCCGTACGTGCCGACCGACGCGGTCCGGCTGCTACCGGCGGAAGCCCGCCTCCATGAAGCGCGGGTCGCGCTCGACGGCGGCGGCGACGGGCTCGATGTCCTGCGCCGGGTGATCGCGGACGCGCCCCGGTGGCTGGCACCGGGGGGCTCCGCGCTGTGCGAGTCGACCGACGAGCAGGCCCCGTCGCTCGTCGACGCGGTCCGCCGCGCCGAGCTCGTGCCGCGGGTCGTGCGCTCCGACGAGCTCGCGGCGACCGTGGTGATCGGAACCCGGTCCGTCGACCGGGAGAGCGGTTAGCGATCCGCGAGTGGCCGAGTGCTCCGGTTGATCCAGCTGAGATCCGCGGAGCGGTCTCCGACGACGGGGAGCGCGTCGAGACGCGCGATCTCGTCGGCGGTGAGCTCCACTGCGACCGCGTCGAGGTTCTCCTCCAGGTACTTCACGCGCTTCGTGCCGGGAATCGGCACGACGTCGGGACCCTGCGCGAGCAGCCACGCCAGCGCCACCTGACCCGCCGTCGCCTCGTGCGCAGCGGCGATCGCGCCGATGATCTCGACCGAGCTCAGGTTGGCGTCGAAGGCGTCGTCACCGAACCGCGGGTAGCTGCGACGGATGTCACCGTCGGGCAGCGCGTCGAGCGCGGAGATCGTGCCTGTGAGGAAGCCGCGGCCGAGGGGGCTGAACGGCACGAGCCCGATGCCGAGCTCCCGGCACGTCGGCACGATCCCGGCCTCGACGTCACGACTGAAGACCGACCACTCGCTCTGCAGCGCGGCGATCGGGTGCACTGCGGCGGCGCGTCGGATGGTGTCGACCGACGCCTCCGACAGGCCGAGGTGGAGCACCTTGCCCTCGGCCACGAGCTCCGCCATCGCGCCGATCGTCTCCTCGATCGGCACATCGGCGTCGGCGCGGTGCTGGTAGTAGAGGTCGACGTGGTCGAGGCCGAGTCGACCCAGTGACCTCTCGATCGACGACCGCACGTATTCGGGAGTGCCGTTCACGACCGGGGGCTTCCCGTCGCGCGGTGCTGAGATGATCCCGAACTTCGTCGCGATGACGACCTCGTCGCGGCGTTTGGCGATCGCTTCACCGACGATCACCTCGCTCGGGCCGTAGACGTCGGCCGTGTCGAGCAACGTGCAGCCGAGGTCGATGGCCCGGCCGATGACCTCATTCGGGTCGATGCCGTCGAAGCCGCCGTAGGTGGGACTGAAGCTCATGCAACCGAGCCCGATCGCACCGACGACCGGGCCGTCGGTGCCGAGGGTGCGGGTGGGAATCGTCATGGGTGGTCTCCGGTCAGGCGAGAGGGGCGAGGGCGTCGGCCAGCGGTTCGAGCACCGTAGGTGGGAGGGGCGGGGCCAGGTAGATGATCGCGAGATCCATGCCGACGTCGCCGAGCGCGGCGACCTCGTCGACGACCGCGCCGATCTGATCGGCGCCACGCAACCACACGTGGCTCGAGAGGGTGATCTCCGCCGGATCCCGTCCGACGTCGGCGCAGTGCGCGTGGAGCACGTCGCGCTTGTGCGCGAACACGGTCGGGTCGCCGGCGACGTTGTTCCAGTGATCGGCGTACAGGGCCGCGGTGCGCAGCGTGCGCTGCTCTCCCCCACCACCGATGCAGATGGGCGGGTGCGGCTGCTGCGGACCTTTCGGCTCGTTGCGGGCGCCCTTGAGTTGGTAATACGCGCCGTCGAAGTCGGTGGACTCCTGCGACAGGAGCCCGATCAGCACCTGGCACGCCTCCTCGAACCGGTCGCTGCGCTCGCGGGGCGTACCGAGCTCGATGCCGTACGCGCCGGACTCCTCCTCGTTCCAGCCCGCGCCGATGCCGAGCTCGAGCCGGCCGTTGCTCACGATGTCGAGGGCCGCAGCCATGTTGGCGAGCACCGCCGGGTGCCGGTAGTGGATACCGGTCACCAGCGTGCCCAGCCGCACCCGCTTCGTAGCCTGCGCGAGGGCCGAGAGCGTCACCCAGCCTTCGAGGCACGGGCCCGACGAGTCCCCGTGAATCGGATAGAAGTGGTCGAACAGCCAGCCCGACTCGAACACCTCGATGTCATCGGCCGCGGTCCAGATCGCGAGCATCTCGGCCCAGGTGGTGTTCTGCGGTGCGGTCTTGAACGCGAAACGCATGCGTGCTCCTGATGTCTCGGCGGATGGGAAGTCGGCCGACCGGCTGACGTCCCCTATTGCTCGGCCTCAGCCGCGCGGTTCGCCGACGCGTCGGCCGCTCGGGCCACCGCGGCGGCCCGAGCAGCAGCCGTCATGGTGGCGCGTCGAGATCGACGATCTCGGTGATGAGCCAGGTCTTGGCCATGTGCGCGCTTCCGGTCGGTCGCCTCGTTGCGGACCGACTATACGGAGGTTCCTCCGCTTGGCGAAATCCGGTTGCTGCGCGTGATATACCTTGACAGATATATATCTGGTCCGGCATATTTTCCGCATGCCCGAGACGACGTGGTCAGCCCTCCAGGATCCGAACCGGCGAGCCGTGCTCGATCTGCTGCGGCAGCGGCCCCACGCGGTGAACGAGCTCGTGGGTGCGCTGGGTGCGTCGCAGCCGTCGACGTCGAAGCATCTCCGGGTACTGCGCGAGGCGGGACTCGTACACGTGCTGCGCGACGGCCAGCGGCGCATCTACGCGATCGATCCCGCGCCACTGGCGGAGCTCGACGGCTGGCTCGCCCCGTACCGGGCGTTGTGGAACCGCTCGCTCGACGACCTCGGCCGCCACCTCGACGAACATCCCGAGGCCACCGAACCCGAAGCCCAACGTCCCCGTCGCCGCGACCCGAAGGAGACCTGATGAACGATCCCGGCACCTACATCGAGCACGACGGCCGACCCGCCGTCCGCTTCGTCCGTACCTACCCGTATCCGATCGAACGCGTGTGGGCCGCGGTGAGCACGTCCGAGGAGCTCGAGCGCTGGTTCCCGTCGTCGATGGCGTACGAACCCGAGGTGGGCGGCACGGTGAACTTCTCGGGCGACCCCCACCTGCACGACAACACGGGCACCGTGCTCGCGTTCGATCCGCCCCGCAAGCTCGCGTTCACGTGGGGCGTCAACGAGCTCCACTTCGAGCTGCAGCCGGTCGGCGATCAACAGTGCACGTTCACGCTGATCGACGTCCTCGGGGCGCAGAACGAGGCGGCACGCAACGCGTCCGGCTGGACCGTGTGCCTGGGCGAGCTCGACCAGCAGCTCGCCGGCCTCCCGCACGACGGGCCGCACAGCGAGACCGCGCCGCCGTTCCGTCCGATCTACGACGGGTACGTCGCGTCGGGGATGCCGTCGGGTGCCGAGATCCCGGGCGACCTGAACCCCGCGACCTGAACCCCGCGACCTGAACTACGCGACCTGCGATCGCGGAGCCGATGGCCCGGGACCGGGTGCCACGGGCTAGCTGTTCGGGACCGTGGCGGAGGTCGGCGCCGGGGAGCGGGTACCCGCCGGGCACGTTGCCGCGAGCCCCTGCGGTTGCTCCTGCGGATCGACCTCGACCCGCACAGCGTCACCCTTGGTTCGGCTCGACGCGTTCGGATCCGGAACCCACTTCGTCACCGACTCGCCGCTCGGTAGCTGGAACTGCACCCACGTCATCGACGTGCCCACGTCTTTCTCCTGCACGGTGCCGGGGACGACCGTGTAGACGGTGTTCTGGCCGGCGAAGGTGATCGTCGTGGGCTCCTGGCAGGCAACGGCCTTCGACCCGTCGCCCACGCCGGCGAGCCCGGTGAAGATCAGGATCACGAGCATCAGGCCTGCGGTCCCGAGTGCGAACGGATGGTGCGAGGCGAACTCGCCGAAGAAGCCGAAGAGCCCGCCCGTCGCCCGGACCGGCGGCGGTGGGGGCCGCTCCGGAGCGAGGTCCGACGCGCCGGCGGTTCGCGTCGTCGATCCGGCCGGAGCGCGGAACCGGGCCTCCGCGGTCCTCGCCGCGTCCCCGAGGAGCGCCCGGCGGTAGACGTCGTAGTCGCGACGGCGGGCCGGATCACCCAACACCTCGTGGGCCGAGCTGACCCGGGCGAAGCGGGCCGGCGCCGCGGGATCGTCGGGCCGTACGTCGGGATGCAGCTGCTTGGCGAGCGAGCGGTACCGACGGGTGACGTCGCCGGTGGAGGCGTCGGCCGCCACGCCCAGCTCGGCGTAGTAGTCGACGGAGCGCCACTCGCTGGGGAACCTGCTCGCCACACCCACCTCGGAGACGTCGACTTCCGACAGCCTAGGCAACGGCTCGCGCCGTCACGCCTCGCGATTGTGCGCTCACAGGCCCGCGCTTGGCATCATCTCGGGCCCATGTCGAGCCCCCGATGACCCAGACCGTGCGCCTCCGGCGCTGGCAGAAGCGCGCCCTCGAGGCGTTCGACGCCCGTCCGGGCGCCGACTTCCTCGCGGTCGCAACCCCTGGAGCAGGCAAGACGACGTTCGCGCTTGCGGCCGCGCGCCGGGCGATGTCGTCGGGCGCGGCCCGTCGGGTGCTGGTGGTCACCCCGACCAGCCACCTGAAGCACCAATGGGCCGACGCCGCCGCGGCGCTCGGCCTCCACCTCGAGTCGGAGTGGTCGGCACGGGGCCGGATCCCCGCCGACATGCACGGCGCGATCGTCACGTACCAGCAGCTCTCGTCGAGCGCGGCGGCACTGCGGATCCTGGCCGAGGACTCCTTCGCGATCTTCGACGAGATCCACCATGCCGGCGACGAGCGCGCCTGGGGTGACGCGGTCCGGGTCGCGTTCGAGCCCGCCGCGTGCCGCCTCGCGCTCTCGGGCACTCCGTTCCGGTCGGACACCGCCGCGATCCCGTTCATCCGCTACGTCGACGACGAGGCCCGCTCCGACTTCGAGTACGGCTACGGCGACGCGCTGGTAGACGGCCGGGTCGTTCGCCCGGTCTACTTCCCGCGGGTCGACGGCCTCATGGAGTGGACCGCGGCCGACGGCACCCTCTACTCGCACACCTTCGCCGACCCGCTGGCCGCGGCCCAGGTGGGTCAAAGGCTGCGCACCGCGCTCTCCCCCACTGGCGACTGGTTGCCCGCCATCTTGGTGCGTGCCCACCAGCAACTGCTCGCCCTGCGGGCCGAGGAACCCGGCGCCGGCGGTTTGATCATCGCGACCGACCGCGAGCACGCCCGGGCCATCGCCGCGCTGCTGCGGGAGCGGACCGGCATCCGCCCGGTGGTGGCGACCTCCGACGACCCCAAGGCCTCGGACGCCATCGCGCGCTTCGCCGCGGGGGACGCACCGTGGATCGTGGCCGTGCGGATGGTCTCGGAGGGCGTCGACATCCCGCGCCTGCGCGTCGGCGTCTACGCCACCACCACCACGACCGAGCTGTTCTTCCGCCAGGCCGTCGGTCGCCTGGTCCGCTACACCCGGCCGCCGACGCCGACCGACGACAACGCCGCGCACGTGTTCATCCCCGACGACGTGCGGCTGCGCACCTGGGCACTCGGCATCGCGCAGCAGCGCACCCATTCGCTGAAACGCAAGGAGCAGGACGAGGAGACCGAGCTCGAGGCCGCGCGGTTCGACGACCGCGAAGAGCTCGCGGCTGCCGCCGAGCCGGGCGACGAGCCGCAGATGTCGCTGTTCGCGCCGATCTCCGCCACCGTGCTCGACGAGGAGGCCGCGGTCCTCGCGCCAGTGGGCCCGCACCGCGGCGACCCGGGCTTCGACGAGCACGACCCGTCACTCGAGATCTCCCTCGGCCCCGCTCCCCCACTGCCGGGCGGCGACGCGGGGAGTGACGGCACGGACGTCGTTGCCCGACGCGAAGCCCGTCGCCGGCTGCGCGAACGCAACACCGACCGCACCCGCGACCTCGCGCAACGGACCGGCCTCACCCACGCCAAGATCAATGCCGAGCTCAACAAGCTCGCCGGCATCGACTCCGTCCGCGCCGCCACCGTCGAACAGCTCCAACGCCGGCTCAACGCCGCCGACCAGTGGATCCGCACCCTCCGATCGGAACGACGCTAGGGCCGGGGGTCGACCTCGACCGGTCACGTGCGTTGCGCAGCAACGGGAACGATCAACCCAGCAGGGTCGCCAGGGCCTCGAGACTCGGGGCGAAGTAGTAGGCCCCGCTGACGGGGGTGCTGAAGTCCGTGAGGTGGTCGTGGATGCCGTCGCCGGAGACGCCGAACATGCGGGCCAGCATCTTGTCGAAGCGAGTGGGGTCCGCGCTGAAGGCGAGGAAGTAGAGGCCGGCTTCGCGCACGGTCCCGAACGGCGTCGACCGGCGGAAGAGCTCGAGCTCCTCGCCGTCCTCCTCGATGACGACGCGCGCGATGTGCGCGTTCGGCGGCTTCACCGAGTCGTCGAGCTCGACGCTGTCGGACTTGGTGCGCCCGAACACGCCCTCCTGATCGGTCACGTTCAGGCGGTGGAAGGCATCCAGATCGTGCACCCACTTGGACGCGATCACGTAGCTGCCGCCCGCGCCGATCTGGTCGTCGGGGATGATCGCGACCTCGGGCGCCTCGAACACCGGCGGGTTCTCGGTGCCGTCGACGAAGCCGGTGAGATCACGGCTGTCGCGGTAGACGAATGCGGGCTGCTCGAGCGCGAGCACCGCGACGGGAGCGAGCGACCGGCCGACCGCGCGGGCCGTGTCGAGCAACACGTCGGGGCCGGTGCCGTGGACCCAGATCCACACGTCGTGCTGGGTGGCCGGCATCGAGCGCCCGTCGCCCTGCACGCCTGCGAACGGAACCAACGCGTCAGGGCTCTCGGCGGGCGCGATCCGACGCCACAGATCGGCGCCGAAGCCGACGATGATGTTGTCGCCGCCCGCGGTCACCGACGGCTCCCGCAGCCCTCGCAGGGCCGCGACGACCTCCGTGGGCGCGACGTCGGGGAGCACGTCGAACTCGAGGTGGTGATGCGATCGGGTACCGAGGGCGAAGATGCCGGGCTGCGCGTGGGCCATACCAGGAATCTATGCGGTGGGTCGGGCGGTCCCCGGTGACCGACGGCCGTACCGCTGGTGGAACTTGCGCTCCACCCACCGCGAGCGTGACGCCCAAATCAGGATCACGCCGCACAGGAACAGCTTGATCGCGACGATCCACAACGTCACGTCGCGCGCGGTGGTGTCCTCGTTGAGCGTGATCTTCTGCGGATTCGTCTTGTCGTAGACGATGTCGACCTTCTCACCGACCTCGTAGCGGGCCGCACCGCTGTTCGTGTAGTTCGGCGGATTGGCTTCCACCACCTTTCCGTCGAAGGCGGTGAACCGGAGGCGCAGACCGTTGCCGGTCTTCACGACGGTCGACCGGCCGCCGAGCCCGTGGTCCCACAGCGCGTTCTCGTCGCGCGTGACCTGCACCCGCCAGGCGCCGACGACCAGACCGATCAGCACGAGCGCGATGCCGGAGGCCATGAGGCGGCCCCTCGGGAACCGGCGGGCCGGGACGCCTGGAACGGTCGGCGCGGTCGGCCGGGCCGGGGCGCGCACCGCGCCCGGCGCGTTGTAGCCGGGAGCACTCCACTCGCCGCCACTCAGGCTGCGGGGACCCGCGAGCCGAGTGCGGTCATAGTCGACCCGACGCTGCGGGTCGCCGAGGACGTCGTGGGCGACGGCGATCTCCTTGAACCGCTCCAGCGCCGCCGGATCGTCAGGTCGCAGGTCGGGGTGCAGCTGCTTGGCGAGCGCGCGGTATGCGTCGTCGATCTCGGCCGCCTCGGCCGTCGGCTGCACGCCGAGGATCCCGTAGTAGTCGGTTGCGAACCACTCGCGCGGGGGCACCGTCGCCGTCCTGTCTGCGCTCTACGCCGGTCCCCGGACCTTTGGGGATCACCCATGCTACGGCGCCCGGGCGCCCTCCGGATGGTCGGGAAACGCCGTCAGTCCGCGTACGCCTCGATCGGCGGGCAGGCGCACATCACGTTGCGGTCGCCGTATGCGCCGTCGATCCGGCTCACCGGCGGCCAGTACTTCGCGGCGCGAAGCGCAGGCACCGGGTACGCGGCCGACTCCCGCGAGTAGCCGCGGTTCCAGTCGTCGGCGACAACGTCCTCGGCCGTGTGGGGCGCGTGGCGCAACGCGCTGTCGTCGATCGCGATCTCGCCCCGCTCGACTGCTGCGATCTCGGCCCGGATCGCGAGCATCGCGTCGCAGAAGCGGTCGAGCTCGACCTTGCCCTCCGACTCGGTCGGCTCGATCATCAGGCTGCCGGCCACCGGGAACGACACCGTGGGCGCGTGGAAGCCGTAGTCGATGAGCCGCTTGGCGACGTCGTCGACCGTGACGCCCGTGGCCTGCGTGAGCGGCCGCAGGTCGAGGATGCATTCGTGCGCCACCCGGCCGTGCTCGCCGGTGTAGAGCACCGGGAACGCGGGTGCGAGACGCGCGGCGACGTAGTTGGCGTTGAGGATCGCGACCTGGGTCGCGTACGTGAGGCCCTCGCCGCCCATCATCGTGATGTAGGCCCACGGGATCGGGAGGATGCCCGCGCTGCCCCACGGCGCGGCGCTGATCGCGCCGACGCCGGTGGACGGCCCCGCGGTCGCGACCAGCGGGTGGTTCGGGAGGTAGGGCGCGAGGTGCGCGCGCACGCCGATGGGGCCGACGCCCGGTCCGCCCCCACCGTGGGGGATGCAGAACGTCTTGTGCAGGTTCAGGTGGGACACGTCGGCACCGAACTTGCCCGGCTTGGCCAGACCGACGAGCGCGTTCAGGTTGGCGCCGTCGACGTAGACCTGGCCGCCGTACTCGTGGACCAGCGCGCACACCTCGCGGATGTGGCCCTCGAACACGCCGTGGGTCGACGGGTACGTGACCATGAGGCACGAGAGGTCGTCGGCGTGCTCGGTGGCCTTCTGCTTCAGGTCGTCGAAGTCGACGTTGCCGCGGTCGTCGCACGCGACCACCACCACCTTCATGCCGGCCATCACCGCGCTGGCCGCGTTGGTGCCGTGTGCGCTGCTCGGGATCAGGCAGACGTCGCGCCTGTCCGCGCCCGACGCGCGGTGGAACGCGCGGATCGCCAGGAGGCCCGCGAGCTCACCCTGCGACCCGGCGTTCGGCTGCAGCGACACCGCGTCGTAGCCGGTGAGCTCGGCCAGCCAGCGCTCGAGGTCGTCGAACAGCTCGGCGTAGCCCGCGGCCTGCTCGACCGGCGCGAACGGGTGCAAGCCACCGAACTCGGGCCAGGTGATCGACTCCATCTCGGTGGTCGCGTTGAGCTTCATCGTGCAGGAGCCGAGCGGGATCATCGACCGGTCGAGCGCGACGTCCTTGTCGGCGAGCCGGCGGAGGTACCGCAGCATCTCGGTCTCGGAGCGGTAGCGGTGGAACACCGGGTGCGTGAGGTACTCCGACGTGCGGGAGAGACCCTCGGGCCACGACGTGCCGGTCTCGTTCTCGCCGGGCGCATCGCCGCCGACGATGCCGAACGCGGTCCATACCGCGTCGACGATCGCCGGTGTGGTGGTCTCGTCGAGCGCGATGCCCAGGGTGTCGCCGTCGAGCTCGCGCAGGTTGATCCGCAGCTCGCGAGCCGCGGCTGCGATCTCGGCGGCCCGGCCCGGCGCCCGCACGGTGATGGTGTCGAAGAACGCCGACGTGACGACGTCGAACTCCGCGTCCCGCAGACCGTCGGCCAGCGCACGCGTCAGCCGGTTCACCCGGCGGGCGATCGCCTCGAGTCCTTCGGGGCCGTGATACGCGGCGTAGAGCCCGGCCATGATCGCGAGCAGCACCTGGGCGGTGCAGATGTTGCTCGTCGCCTTCTCGCGGCGGATGTGCTGCTCCCGTGTCTGGAGCGCGAGCCGCAGCGCGGGCCGGCCGGCGTCGTCGACCGACACGCCGACGAGCCGTCCGGGCATCGTCCGCTTGTGCGCGTCGCGCGTCGCGAGGTAGCCGGCGTGCGGACCGCCGTACCCGAGCGGCACGCCGAAGCGCTGCGAAGTGCCCACCACCAGGTCGGCACCGAGCTCGCCGGGTGACACGAGCAGCGTGAGCGCAAGCAGGTCGGCGGCGACGACGACGAGCGTGCCCTGCGCGTGAGCGGCCTCGATGACGGGCGTGAGGTCGCGGACCTCTCCCCCACTCCCCGGGTACTGGAGCAGGACGCCGAAGACGTCGTCGGCGGGCAGGTCGGTCCAGGGGTCGGCCACCACGACCCGAAGGCCCAGCGGCTCGGCCCGGGTGCGCACGACGTCGATCGTCTGCGGGTGCGCGTCGGCGTCGACCACGAAGGTGTCGCCGGCCTTCGGGTTCACCCGGTGGAGCATGGTCATGCCCTCGGCCGCCGCGGTGGCCTCGTCGAGCAGCGACGCGTTGGCGAGGTCCATGCCCGTGAGGTCCGAGATCATGGTCTGGAAGTTGAGGAGCGCCTCGAGCCGGCCCTGCGAGATCTCGGGCTGGTACGGCGTGTAGGCGGTGTACCAGGCGGGGTTCTCGAGGACGTTGCGCCGGATGACGGCGGGCGTGATGGTGTCGGAGTAACCGCAGCCGATGAGCGACGTGAAGACCTGGTTGCCCGACGCGAGCTCCCGGAGCGCAGCCAGCGTCTCGGTCTCAGAACGGGCCTCGGGCAGGTCGAGCGGCTCCCGGTTGCGGATCGCGGCCGGCACCGCCTGGCCGACGAGTTCCCCGAGCGCCCCGAGGCCGAGCTCGTCGAGCATCGCCCGCTGCTCAGCCGGGTCGGGCCCCACGTGACGGGCCACGAACGCCCCGCCGTCTCCTGCATCTGCCATGCGTGTCTCCGTGTCGTAGGGGCATCGGGGTCGGGGTAGGGCAGGCCCGCGGTCATTCTCGCGGACGGCGAACCGTTGCCAACGCACCCGAGCGGTCGTTATTTCGGGGCGGAATGGAACGGTGGCTTCGTGACCATGGCGGGTGCGGCGCGGCCCCGGATGTCGATCGAGACCGCCGTGCCCGGGCCGACGGCCGGATCGAGGAAGGCCAGGGCGATCCCCTGGTTCAGCTCGGGCGAGAAGTTGCCGCTCGTGACCTCGCCCACCACGACGCCTCCGACCAGCACCGGGCAGCCGGCGCGTGGGATCTGACGGCCCTCGACCACCAGGCCGGCGAGCTTCCGGGCGACCCCGCGGTCCTTCTCGGCCTCCAGCGGCGCCCGGCCGCGGAAGTCGCCCTTGTCCCAGCGGACGACCCAGCCGAGCCCGGCCTGGAGCGGGGTGATCCCCTCCCCCAGCTCGTGCCCGTGGAGCGGCAGGCCCGACTCCAACCGGAGCGTGTCACGCGCGCCGAGGCCGGCGGGCTGGATCCCGGCCGCGAGCAGCTCGCGCCAGACGGTGACCGCGGCGGCCACCGGTACTTGCAGCTCGACCCCGTCCTCGCCGGTGTACCCGGTGCCCGCGACCACGCAGGTGACCCCGGCGTGCTCGAGCGGGCGGACGGTGAAGCGCGCGACGGCCGCGGCCTCGGGCCAGAAGGTCGCGAGCTGCTCACGCGCGGTCGGGCCCTGCACCGCGAGCACGACTCTCGTGGCGGTGATGTCCTCGACCGACGTGGCGCCGGCACCGTCGTCGGCCCGATCGACGGCTTCCTCCAAGGCGGCGACGATCGGTGCGGTGTTCGACGCGTTGGGCATCACCAGGAAGTCGTCCTCGGACAACCACCACACGATGATGTCGTCCACCACGTGCGCGTCGACGGGGTCGAGGAGGTGCGTGTACTGCGCGCGGCCCGGACCGATGCGGCGCAGGTCGTTGGTGAGCGCCCACTGCAGCGCGTCGAACCCCGCCGGGCCCCGCACCTCGACCGACCCGAGGTGGGACACGTCGAACACCACCGCGGACTCGCGGCAGGCCCGGTGCTCCTCGAGGACGCTCGAGTATTGGATCGGCATCTCCCAGCCGCCGAACGGGACCATGCGGGCACCGAGGGACCGGTGCTCGGCGTCGAGCGGGCTGACGCGCGTGGCGGTGACCGTTTCCGCGGGATCGGTCTGCTTGTCAGTCATCGTTGCAGCCTACGGCGCGGCGCCTGGCGGCCGGTCGGAACGCGCAACCCCCGGCTAGGGTCCGCGGATGCAGCGCCAGCCGCTCAGCCGGTACGCCCTTGCGGCCGTGATGGCCGGCGCCGGCCTCTCCCACTTCGTCGTGCCCCGGTACTACGAGCGGATCGTTCCACGGGCTCTCGGGCACGAGCACCTGCTCGTCCAAGCGAGCGGTGTGGCCGAGATCGGCTGCGCGACGTTGCTCGCCAACCGTCGCACCACGCGCATCGGCGGGTGGGCGACGGTCGTCCTGCTGCTCGCGGTGTTCCCCGCCAACGTGCAGATGGCGCTCGACGGCGGTGTGGCCGATGCGAGCTTCCCAGCCAACTCAGCCGCCGCTTCGTGGGCCCGCCTTCCGCTCCAGGTTCCGCTGATCTGGTGGGCCGCGACGATCGCCCGCGCTGGGGCTCCGAGCTCGTCGGTGCTCTCCGGTCGACGCTGACCGTCAGCTTCCCGGCGGTCGGTAGTCGACGGAACGCCGGAGTGCGGCGTCGGCGTCCTCTACCGTCAGCAGCTTGACCGTCCGCACCGTCGTCGTGGCGCTGGCGCCGACGGCGAACGCCGCGGCCGCCGCAGCTTCGTCGTCGGGGAGATCGACGATCACGAAGGCGTCGACGTCGCCGAAGGCAAAGTCGAACGACACCAAGGTGCCACCGAGCCCGGCAACCATGTCGGTGACGGCGGCGACGCGGCTCGCCGCGCCGGCCTTCTGCAATCCCTTCACGCCTTCAGCGGTATAGGAAGCCTCGAGCAAGTACCTGGCCATCGTTTCCCCCTTGGCGTGGGTGCCGTTGCGCTGCCGTGATGAACCGTCGGTCTGCAAATGGTGCCCACCGCGCTGCACCTGGTCAATCCCCGCCCATGACCGCGGCCCGCACCGCAGAGCGTCGGATCGTCGCCACCCGCGAACCGGCTGGATGCGACGTGCGCAACGACACCGGGACGCTCCCCCGGCCAGCCGCTCCAGCGGGAGCAGTACTGTCCGACCAGGTCACCGAGCGTGTGGAGTTGCCATGTCGAACAGCACCGAACCCAGCGGAGCGGCTCTCGCGGCCATCGACCAGACACGTGAGCGCTTACGGACGCGGTACCTGGCCGATCCGTCGGCTCGACCGCAAAGCAGTGCCAGCGGCGTGCACCACGTCGCACTGTTGAGCGCAGACGTCGAGCGAACCATCGAGTTCTACCAAGGCGTGCTCGAGTTCCCACTGGTCGATCTGTTCGAGAACCGTGACTATCGGGGCTCGAACCACTTCTTCTTCGACATCGGCAACGGCAACACCATCGCCTTCTTCGATCTCCCCGGCCTCGACCTCGGACCGTACGCGGAGGTGCTCGGCGGACTGCACCATCTGGCGATCTCGGTCGCCCCTCAACGCTGGGAGAACCTCCGCACGAAGCTGCAGGATGCGGGCGTCGCAACGGAGCATGTGAGCGGCTCCTCGCTCTACTTCCGAGACCCCGATGGCGCCCGGCTCGAGATCATCAAGGAGCCGTTGGGTCAGTTGTACGGAACCGCTCTCCTCTGATCGGCTAGGGCTTGGCTTCCCGGGTCGTGTCGGTCGGGCCGGCCGGCGCGGCCGCGGCGAGCCGCTCGAGGATCGCGGTGTTCTGTTCGAGGAGCTGCCGGTTCGCCGACGCCATCTCCTCGAGGCGGGTGTGCACCTCGTCGATGCGATCGGAGGCGGCGCAGTCGGTGTCGTAGTCGTGCTGCGCGAGTTGGCTCGCGATCTGGTCCGAGCGCTTCGCCGCGATCAGCAGGATCGCCCCTTGCAGGCCGGCCACCATCGAGAGGAACAGGTTGAGGAGGATGTACGGGTAGGGATCGAACCCGTGCTTGCCGTGCTGCCCGAACAGATAGAAGACGGAGTTCGCCACGGCCCATACGGCCATCGTGCCGATGAAGGCGAACACGAACGCCCATGAGCCCATGGTGTTGCGCATCTTGTCGGCGGCACGCTGTCCGAGGGTCAGCGCCTCGCCGCTGGCGACGGCCGGGTGCCCGTCCCAGTTGCTGAGGAACCCGCGCCGGGGGTGCTGATAGGGCAAACGGGGCTGGCTGGCCGTCATGGATTCCCTCGCGCTTCGTCTTCGGCGTGGCCGCGGATGCGGCCGCGGAAATGACTACCAGATCGGACTTCAGCCATCACCGCGATCTCACCCCGAGCCCCGTCAGCAGCCTCGCCGAGCGACGACTGCGAGGGTGAGAGCGCCCCACTCGTAGACGGCGCGCCAGGGAATCGGTTGGGACGGGTGCACCGCCACCATCTGCACCTCACCGCCCCAACAACGCCCGATGAGCAGCTTGGCGCGCGTCACCTGGTCGGTCGAGACGACGACGATGATCGACCGCCACCGGTGCTTGGCGGCGAGCTTGCCGATCGCCCGGGCCTCACCCCGCGTCGTCGTCGGCTCCGGGTGAAAGCAGATGACCTTCTTCCCCGGTAACTGGTCGAGCGCATCCTGCGGTCTGGAGCTGCACGGCTCCAGGATCCGTCTCGGATCGGAGATCGCGATCGTCGGCGTCGAGTTGGTCTGCGCGAGCTGATGGACCCGGACCAGGCGCTCACCGTTTCCTCCGAGCATGACGATGGCGTCGGCGCGGCGTGGCGTCTGGGTCTTGTCCGGCTTGACGAACAGGACGAACGTCGAACCCGCCCATCCTCCGAGCAGCACCACGACCAGTGCGCAAGCGATCCGACGATGCTTCCTCCGGTAGCCGGGTGAGGACGGCGTGTGCGCGTGGTCTGGCATCGGTGGTCCGTCCGGGATCGTCGCGTTGGGCTGCGCATTGTGGCCGACGCGGTGGCTCCCGACGGGCGCGACGGCCCGAACCGCGCCGACCCCGGGAGGAAGGAGGTACACGAAATCGTCTTCGGGGTAGCAATCCGGGCGAGGGACGACCGCGGGTTCAAAGCCCCGTGAGGGTGAGCTCGTGGCTGCGAGCCCCTCGCGGTGCCTGCCTCGTCACGACCGCACCTCTGTGGCGGGGTGGGTCCGCGTATGCCGGACGCCCGGCCGACTACGGACGCCGCGGTCAGGCCGACGCGGCGCGACCATCGCCTTCGTCGGCGTGGCGCGGGGGCGCGATGTCGAGGCGGAGCGAACCGCCCGGGCCCCACTGCTCCGACAGCTGCGACGGTGCTTCGAGCCCGTACTTCACGAGCAGGTGGAGGTAGTCGCGTTGGTACAGGACCTTGATCCGGAGCTCGGGGTGCAGCTCGACGAGCCGGCGGGCCTTGCGGTTCTTCTTCGTGACCAGCTTCTGGTTCAGCGTGGTGATCTCGATGAACAGGTCGTACGCCGGGAGGTAGAAGTCGGGCGAGAACGCCTGGATCGGGTTGCCGTCGTTGTCGGCCTCGAGCGTGAACGTGCGCGGCTCGTACTCCCACTCGATCGCGTAGAAGTCGAGCAGCTTGGCGAACTGGCGCTCGGAGTTGTGCGCGAACCGGACCGCCTCGTGCGGGAGCGGGAGCTCGTCGGCGGTCACGTGGGCGGTCAGACCCCGCCGATTCCGCCGACCGCCTTCGTGCCGGTGATCGGCACGACGGCCGCGGGCGCGGCTGCGGCTGCGGGTTCGAGGTCGTGGATGGTCGCGTCGAGCGCCTCCATCGCGGGCTTCAACGGCACGAGGCTCAACACGCCCTGACCCTGACGGACGATGTCGACGAACTCCTCGTCGGTGCGGGCGAGGACCGACTGCGATCCCTGGATGACGAGCGTC
>JAODBH010000154.1 GCA_025463865.1 Actinomycetes bacterium | reverse complement strand
AGCGCGGCGGCCTCGTGCTGGGTCGGAACCCGACGTTGGTCGCGCGGGGGGCGCCGCCGGTCGCCCGTCGGTGCCTCGTCGTGGGTTCGCTCGAGGCTTGGGACGACGTGTGGCGGCGCAACCAGTTCCTGGTCCGCGAGCTCACCGCCGCCGATCCCTCCCTCCGGGTGCTGTTCGTCGAGCCTCCCAGCGATCCGTTGTACGACACGCTGATCCGACACATCCGGCCCGAGATCCGGGGCGGACGGCTCCGACCGGTGCCCGGGAACCCGCAAGTCATCCGGTACCGACCGGTCAAGTTCGCCCCCCGGCGCTTCGGCGGCTGGGCGGACCGCTCGATGACCCGCCAGGTGCTCCGGGCCGCGGCTCGGGCCGAGGTCTCCGAGCCGACGCTGTGGATCAACGACCTGAACCTCGTCCACCTCGCGGCCCGGGTGTCGCGACCCGTGCTCTACGACATGACCGACGACTGGCTGGCCGTCGACGTCGGGCCCCGGGAGCTGGCCCGCCTGACGGCTCTGGAGGAGCGGCTCCTCGCCATCGCGGGTTCGGTCGTGGTCTGCTCACCGGGTCTCGCGGCGACCAAGGCGACCACGCGACCCGTGACGCTCGTGCCGAACGCGGTCGACGTCGAGCGCTTCCGCGAGCCCCGCGCACGGCCGGTCGACCTGCCGACCGGTCCAGTGGCGCTCTACGTCGGAACGCTGCACGACGAACGGATCGACGTCGAGCTCCTCCTGCAGGCGGCGCGTGAGCTCCCGGAGGTGCAGTTCGCGTTGGTGGGCCCCAGCGCGCTCTCGAGCACGACGACGGCACAGCTCGCGGCGCTTCCCAACGTCCACCGGCTCGGACCGCGGCCGCATGAAGATGTCCCGGCGTACCTGCAGCACGCGTCGGTGATCATCGTGCCCCACGTGGTCAGCGGGTTCACCGAGAGCCTCGACCCGATCAAGGCGTATGAATGCCTTGCCGTCGACACGCCCACGTTGGCAACGCCGGTTGCCGGCTTCCGCGAGCTCGCGGGATCCATCACGATCGCCGACCGTTCCCGGTACGTCCAGGCGCTCCGGGATGTGCTCGACCGAAGCGCTCCGGTCACCGATCTCCCGCCGAGGGCGGTCCCGAGCTGGGCCGACCGGGCGACCGAGTTCGACGCCGCGCTCCGCGACGCGCCGCGTTCGCCGTCACTCGCGTTCGATCCCCCGCTGCGGGTCGTCTACGTCGGGCACACCGCGCGCCTCTCCGGCGGGGAGCTCGCGCTCGCTCGACTGCTGCCTGCGCTGCAGGACCTCGGCGTCGAGACGCACGTGATCCTCGGCGAGGACGGCCCACTGGTCGCGGAGCTGCGCTCGGTCGGCGTGGCGGTGGAGGTGCTGCCGCTGGGCGCCGCGGCTCGCGACCTCAGGAAGGACCGGGTCACGCCCACAGGTGTGCCGCTCGGAAGCGCGCTCCAGACGTTGCGGTACGTACGCAGACTCGCGCGACGGCTCGAGGAGCTGGACCCTGCGATCGTGCACACCAACACGCTCAAGGCTGCGGTGTACGGCGGCGCGGCGGCGCGACTGGCGCGCATCCCCGTCGTCTGGCACATCCGGGACCGCATCGCCTCCGACTACCTGCCCGCCGCGTCGGTCTTCGCGCTCCGCCTGCTCGCGAAGACGTTGCCGAACGCGGTGATCACCAACTCGCGGGCGACCCGTGCCACCCTCGGCACGCTCGAGAACCGGGCCGCGGCGGTCCCGAGCCCGGTGACCTACGACTCCGTGCGACAACCACTCGAGGCGGAGGACCGACCGGCCCGCCCGTTCACGGTCGGGATCCTCGGCCGGTTGAGCCCGTGGAAGGGCCAGCACGTGTTCCTCGAGGCGTTCGCTCGGGCGTTCCCGCGCGGCCCGGAGCGGGCCGTCGTGGTCGGCGGGGCGCTGTTCGGCGAAGACGGGTACGCCGCATCGCTGCCGGTGCTGGCCGAGCAGCTCGGCATCGGCGACCGGGTGCACTTCGCGGGGTTCCAGAACGACATCTTCGCCGCGCTGGCCGAGATCGACGTGCTCGTGCACGCGTCGACGCTGCCCGAACCGTTCGGCCAGGTGATCATCGAAGGCATGGCCGCCGGGCTCCCCGTGATCGCCACCGCGGCCGGTGGACCGCTCGAGATCATCACCGACGAGGTCGACGGCCTCTTCGTACCGCCCGACGACCCTGCGGCCATGGCGCGGGCTCTCGTGCGCCTCGCCCGAAGCCCGGAGCTGCGCGCGCGTCTCGGCGCCCGGGCATCCCTGCGGGCCGAGCGCTTCAGGCCCGAACGGATCGCGGCCGACGTCGCCAACCTCTACCGCCGGATGCTGCCCATCGGGACCACCGCCGGATGACCGACACCCCACGCGCGGTCGCGCTGTTCGCGAGTGCGTTCCACCCGCACGTCGGCGGGGTCGAAGAGCTCGTCCGCCAGCTCGCGCACCAACAGCAGGAGCAAGGCGGCACGCCGCTCGTGGTGACGATGCGCTGGCCCAAGGACCTCGCTGCCGTTGAGACGTTCGAGGGCATTCCGGTCCGGCGTCACGTGTTCCGACTCCCGGAGCGGAAGCCCCGGTTCCTGGCGGCGTACGCCGTCGAGCAGCGCCGGATCCAGCGGGCCGTCAACCGCGATCTGGTCGAGCACGGCGCCGAGGTCGTGCACGTGCAATGCGTGAGTGGCAACGGCTGGTATGCGTACCGGGCGGCTCGGGAGCTCGGGCTTCCGCTCGTCGTCACGCTGCAGGGCGAGCTCACGATGGACGCGGGTCGCGTCTACGAGACGTCGACGGTGCTTCCGAAGCTCCTACGGCGTCTGCTCCTCGAAGCCGACGCAGTTACGGCGTGCTCTCGGCACACCCTCGAGGAGGCCGAGGCGTTCACGGGCGTGGAGCTCGGGCGACGCGGGAGCGTGATCCCCAACGGCGTGAACCTGGCCGAGATCCGCGACGCGGTGCCCGCGGTACGGGAAAGGCCGTACGTGCTCGCGATCGGTCGCCACGTCCGCCAGAAGGGCTTCGACGTGCTCATCGACGCGTGGCCCGATGTGCTCGCGGCGGTTCCCGATCTGGTCGACCTCGTCATCGCCGGGGACGGGCCGGAGCACGGCGGGCTCCTCGCTCAGGCGTGGTCGGTCGGGCTCGGTGACTCGATCGTGTTCCCCGGTCGCTGCGATCGCGCGACCGCGGTGTCGCTGTTCGCCGGGTGTTCGGCCTTCGTGCTTCCGTCCCGACACGAGCCGTTCGGGATCGTCAACCTCGAGGCGATGGCCGCCGGCAAGCCGGTGGTGGCGACCGATGTCGGAGGCGTGCCCGACGTCGTCGACTCCGGCGTGACCGGACTGCTGGTGCCCCCGGAGGATCCGGGTGCGGTTGCGGCGGCGGTGACACAGGTGCTCACCAAGCCGGACCTGGCCGACGCCCTGGGCGCGGCCGGGAAGGCGAGGAGCGACGCGTTCAGCTGGTCGAAGGTCGCCGACCGGTACGCCACCCTCTACGAGCACATCACCGAGCATCCGAGCGGACGACGGGAGACGAGGAAGCCGTGAACATCCATCTGGCTCGCACCGGTCTCCCGGACGACCGGTCCTGCGTACCCGCATTCGAGGCGCTGGCTTCCTCCGACGCGCGCGGGACCCATCATCTGGTCGGGTCGCCGGACGACGCCGACGTCATCCTGTTCACCGAATGCCACCTCGTCGGAGACTGGCGACTGCGGCCGATGCTCGAGCACCCGCTCCACCGCCGGTTCCCGACCCGATGCTTCGTGTACGACGAGAGAGACGATCCGTGGTGCGCCCTACCTGGCGTCTACGTCAGCGCTCCGCGAGCCGGGTGCCG
>JAODBH010000204.1 GCA_025463865.1 Actinomycetes bacterium | reverse complement strand
CGCACGTTCGGGGGCGGAAGCCGTGACCGGCTCGCTCGCGCCGAGGTCCGGGGCCGGCGCCGCGGCGGTCGTCTCGGGGTCGGCGCGGGTTTCCGGAGTTTGCGACGCCGCCGGCGGCTCGGGCGATGCGGAGGCCGGCTCCGAGGATGACGCCGGCTCCGGCGCAGGATCGGTGGGCACGCGCCGGCTTGCCGCGCCGTCGAGCGCGGCCTCCTCGGCCGCGAGCGCGGCGACGGGGTCGTCGTCGACCTCGGCCACCGGCTTCGTGGACCGGACCCGCTTGGTGCGCGGGGCTCCGGCCGGCTCCGGGATCGCGCCGTTGCTCGCGGCGATCGCCGCGGTCACACGGTCGCCCGGGTCGGATCCCGTGACGCCGGCTGCGCTCGGAGCCGGCTCCTCGCCGAGGATCGCGGCGACGAGATCGGCCTTGCGCATGCGGGTGGCGCCGCGCACGCCCATCGCGGCCGCGATCGCGTGGAGCTCCTCACGGTCCTTGCCGTCGAGCATGGAGCGGTCGAGCTGCTGGCCCTCGCTCATCGCGCGGCTCCGGGATTTCGGGTTTCCGGCCGCCGAGCGGCGACGCGGAGGGAATCGTTCGGGCGTCCGGCGCTTCCCTCCAGCCGTCGGACGGGCCGACGCGCCGGAGATGACGCCGGAAGGAAGATGTACCGAGCGTCGCCTTCCCCCCGGGGCTGGAGCAGGAAGGCAGAACCGCGGTCCGGGTGATCGGCCCGATCGACCGAGCGCTGAAGCTCGGCGCCGACCTGCGGAAATCGCCCCGGGAGTCGTTGCACGAACCACGTCGAACGACGGTGGCTCGGCGCGGGATTCTAACGGTGACCCTGAAACGCGGCAACCGCGTCGGTTTCGCCGCGCCTAGCCGGGAAGCGGGGCCACCAGCCGGCTCATGAGCCCGGACGCGGCGACCACGGGCGACCCGGTGACGCCGGCCTCGGTGTAGGTGCCGCCCGGGCCGTCGGCTCCGGAGTCGAAGAGCAGGTACGGGACCGCGTCCGACGTGTGGGTCCGGAGCGCGCACGGCGTCGCGTGGTCGGGCAGGAGCAGGATGCGGTACCGCTCTCCCGCGGCGTCGAGCGCGTCGACCATCGGGCCGATGATCTCGGCGTCCCACCGTGCGAGCGAGTCGGTCTTGACGTCGACCAGTCCCTGGTGCCCGGCTTCGTCGGTGGCTTCCACATGTACGAGTACGAGGTCGGAATCGCGGAGGCTCTCGAGCGCTGCGTCGCGCTGGCCGGCGTAGTCGTTGTCGAAGCCCGCGGTCGCGCCCGCGACGTCGAGGACCTCGATGCCGCTCAGCACGCCGAGCCCGCGCACGAGGTCGACCGCGCTCGTGAGCCGCGCGTGCACGCCGAACTCCTCCGCGAAGTCGGGGAGCCGAGGGCGCACGCCCTGGCCCCAGAGCCAGATCTGGGTCGCGGTCGAGCCCACTTCGGCGGCCGCGGCAGCCACCACCGGCTTCGACGCCTCCATCAACGCGAGCAGCTTGCCGGAAGCCGGTCCCTGCGGAAGGGTCGCGGCGCGCCCGGTGAGGTCGTGCGGCGGCACGCAATCGGCGTCGGCCCACGACTCCGGCACCACGACCAGGTGCCGGTACTCGACGCCGGCGTGGAAGCGGACGCCGTCGCGGCCGTTGCCCAACTCCCGGTCGAGCGCGGCGACGATCACCGCAGCCTGTTCGGTGCTGATGTGACCGGCGGCGAAGTCGACCATGGTTCCGTCCGCATCGACGGTGACGAGGTTGCACCGGTACGCGACCTCGTCCGGGGCGAGCTCCACTCCCATCGCCGCGGCCTCGATCGGCGCGCGGCCGGTGTGGTACTTCGCGGGGTCGAACCCGAGGATCGCCATGTTGCCGACGTCGCTGCCCGGCGGGAGACCGTCGGGGATCACCGCCGCCCGCCCGACCTCCGAGCGCGCCGCGAGCGCGGCGAGCCTCGGCATCGCAGCAGCTTCGAGGGGCGTGCGCCCACCGAGCTCGGCGAGCGGCTCGTCGGCACAACCATCGGGGACCAGCACGACGTACTTCACGGGCGTGATCGTACCGGCCGGCGCCGACCCGGCGAGCGAGGCGCAGCCCACTACGGTGCCGCAATGCGGCGACGGATGGCACTTCTGGGAGCGACGGTGACCGCCACGGCGCTCGGCCTGGCCGCGCTGGGATCGGCCATTCCGGCCGTCGGAGCGGCTACGACCCGGGCTGACGGCTCGGTCGCCGCCGCCGTCCGTCCCCGGTTGAAGCTCACGACGATCGCCCGCGTCGACGGCCCGGTGACGATGGCCGTGCGCACCGGCGACCCCGCGATCTACGTCGCGGAGCAGCACACCGGGAAGGTGCGCGTCGTCCGGGGCAACAAGGTGCTGGCAACTCCCGCGCTCGACCTCGGGGACCGGGTGAGCCTCGGCAACGAGCAGGGCCTGCTCGGACTCGTGTTCTCGCCCGACGGCTCGAAGCTGTACGCCTACTTCACCAACGGCCACGGTGACAGCCGCCTGTTCGAGTACCCGTTCGCCAACGGTGTGGCCGACAAGGCCCACGGTCGGCAGCTCCTCGCGATCCCGCAGCCACAGGCGAACCACAACGGCGGCCAGCTCGCGTTCGGACCTGACGGCAACCTCTACCTCGGGCTCGGCGACGGCGGGAACGCCAACGACGAGGGCACCGGTCACGTCGCCGGCGGAAACGCGCAGAGCCCGCACTCGCTGCTCGGGAAGATCCTGCGGATCACGCCGACCGCGAGCGCCCGCGCCGGCTACACGATCCCCGCGACGAATCCGTATGCGGAGGGCGGTGGCGCGCCCGAGGTCTTCGCCGACGGGTTGCGCAACCCGTGGAGGTTCTCCTTCGACACCGAGACCCACGACCTCTGGATCGGTGATGTCGGCCAGAACGAGGTCGAGGAGATCGACCACGTTCCGTTCGCGACCGCGGCAGGCAGCGACTTCGGGTGGCACCTGTTCGAGGGCACCCACCGCTTCCGGTCCGGCACCGCGCCGGCCGGGCTCGTGCCGCCCGTCTACGAGTACCTGCACGCCGACGGTGGTTGCGCGGTCATCGGCGGCTACGTCTACCGCGGCTCGCGCATCGCGGCGCTCCGGGGGACGTATCTCTTCACCGACAACTGCAAGGGCGCCGTCATGGGCCTCGCCCAGTCCGGGAAGGCCGGGAAGGCCGTGAAGGTCCGGGATCTCGGCATCTCGGTCGCGAGCCCCACCAGCTTCGGGCAGGACGCGCAGGGAAACCTCTACGTGCTCTCCGGCGAGGGAACGGTCCAGCGGATCGACCCCCGCTGAACCCGAGCTGAATCCGCCTTGGGGCCGGTTCGCACCATGCGCCTCCTGCGCAGCGGACCGGCAGCCCGTCATGCCCACACCCGCGTCCGATCACACCGCTCGCGGGCAGCGTTCGCGCGGCTCGGGAATGCACACCCAACGTGTCAGAATGTCGCTTCGCGGGTTCCGCCATCGCTGGCGGGGCGGCCCGATCCACGCGACCCTTGCCCCTGCCCGCTGCAACCTCTCGAGGACGTCGCCCGACATGGACCTTTGGACCGCCACGAAATTGGTGTTTCGCCGGTGGGCGATCGTCATCCCCGCGCTGACGCTGACCGTCGTCGTGGCGATCGTCGTGACCGGGCGGGTCGCGCCCACCTACAAGGCCACCGGCTCGGTCGAGTTCCTCGCGTCGAACAACGACAACAAGGACAACCCGTACCTCGGCTTCAACGCATCGCTGCAGACGGCCGCGACGTTGGTCGGGTCGAGCGTCGGCTCCATCGGCACGCGCGCCGGCTTCGCGACCTTCGGGCTCGACCCCAACTACAAGATCACCGCCCCGTACGACCCGACGCGCGCGGTGCTGGTCCCGTCGCTCGACCTCGAGGTCAACTCCTCCAACCCGAAGATCGCGGTCGCGACGCTCAAGCGCCTCGTCGTGGCCGTCCGCAACGACCTCAACGATCGTCAGGCGGCCAGTGGCGCGCCCAAGGCATCGTGGATCCAGCTCCGGGAAACGGCCGTCGACTCCCAGGCGCTCAAGCAGACCGGCTCGAAGACCAAGGTCCTCCTGCTCATCGTGTTGCTCGGCTTCGCCGTCTCGATCAGCCTCGCGTTCTTCGTCGAGAGCCTCACCTCCGACGCGAAGCGCAAGCGCGCCGTAGCCGCGCCCGCCGGCGTCGGCGACGGTTACGTCCCTCCCCCTCCGCCCGAGCCCGAGAGCGCCGATTCGTTGCTGCTCGCACGGGCGCTCGAGACCATGCGCCTCGCGCTCAACGTCGCGGACGAGACGGCCCAACGGGCGGTGGGCGACGACGCTCCCACCCCGAGCCCGGCGCCGGCAGAGACCGCGGCGCTCACACCCGGCGACGGCGAACCCGGCACGGGGAACGCCAACGGGAACGGGATCGCCAAGGGATCCGGGAACGGCAACGGGAACGGCGTCGCCAATCGCAAGCCCATCCCCACGGAGGGCATCGACGAGCGACCGCGCGTCCGCACGCGCCCGGAGAGTCCCGGCCCCAAGCCCGAACCACGCGCCCGCCCCGACGGCGGCGATCGACCGTCCGATGATCGCGGCTTCTAGCCGCCGGGAGACCGGCCCGGCGTGAGCACGACCGTCTCGACTCCCCCCGCGCCTGCGCCGTCGCCGGTCGAGCCCGCACCGGAGTACGCGCGGCCCGGGCGGCTCACGCGTCCGTGGGTCCTGCTCGGTCTGTGCGCCGCGCTCATCCTCACGATGGCGTTCGTCTACCCAGCCGGGGCCGCGGTTCTCGGCATCATGCTCGTCGGCGGGGTCATCCTCTCCCGCAGCCACCACGACGTCGTCACCCTCTTCGAGTTCTTCCTCCTCCTGGCGTTCCTCATCCCGTCGCCGCTGGTCTTCACCAGCCTCGGCGGCGCCGCCACCCCCGCCCTGCTGCTCGGGATCGCCGCGCTGTTCCTCTGGATCAACGGCCGCATCACCGGTAGCTCCGGATTGGCGACCGGCTTCCAACCGATGCGCTGGGCCGTCGGCATCTGGGGCTGGACCATCCTCGCGAGCTGCGCGGCGGCCTTCGCCCGACCCCTGCCGAAGATCGAGTCGCAGGCGCCGTACCGCGGCACGGCCACGATGCTCGGCTGCGTCGGGATCACACTGCTCGCGACCGACGGCATCCGTTCGCGCGACCGGCTCGAGAAGCTGCTGCAGTGGACCGTCTGGAGCAGCTGCTTCGTCGCCGTCGTCGGCCTGATCCAATTCACCACCGGCTACGACCTCGCATCGAAGATCCACGTTCCCGGGCTCGGGTCGCTCATCGCCACGGGCTTCATCCAGCAGCGCGCCGGCTTCAACCGCGTGGCCGGCACCGCCGGGCACCCGATCGAGTTCGCGGTGGTCATGTGCGCGGTCCTGCCGCTCGCGTTGCACTACGCGTTCTTCCCCACGACGAAGCGCAAGTGGGTGCCCTGGATCCCGGTCGGGCTGATCCTCGCGGCCATCCCGACGTCGCTGTCACGCACCTCGGTGATCGGGCTCGCGATCGTCGCGTTGTTCCTCGTGCCGACGTGGCACTGGCGTCGCCAGCTCGGGGCGATCCTCGGCGTCGGCGCGTTGGTCGGTCTGATGCAGATCGTGTACCCGGGGATCCTCAGCGCGATGGTCGGGCTCTTCACCCAAGCCAACTCCGACGTCAGCATCACGACCCGCAAGTCCGACTACAGCAACGGTTTCGACCTGATCCGTAAGAGCCCGTTCTACGGACGCGGCTTCAAGACCTTCATCCCCGACGTCAACTTCTTCATCGACAACCAGTACCTGATGTCGGCGATCGAGACCGGCATCATCGGCGCGCTCGCGCTGATCGCGCTGTTCGTCATCGGCGTGTCGTTGGCCCGCGGCGCCCGGCACCGCAGCCACGACTTCCGCACCCAGGAGCTGGGCCAGGCGATCGCCGCCTCGCTGGCGACGATCATGGTCTGCTTCGCGACCTTCGACGCGCTGAGCTTCCCGATGATCACCGGGCTCACGTTCCTGCTGCTCGGGGTGGCCGGTGCGCTGTGGCGGATGGTCCGCGAGGAGGAGTCGCCTGCTGCGAACCGCGCACCGGCGCGCAGCTCGCTCCACCCGAACGGATCCGCGTCGAAGGCAGTTCCGTCGGACGCATGAGCGAACGACCGACGGTCACGATCGCGCTGGTCACCTACAACAGCGCAGCGCTCCTACCCGATTGCCTCGCCGCGTTGCCGGCCGCGATGGACGGCATCGAACAGTGGCGCCTCGTCGTGTTCGACAACGACTCGCGCGACGCCACGCTCGAGGTCGTCGCGCACGACGCTCCCGACGCGCTCGTGATCGCGCCCGGAAGGAACGCGGGCTACGCGGTCGGCATCAACGCCGCGATCGACGCCCTTCCCAGCGACGCGGTGCTCGCACTCAATCCCGATGCGCGCCTCGCGCCGGGCTCGGTCGCACGCTTGTTCGCCGCCTTGCAACGCCCCGGTGTCGGGGTCGCGGTGCCGAGCACGCGTGACGCCGACGGCTCCCTCGACCACACCCGCCGGCGGGAGCCCACGATCTCCCGGGCGCTCGGCGAGGCGTTGCTCGGCGGTACCCGGGCCGGCCGCTTCCCCCGGTGGGGTGAGGTCGAGCTCGACCCGGCGTCCTACGAGCGCGAGGGGCCGGTCGACTGGGCGGTCGGCGCGGTGATGTTGATGGCCCGAGCCTGCCTCGACGACGTCGGGCCGTGGGACGACTCCTTCTTCCTCTACTCCGAGGAGACCGACTTCTCGCTCCGGGTCCGCGACCACGGCTGGGAGGTCCGGTTCGTTCCCGAGGCCGTGGTCACGCACCTGGGTGGCGAGTCCGGCGTGTCACCGCGGCTCTGGACGCTGCTCACGCTCAATCGCGTCCGTTTGTACCGGAAGCGTCACGGGGCCTGGGCGTCGGGCGCGTTCTGGGCCGCGGTCGCCCTCAACGAGGGCTTGCGCCTGCGCCACGGCGAGACCCACCGCGAAGCCTGGCGGGCCCTGCTCCACGGTCCGACCCGGGTGGACCGGGAGCTGGCCAAGCGGATCGACGCGCAGACGTCGGCTCAGTCGGCCAGCAGGGACTCGAACACCCCGACGTAGGCCCCGGCCTGGTGCTCCCAGGCCAGCTGGGTGACGACGCGCTTCCGGCCCACCGCGCCCATGCGGGCGCGGGCCTCGGGATCGTCGAGCAGCTTGCAGACGGCGGTGGCGAAGGCGACGGGGTCCTCGTCGGGCTCGACGTAGACGGCCGCGTCGCCGGCCGAGACCCGGGTCTCGAGGAGCGGGAACGTGACCACCGGCAGCTCGCACGCCATGTACTCCATGACCTTGTTGTGCGTGCTGATGTCGTTGAGCGGGCTCCGGGGATCCGGTGCGAGCCCGAGATCCGCGGTCGAGAAGTAGGCGCGCGTCACGGCGTCGTCCTTCACCCAGCCGACGAACTCGACGTGGTCCTCGAGCCCGAGCTCGCGTACCTGGGCCTGCAGCTCCTCGAAGCAGTCGCCGCCACCGAGCAGCGCGAACTGCGTGTCGTTCCGACCCAGGGTGTGCACCATGTAGTGGGCGGCGAGCACGAGGAGATCGACCCGATCCTGGGGACCCATCACGCCGATGTAGACGCACAGATGCTCGTGGCCGCGGCGGAGGTCGGGGTCCGGGTCGGCCCGGTACAGCTTGTCGGGGTCGGGGCCCGACCGGACCACCGTGACCGCTTCGGGCCGCTTGTGGCCGCGGTCGATGGCCTTGGCCCGGTACGACTCGTTGGTGCTGATGACGCGATCGGCGGTGGCGTACTGCAGCCGCTCGAGCAGTCGCAGGCCGCCGAGCAGGACCGGGTTGGCGTCGTCGCCGAAGCGGGACAGGTACGTCTCGGGGCACAGGTCGTGCTGATCGAAGACGAACCGCACGCCGCGCAGCTTGTAGAGCCAGGCCAGCGCGAAGTAGGTGTCGGGCGGGTTGCAGGTCTGGATCACCGAGAACCCGTCGCGTCGCCAGACCCGAAACGACAGCCGGGCGGTCTTCAGCCAGCACACGAGGAACTCACGGAAGTACGAGGAGACGCCGCTCGAGGCCTCCGGCGGGTCGTACTTGTAGATGCGGACGCCGTCGAGCTCCTCGAACGCGGGGTCGCCGTCACCCTTCGGGCAGATGACCGACACCCCGATGCCCGCGTCGCGGAGCGATCGGCACTCGAGCCACACCCGCCGGTCGTCAGGGACCGGCAGGTTCTGCACGATGATCAGGACCCGCCGCGCGCGGCCGCCCTTCCGGGCGCCGAACCGCATGCTCGCCGCGGCTAACCCTCGCCGGCGATGACCGCATCGCCGACGAGCGCGGGGTCGGTGAGGGGCACGTCGGCGACCGGCACCACGGAGTGGCTGAAGCGCTTGAGCACCCGCTGCAGTGCCCGGGTGAAGACGACCTGGCCCGTGGTGAAGAGGATCGCGAGGTCGAGCGAGATCGACCAGTTCTCGACGTAGAAGAGGTCGAGGCGGCGGTAGGCCTGGAACGACGGGTTGTCTCGGCTTTCGACCTGCCACAGGCCGGTGATGCCCGGGCGCATGCGGTGGCGGCTGAGGAGCTCGTCGTCGAACTGCGCGACCTCGTGCGGCAGCGCGGGACGGGGGCCGACGAGGCTCATGTCGCCCCGGATCACGTTGATCAGCTGCGGGAGCTCGTCGAGGCTGGCCGCCTCGAGGACCCGGCCGACCCGCGTGCGCCGCGGGTCGGCGACGTCCTTGAACAGCGGGCCGTTGCGCTCGTTGCGGTGGTGCACCTCGGAGAGGCCCTGCTCGGCGGCGACCCGCATGGTGCGGAGCTTGAGGAACGTGAACGGCTTGCCGTCGCGCCCGATCCGTACCTGCCGGAACATGACCGGGCCGCGGTCCTGCAGCTTGATCGCGATCCCGGCGACCAGCAGCACGGGCATCGCGACGACGAGCGCCAGGGACGCGGCCACCACGTCGAGGACCCGCTTGATCCAGAACTGCCACTTCGCCAGCGACAGCGGCTCGACGTAGAAGAGCGGCTCGTGCGAGAGCGGCAGCGCGCGGACCCGGCGGTAGTCGAAGCCCATGAGGCCCGTGGAGAGGTGCACGTGGACATGCTGCTCGAGCAGGTCGCGGATCGCCTTGCGGGTCTGGTGGGGCGCGAGGGCGCTGCTGACGATGAGCACACCGCTCACGCCGGACTCGGCGACGATGCGGTCGAGGTCGTCGATCTCACCCGCGTAGGGAAGGTCGATGCCGAGCTTGGCCGCGGCCGAGCGGTCGCCGACCACGCCGACCATCTGCATGCCGATCTCGGGGTGCGTGGCCAGGAGCTGCGAGAGCTCGACGGCCTCGTCGTTCGCCCCCACCAGGAGGATCGGGCGGGCGAAGCGGCCCCGGGCCCGGGAGACCCGCAGGTACTGGTGGTAGCCGAGGCGGAAGCCGGCCATGACGAGGAAGGTCAGGACGGCAGCCAGCGCGAGGCGGAGGTAGGAGGCGGCGAAGTCGGCGACCTGGCAGGCGAGCAGGCCGGCGACGAAGGTGAAGACCGCCACCCGGGCGAGCCGGGCCTTCTCCTCGGCGCGGACCACGCACACGCGGGCGAGGTAGAGACGCTGGGACGACGCGAAGAACAGCGACGCCACCGTGACCAAGGCCGAGATGCCGACGGCCGGGCCCAGCCGGCCCCCGAAGTCGGTGCCGGAGATGCCCGGCAGGAGCAGGGCGAGGCCCCAGGCGACCATCAGGGCCAGGGCGTCGAGGCCCACGAGCATGCGGCGCAACCAGGGTGAACGGTCGGGGCCCACCGGCGCCGGGACGAGCGGCGTGGGAACCTCCCGGCCGGTGTGGGCGGTGCGCGCGTAACGACGTCGGGACTGGGTGCGCGCCACACGCGCACCGATGTCACTCGAAGTGGTCACTGGGGTCTCCCGGTGGGACGATCGGCGGAACCGCTTCGGACCCCGCCGTCAGCTCGAGTGGTGAGGTGCCCACACCTGACCACGCAGTGTGAGGCTACTCGTCGGACACCCCGTCCGGTACCACGGGGTCGATTGTTCACGCGGTCGGAACCGGGACCTCGCCCCGAGTGGCCACCGGACCATGCTCCGTGGAGATCTGCGCAGGCCGGGAGCAGTGCGAAGCGGCGTGTCAGCGGCGGTGCGACGGCCTCGCGTGCATCCCTGCCGTTCAGCATCAGCCCTGGTCGCCCTCGTCCGTGACGTGCACTCTGCGCGCGAATCGCTGCACCGGTCGGCCGTGAACCCGGCGCGAGCGTGCACCCCCGCCGACCGGCACACCGTAGTCCGCGGTCACCTTGATTTTGTGCCATGAGCCGTGATCGGGAGGTTTCCCGGTCGGGTTGAGGCGGATCGCCGGAAACCGTGGACGCACAGGGTTTTCGCCCGTTTCCGACCACTCACGGTCTTCGCCGCCAACCATCCCAGGCCCCCCTCACTCAAGGACCACGCCCAGAGGCCGATACCCCTCCTGTCACGAGATCCCCGGCCGCCGACCGGTGCCTGGGAATTGGGAGGGTCTCTTGCACTCGATCGGCTCGTTTCGCCGCGTTCGCCGCGCGGCCAGCTCCGTCCTCGCCATCACGGTGGTCGCCCTCCTCGGGCTCACGCTCGTGGTACCCGCGGCCTCCGCCTCCGATGCCCGTTTCCTCGGTTCGGTCGGCGGCACCCCGCTGCGCGCGCCGGTCGTGGGCATGGCTGCGACTCCGAGTGGCAACGGCTACTGGATGGTGGCGTCCGACGGCGGGATCTTCACCTTCGGCGACGCGCCCTTCCTCGGCTCGCTCGGTGCGCTCAAGCTGAATGCTCCGATCGTCGGCATCGCGGCCACCCCCACCGGCCGCGGCTACTGGATGGTCGCCTCCGACGGCGGGATCTTCACCTTCGGCGACGCGAAGTACCTCGGCTCGTTGGGGAACCTGCGGCTGAACCAGCCCATCGTCTCCATGGCATCGACTCCCGACGGCAAGGGCTACTGGATGGTCGCGTCCGACGGCGGGATCTTCACCTTCGGCGACGCGCCCTTCATGGGCTCGCTCGGCAACCTGAAGCTGACCAAGCCGATCACGGCTATGTCGGCGACCGCCAGCGGCCGGGGCTACTGGCTCGCCGCGTCCGACGGCGGGATCTTCACCTTCGGCGACGCGCCGTTCCTCGGTTCGCTCGGCAACCTGAAGCTCACCCAGCCGATCGTCTCGATGACCGTGACCCCCGACCGCCGCGGCTACTGGCTCGCGGCCGCCGACGGTGGCGTGTTCACGTTCGGCAACGCGCCCTTCATGGGCTCGCTCGGCTACCTCAAGCTCGTCCGGCCCGTGGTGGGCATGGCGGCACCGCCGAACGGGACCGGCTATTGGATGGTGGGATCGGACGGCGGGATCTTCGCGCTCACCGGCACGTCGCCCGGCACCCCCGCCCCGCAACTCCTCGGTGGTGGCAGCGTGGGTCCGACGAACACCGCCGCGCTGCACTCGGTCGGACCGCTCACGATCAACACGCCGGGCGCAGTCGTCACCAACGTCGACGTGCACGGGCAGCTGACCATCGCGGCCAACAACGTGACCGTGCGGAACTTCCGCGCCACGAACGTCACCCAGGGCAGCAACGTCACCGGCATGGTGCTCGAGGACGGCGAGATCCACGGCAACAACGACCCGAACAACCTCACCGACGGCGTCACGTGGGCCAACTACACCGCGCGCCGGCTCGACATCCACAACCAGCTCGACGGGTTGAAGGCGATGGGCAACGTCCTCATCGAGAACTGCTGGGTCCACGACCTCAACTTCCACACCGGCAGCCCCAGCTACGGCGCGGGTGACTACACCCACAACGACGCGGTGCAGATCTCGTCGGGCTCGAACGTGACCATCCGCAACAACCGGTTCGAGCACAACGACGGCAACAGCTCGATCTTCATCGACGCCGACCAGGGACCCATCAACAACGTCATGGTCACCGGCAACTACCTCGGCGGCGGGTCGATCACCCTGTTCAGCATCATCAGCCGCAGCGCCCCGCAGTTCGGCGTGCCCACCGGCGTGTTCGTCACCAACAACATCTTCACCGAGGAGCACCGCTACGACTACGCCCTCGTGGGCGGCACCGTGTGGTGGGCCGCGAACGTCAATCTCAACGGGCAGATCGTCACGCCGAAGCGCGATCCCTGAGCGACTGCCACGCTGCGCGTCAGCGCTGACGCAACCTCGGAGCGCGCGATTGCGGCGCGTCGTCCCAGCAAGCGCGCCCGCGAGGACGTCCAAATCTCACGCAGCGTCGCTGAACCACGCCTCCACGCGCGGCACCGCCTACATTGCCCGGATTCAAGTCGCCGCCGTGCCGGATTCGGCGCGGTTGCTCCAACGGAGGGAGCTCGATGCGCTTGCACCGAGGGACACGGTTTTTGATCGCGCTGGTTGCGGTACTCGCGCTCGTAGCGGGATTCCTCGCCACATCTCATACCCAGAAGTCGAGGGCGGATATCGACTTTTTCGGGTCCGCCGCGCAACGGGCGCTCCGCGCGCCGGTCGTCGGCATGGCCACGACGCCCACGGGCAAGGGCTACTGGCTCGTCGCCTCCGACGGCGGCGTCTTCACCTACGGCGACGCCTCCTTCCACGGATCGATGGGCGGCCAGCACGTCAACGCGCCGATCGTGGACATCGCGCCGACCCCCTCGGGACAGGGCTACTGGCTCGTCGCCAACGATGGTGGCGTCTTCACCTACGGCGACGCCAAGTTCTTCGGTGGGCTCGGCAGCAGCCGAAACCACGCGTCGATCATGGCGATCGAGCCGAGCCGCTCCGGCAACGGCTACTGGATGCTCGGCTCGGACGGCAGCATCTACACGTTCGGCGACGCGCCCTACCTCGGTGGCATCCCGCCGGCCCAGCGCAACATGCTCGGCGTGCGCAGCATGACGTCGACCCCTACGGGTCGCGGCTACTGGATCGTGTCGGGTGACGGCGGCGTCTTCACCTTCGGCGACGCGCCGTTCCTCGGATCGGCGGCCTCGTTGCACCCCGCGGCCCCGATCGTCGGGCTCGACGCGACACCCACCGGCAAGGGCTACACCCTCGTCGGCTCCGACGGCGGCGTGTTCACATACGGCGACTCGCCGTTCTACGGCTCGGCGACGACCATGTCGCTGCGTGCGTCGATCGTCGGCATCGCGGCTCCTCCGGGCGGCGGTGGCTACTGGCTCGTCGGCCTCGACGGCGGCATCTTCTCCTTCGACCCGCGCGGCGTCTCCAGCCTCGGCCCCGGCGGGGTCGGCCAGATCGGCCCGTCGAACGCGGCGATCATGCGCCCGTCGGGCTCGATCACGATCACCACGCCCGGCCAGGTGGTCGAGAACATCAACGTGAGCGGCACGATCACGATCAATGCCAACAACGTGACCGTGCGCAACTTCCGGGCCCAGAACGTCGTGCAGAACGCCAACAACGGCGGCATGTTGCTGGAGGACGGCGAGGTCTACGGCGGTGGCAGCTTCACCGGTGACGGCATCGCCTGGGCCAACTACACCCTGCGGCGCATGAACGTGCACAACACGTTCGACGGGCTCAAGGCGCACGGCAACGTGCTCATCGAGAACTCGTGGGTTCACGACATGAACGAGTTCAAGGGCCTGCAGTACGGCGCGGGCGGCTACAGCCACAACGACGGCCTGCAGACGTCGTCGGGATCCAACATCACCATCCGCGGCTCGCGGTTCGAGCGCACCGGCTTCAACTCGGCGATCTTCATCGACGCCGACCAGGGCCCGATCGGCAACGTGCTCATCGAGAACAACTTCATCGACGGTGGAGGCTTCTCGCTCTATTCGATCCAGAGCCGCAGCGCGCCGCAGTTCGGCGTCCCCACGAACGTGGTCGTCCGCAACAACGTGTTCGGCTCCGACCACCTCTTCGACTACGCCGTGCTCGGGGGCGGAGCGACCTGGACCAACAACAAGAGCGTCGCCGGCGCCCTGATCAACCCCCGTCGGGAGTAATCGGCCGGGAGCAGCGTCGGAACCATCAGCACGGGTACGGGAGCGGGGGCCGCGGGATTCCGCGGCCCCCGCTTCCGTAGACTGCCCCGATGATCACGCTGAGCGACGGCGCCGGCGGGCCTGCCCAACCCCCTGCGCCCCCGAACCACCGCCGGCGCGTGGCCCTGATCCTCGTGGTCGTGGGCGTCGTCGCGGTGGCAGTCGGCGGAGCGTTCGTCGTGGCCGGCGGATCCGGCGACTCGGGCTCGGGCTCGGGCGCGGGCAGCACGGCGGCGCCGACCTCGTCGCCCGGCACCTCCGCGTCCTCATCGCCTGGCGGCCAGACGGTCGAGGCCGCGACCACCAGCTTCAGCGTCGGCCCGACCCGTCCCGATCTGCTGAAGGACTCGGGCCCGATCACCGTCACCGAGGCCGGCACCGTGATCAGCAACGTGCGGGTGAACGGCACGATCACGATCGCCGCCGACAACGTGACCGTACGCAACTTCGTCGCCGGCAATGTGGTGCAGTCCACCAAAGGGGCCGGCGTGCGCAACACGGTGCTCGAGAACGGCACGATCAACGGCGGCAACAGCACGACCAACACGACCGACGGCGTGGCGTGGTCCAACTACACCGCCCGCAACCTCGACATCAGCAAGTCATTCGACGGCATGAAGGCGTTCGGCAACGTCACCATCGAGAACTGCTGGATCCACGACCTCAACATGTTGCGCGGCGATCAGTACGGCGCGGGCGGCTACAGCCACAACGACGGCATCCAGACGTCGGCCGGCACGAACATCACCATCCGCGACAACCGCATCGAGCGCCCCGGGGCCAACAGCGCGATCTTCATCGACAGTGACCAGGGCCGCATCGACGACGTGCAGATCACCGGCAACTACCTCGACGGCGGCGGCTACACCCTCTATGTCGTCCAGAGCCGGAGCGCGCCACAGAACGGCTCGCCCGCCAACGTGACCGTGCAGGGCAACGTGTTCGGCAAGAACCACAACAACGGCCCGGTCACGTTGGCGCCCGGCGTGACGTTCCGCGACAACGTCGACTCGGCCGACCAGCCGGTGCCGATGCACGTCGACGACC
>JAODBH010000143.1 GCA_025463865.1 Actinomycetes bacterium | reverse complement strand
CTGGTCGAGTGTCGGCCCGATGTGGCTGTCGCACGAGACCACGACGAGCGGCGCCTCGAGGAGCTCAGTCGAGCTCGGGGTCGGTGCTTCCACCGTTCTGGTCCTCTCTGGACGACGACCGGGCGCCCTCGGGTCCGGCGGGGAGCGCCTTGACATACATGACCTCAAGAGTACGCTGCGGAACAGATTCTGTTGAACCTGTACCGTAGTTGGTGGCCGAGCAGGCGTACACGCGGATCGGTCTCCGAGTCGTGACGCGGCGACCGGCGTTCCATCTCCTGATGGTTGGAGGATGTCCATGACCTTTTCGACGCAACCGGTTTCGCCCGCTCTCGGGATCGAGGTCGACCTCGACCCGGCACGGGACCTCGATGCGGAAGAGCAGGCCGAGCTCCGCGCGCTCTTCCTCGAGCATCACCTGATCCTCATCCGAGGCCATCAGATGAGCGTGGACGACACGGTTCGGGTGTGCGGCTACATCACCGACGTGCTGCACAAGGAAGGCGTGCCGCCCGAGGCATACGTTTCGACGCCCAAAGGTGACGCGGTCCTGCCGGACCTCGAAGTCCCCTGGCACGGCGACATGAACTTCAACGTGACCCCGCACCTCGGCGCCGCGTTGTATGCCGAAGAGATCGACGAGGTCTCGTGCCCGACGTGGTACGCCAACGCGGCTCGCGCCGCTGAGAAGCTGCCGCCTGAGCTCCGGGCCGAGATCCAAGACCTGGAGGTCGCCCACGATTGGCCCGGAACGCCGTGGGACCCGACGTTCAACCCGGTCGAGGCCACCCGCCACCCGTTGCTCTGGTCGCACCCCTTGTCGCAAAAGCCGTTCGTCTACATCGCGGAACGGCAGCTCCGTCAGCCGCACCTGATCGACGGCGTCGACCCGGCCGAGGAGAAGCGCCTCATCGACGAGCTCTTCGCGATCCTCTACGCGCCGGACAACATCTACGAACACCGTTGGCAGACGAACGATCTGGTCATCTGGGACAACCTGATGCTCCAGCATCGTCGCGGCAATGTGACCGGACGACGCACGCTGCGCCGCCTCGCGCTCGTCAACGGCCCGGATGCAGCGGAAGGCGACGAGTACTTCGACATTCAGGGGACGATGCGCGCTCGACGACTCGGGCACGTCGCGACCGCGTGAGCCGGCATTGGCGGACTTCTCGAAGTGCGGTCGCTCGCCATCGGGACCCGAAGGCGACGGTCGGGGAACGCGCGGGCTGAGTGCGTCCCGATCGTCCTCCAGCGTTCCAGTGTCGACGGCGCGGCTGCGTCGCGTGGTGTGAGAGGCGGCGATCAGTCGAAGACGATTCCGCCATCCACGTTCCAGGTCTGCCCGTTGACAATCGCCGCGACGTCCGAGAGGAGAAACGCCACCACGCTCGCGACCTCGGACAGTTCGGCTGCCCGACGGAACGGCGTCCGCGCCGGGGGGCCCTGGACCTCGAAGCCTCTCTCGCCGAGGAGCCTTTCGTAGAGCTCCGTCCGCACGTGGCCGGGACACACCGCGTTGACGGCGACTCCGAGCGGACCGAGCTCCAACGATGCGGAGCGGGTCATCGCGATGATCGCGCCCTTCGAGGCCGCGTAAGCAACGCTGGATCGGCTTTCGTGGAAGCCCTTTCCCGCGATCGACGCGGTGTTGACGATGCGACCGTAACCACGCTCGGCCATGTGTCGAGCGCACTCCTTCATCACGAAGAACTCTCCCATCGTGTTCGTGCGGAGCACGCGTTCGAGGTCGGCGAGCTCGGTGTCGAAGATCGAGCCGACGTGGGGTACCCCTGCGTTGTTCGCCACACCGTCGATGGCTCCGAAACGGCTCACGAGTGCGGCGACGGCGTCGCGCACCGCCGACGGGTCGGAGACGTCGAGGGGTTGCGCGACGCCCTCGCCGCCCAGCGCGTCCACTTCATCCACGACGGGCGGGATGTTGGCTTCCAAGACGTCGGCGACGATGACGCGGTGTCCCGCTCGTGCCAGCTCCGCGCAGATCGCTCGGCCGATGGAACCGGCGGCCCCGGTGACCAGCATTGTCTTTCGGTCCATGTCCTGTCTCCAAGCGGTAGGCAGTAAATTCAGGCTTTGTGGACGCGCCGTGCGGTGCGGGCGGGCGCGCCGAGTCGAGCGGCGTGTCCTGCACGCGGCCAGGGAGGTCATGCGCCATGAAGATCGGTTTCATTGGCCTCGGGGACATGGGTGCACCGATGGTGGAGCGGATGCTGCACCACGGCCTCGAAGTCGTGATCTGGGCTCGGCGACCCGAGACCACACGGAGGTTCGACCACACCGCTGCGTCGGTCGCCGAGACGCCTGAAGCACTCGGTGCCGCCTGCGATCTCGTCGGGATCTGCGTCCAGGGCGATACAGGTGTGCGCGAAGTCGTCGTCTCGTCGGGACTGTTGTCCGCGATGCGTCCGGGAACCGTCCTGGCTGTGCACAGCACGGTGCTTCCGCAGACGTGCAGCGCGCTCGCGGAGCTCGCTGCGGATGTCGGCGTCTCGGTGCTCGACGCGCCGATCAGTGGAGGGCACCGGGGAGCGGCCGAGGGGACCCTGACGGTGATGGTCGGTGGACCGGCCGAAGCCTTCGAACGCTCGCGTGCTGTGTTCGAGACGTTTGCCGCGCTCGTTCTCCGGCTCGGGCCGGTGGGCGCAGGGCAGGCCGCGAAGCTTGTCAATAACACCCTCCTGAGCGCGAACAAGAAGCTGCTGTTCGATGCGCTCACTATTGGTGAAGAGCTCGGCATCGAACCGACGACGTTGCTCGAACTGCTGCGCGCCAGCACGGGAGGAAGTCGCGCCATTGACTTCATCGGGCCCGACTACGCGTCGCCGGACTTTCTACGCCGGACTCAACCGTTGAATTGGAAGACGTTCGATCGCTTCGTTCAGTTGGCCGAGGAGGCCGGTGTGCCGGACAGCGTGCTCGAGCGCGCGGCCGAGGCCGGCCTGCGCGAGCTCGACCGGATCGCCGGCATCTGAGCGACGGTGGTGAAGCAGTCATGTCCCGCGGCACGGAGAGACCCGCTCATGGTTGGCGGTGGATTACGGCCCGCGCGTTCACGGCCGCGGCCGCCACAGATTGTACACACCTTGACCTTTGTGTGATGTGGACAGTACGGTTTCTCGACCGGAGCTACGGACGCTCTCGGTAGGCTCGGAAGGCCGACCCGGGCGGTCGGCGCGCATCGACGTCGAGGGGGGACCTCGGGTGCAGCAGCAACGCACGACTCGGGGATCGGCTTGGGCGACCGACGCGAGCCATGGTGATCCCGCTCGCCGTGCAGCATCGGCCGCCTGATGGGTCGGTACGTCGCGCGCAAGCTGATCCACATGGTTGTCGTGCTGTTGCTGGTGAGCTTCGCGACGTCGTTGATGCTCGACCTCACCCCGGGGGATCCGGCGTACGCGATCCTGGGTGACCAGGCCACGCCGGCGGCGGTCAAGTCGTTGCATCAGGAGCTGGGGCTGGACCGTCCGTTCTATGTCCGCTACGGGGACTGGCTCAGCAATCTTGCCCGCGGCGACCTCGGGACGTCGTACGAGTACAAGCAGTCCGTCAGCAGCTTGATCAGTCAAGCGCTACCGGTCACCGCAGAACTGATCGTGCTGACCCTGCTCCTCGCGCTGGCCATCGCCGTGCCGCTGGGGGTCTATTCCGCGAGACGGGTCGGCGGCATCGTTGATCGTGGCACGACCTTTGTCACGTCGATCTTCGTGTCGGCACCTCCCTTCATCAGCGTTCCATTTCTCGTTTTTCTCTTCGTGCTCACGTGGCACATATTTCCCGCGACCGGATGGGTCAAATTCGGTGATTCACCGATGGACAACCTCCAACACATCGTCCTCCCAGTGATCGCTCTTTCACTCTGGCCGGTCGCCGCGTTCACCGCCGCCTTGCGATCCGACACCGTGGCCACGTTGCAGGAAGATTTCATCCTGAGCGCCCGCGCCAAGGGCCTGTCCACTCGATCGATTCTGTTTCGCCACGCATTGCGGCCCTCGTCGTTCTCGCTGATGACGCTTGCGGGGCTCAGTCTCGGCACGCTCATTGGTAGTGCGGTCATCGTCGAGTATCTGTTCGCGTTGCCCGGGATCGGCAGCCTGATCATCAGCGCGATCAATGTGCACGACATTCCGCTCGTGCAGGGCGTCGTCATGTTCACCGCGGTCGTCTACGTGGTGATGAACACTGCCGTCGACATCCTGTACCGCTACCTGGACCCGCGCTTGCGCATGCAGAAGGCGTAGAGAATGGACGTGACCACTCCCGGAGCAGGCATCGAGACCCTCGTCGGCGATGTCGCCGATACGCTCCTCGATACGCGCTCCCGGCCGGTGTCGGCTTCTCCGTCAGACCGGCCGTCGACCTCCAGGATCAGGCGGCTCGGTAGCGTGGGCTTCTGGTTGGCGACGGCGTGGCTCGTGCTGTTGGCGTTCGTCGCGGTTTTCGCGAACGTGTTGCCGCTGCATCCCTACGATCGGTTCGTCGACTCGCTGCCTCCACGCGCGTCGATGGGCTTTCGGCTCTCGGAGCCGCTGGGGACCGACGCTTCTGGACGAAGCATGCTTTCGCGGCTCGTCTTCGGGGCCCGGGAGTCGCTACTGATCGGCGTGGCTTCGGTGGGCATCTCCCTGGTGATCGGTTCGTTGATCGGTCTTGCGGCGGGTTACCTCCGCGGCCGGGTCGATGAAGTCGTCACCATCCTGCTGGACACGATCCTGGCGTTTCCGGCGTTGGTCCTGCTGCTTGCGATCGCGTCGGTCGGCGCCCGAAGCGTCAACACGGTGATCGCCGGGCTCGCCATTCTCGGCATCTCACCGTTTGCGCGGCTCGTCCGCTCCACGACGCTCACACTTGCGGATCGTGAGTTCGTGCTCGCCGCGCGAACTCTTGGCGCCACAAGGCGTCGCATCATGTTCCGGGAGATCCTGCCGAACGTGGTTCCGGGCATCATCTCCGTGGTGTTCCTCTTCATGGCCGCGGTGATCGTCGCCGAGGGCTCCCTGAGCTTCCTCGGACTCGGCGTACCACCGCCCGTACCGAGTTGGGGAGGAATGGTGAACGAAGGCCGGCAGTGGATGAGCACGGCGCCGCAACTTGTGTTCATCCCTGCCGGGGCCCTGCTCCTGACGGTCCTGTCGCTCCGCACGGTCGGGGAACGAATTCGGGTCCGGTTCGTCGGCGGAGTGTCGACGCTATGACGTCGACCCGCGAGCTGTGGTCGCAGGACATCATCTTGTCGGTCGACGACCTCAGCACGTGGTTCCCAACCCCTTTCGGCGCGGTGCACGCCGTCGACGGCGTGAGCCTCCATCTCGCCTCGGGTGAGATCGTCGGGATCGTGGGTGAGTCAGGGTCGGGAAAATCGGTGCTTGCGCGCTCGATCATGAAGCTCACTCCCGAGTCTGCGATCACACGTGGTGAGGTGACGTTCGCCGGGCGAGCTCTCACGACGGTATCGCCTGCAGAGGGTCGGGCGATCTGGGGGAAGGAGATCGCGATGATCTTCCAGAACCCGATGACCTCGTTGAATCCGGTGATGAAGATCGGTAAGCAGATCACCGAGTCGCTGAAGCTGCATCTGCGCCTCAACACCGCCGATGCCAGGCGACGAGCGATCGAGCTGCTCGCCCTCGTCGGCATTCCGGAGCCTGCCGCCCGCATCAAGGCATACCCGTACGAGCTTTCGGGCGGCATGCGTCAGCGCGTGTGCATCGCCATGGCTATCGCCTGTGCCCCGCGGCTGTTGCTCGCCGACGAGCCGACGACGGCACTCGATGTGACGATCCAACGGCAGATCCTGGATCTGCTCGCGGACCTGTGTTCCGACACGCACATGGCGATGATCCTGATCACGCACGATCTGGGTGTCGTCGCCAGGAGAACCGATCGCGTGATGGTGATGTACGGCGGTCGGGTCGTCGAGACCGCGCCGACGGTGAAGCTCTTCGTACGACATTTCCATCCATACACGGCCGCGCTGCTCTCCGCGATTCCCCGGCTGCACCGTCCGAGTCACACGCGCCTGGCCGCGATTCCGGGACGGCCGATCGACATCATCGACCCGAAACCCGGATGCCGCTTCGCGCCGAGGTGCGAACGGGCCCAGCCGCGTTGTACGAACGAGGACCCGCCGCTGACTCCGGCTTCGGACGACGCAGCCCACCTGTTCGCCTGCTTCTATCCCGTGGGCACGTCGCAGGGGGACGAAGCGCTTCGCGCCAACCGTCTGGTCGGTCGCAACGCCGCAGGCATGGCGATGCCCGTGGTCTCGAACGGGTTGGCGGAGCCGCTGGATGCCTGAGCAGCTCGCGGTCCCCGAGATCGATCAGGACATCCTGCTGCGGGTCGAGAACCTCGTCGTCGAGTACAAGGTCTCCAACGGCCGGACCAAGGGCACCGTGCACGCGGTCTCGGACATCAGCTTCGACGTCCGACGCGGCGAGACGCTCGGCCTCGTCGGCGAGTCGGGTTGTGGCAAGTCGACGACGGGCAGAGCGATCATGATGCTGACCCGTCCGACCTCGGGAACCGTCGAGTTCGACGGTCAGAACGTCACCGCGCTGAACCCGGCCCAGCTTCGGGCCGCGCGCCGGAAGTTCCAGATGATCTTCCAGGATCCCGCTTCCTCGCTGAATGCGCGA
>JAODBH010000119.1 GCA_025463865.1 Actinomycetes bacterium | reverse complement strand
CCCTACGTATTACCGCGGCTGCTGGCACGTAGTTGGCCGGGGCTTCTTCTGCAGGTACCGTCAATTTCGTCCCTGCTGAAAGCGGTTTACAACCCGAAGGCCTTCATCCCGCACGCGGCGTCGCTGCATCAGGCTTTCGCCCATTGTGCAAGATTCCCCACTGCTGCCTCCCGTAGGAGTCTGGGCCGTGTCTCAGTCCCAGTGTGGCTGGACATCCTCTCAGACCAGCTACCCGTCGCTGCCTTGGTAGGCCGTTACCCCACCAACAAGCTGATAGGCCGCGAGCCCCTCCCGAAGCGGAATCCATTTCCTCATCACCCCATGCGGGGCGAAGAGGATATCCGGTATTAGCAGCGGTTTCCCACTGTTATCCCGGTCTTCGGGGCAGGTTGCTCACGTGTTACTCACCCGTTCGCCACTCTCCCCGAGGAGCAAGCTCCTCGGTTCTCGTTCGACTTGCATGTGTTAAGCGCGCCGCCAGCGTTCGTCCTGAGCCAGGATCAAACTCTCCATCAAGACCTTGCGACGATCACTCGGGTCCGAAGACCGTTGCGACCGCCCAAAATCGAAGAGCCGCCGGAAGCAGCCACAATGCTCCGCTTCCGACTGGCAGGCATGACGAGGTCCGGGCCCGTTGGAGAACCCGTTGTCGCCATGCCAGTAATTGTTGCTGAGTGGACGTCGATCGACCTTCCCCCCGGAGGGAGATGGGTGCCGACGCCCGTACTGGCTTTTGGCGTCACTGTTCCGTTTTCAAGGAGCGACGGCCCGAGCATGCCGCGATCAACCCTGGGGGTTGGAAGCGCACCTCGAGCGGACACCCACCCGACTGAAACCCTGCGTGGCTTCGACACACGAGTCGAGAGCTTCGGTGGGGCGTCCGTGTCAACCGCGTCGAGGGCCGTAGGCCCTCTCAGCGGACTCGCCATCGTAGTGACGGCTGCTTGCAGTGTCAAACGTCCGAGGCGGTGGATCTACCGGCCCTGGCGTCCGAGCGGCGTCACTCTACTCGCACTCGCGCCCACTGGCGCTTGCCCACTTGCCAGATTCCACCGGAAACCTCGGATTTCCCGACGGTGGCATCGGGATCGTCCACCCGCTCACCGTCGATGCGGACCGCGCCCTGCTCGATCATCCGCCGCCCTTCCTTGTTGGAAGACACCAGGCCCGCCAGGGCGAGCACCCGCGCGACGCGGACCGGGCCCCCCGCGAACTCCGCCTCGGGGACGAGTCGTTCGGGCACCTCGTCGGGGGCGCCACCGGCGCGAAAGACCTGGTCGAAGGCGGTCTCGGCCGCCGTCCCGGCCCCTTCGCCGTGGTAGAGCTCGACGACGGTACGGGCGAGCAGACGCTTGGCGTCGACCGGGCGGAGCCGCCCGTCGGCGAGCTCGGCCAGCGTCTCGCCCACCCGGTCGGGGTGCCAACCGGTCGTGAGCTCGAAGTACCGGGGCATGAGCTCGTCGGTGATGCTCATGATCTTGCCGAACTGCTCGGCGGCCGGCTCGGCGATGCCGACGTAGTTGTCGAGCGACTTGCTCATCTTCTGGACGCCGTCGAGGCCCTCGAGGATCGGCATGGTGAGCACGACCTGGGGCTCCTGGCCCTCCTGCTGCTGGAGCTGGCGCCCGACCAGGTTGTTGAACAGCTGGTCGGTGCCACCGAGCTCGACGTCGGCCTCCACCACGACCGAGTCCCAGCCCTGGAGCAACGGATAGAGGAACTCGAGGAGCGAGATGGGGGCGCCGCCGGCGTAGCGCTTGGCGAAGTCGTCCCGTTCGAGCAGGCGGGCGACGGTCATCCGGGCCATCAGCGCGGTGACGTCGGCGATGCCCATCTTCCCGAGCCACTCCGAGTTCCGGCGCACCTCGAGCCGGTCGTCCCGGAGGATGAGCTTCACCTGGTCGAAGTAGCTCTGCGCGTTCGCCTCCGCCTCCTCCGACGACAGCAGCGCCCGCGTCGCGGAGCGGCCGGACGGATCGCCCACCTGGGCCGTGAAGTCGCCGATGATGAGCACCGCGGTGTGGCCGAGATCCTGGAACTGGCGGAGCTTGCGCAACACGACGGCGAAGCCGAGATGGATGTCGGGCCGGGTGGGGTCGATGCCGAGCTTCACCCGCAGCGGGGTGCCCCGCTCGAGCTTCTTCCGGAGGTCCGCCGGGGAGATGACGTCGGCGGCACCCGCCGAGAGCACGCGGATCTGTTCGTCGGCCGACGGAGTGGTCATGGCGGGCCACGCTACCGGCACCTCTGGCGCGGACCCGGGGTTTGGCAGGTGTCGGGTGCGGGGTCCGGGCCGGGCGAGAATGTCGTGGTGAAGTCGGGGCGCCTCGCCATCTCAGGACTCCTGGCGCTCGCACTGGTGGCATCGGCGTGCCAGTACACGCCGCAGATCAAGGAGCCCACGTTCTCCCCCGCCGACTCGACCGTCGTCGCGGCCGACGGGCAGGTGCTCACCATCCTCCACTCCGCCGAGAACCGGACCCCCGTCCCGCTGAGCCGCATCTCGCCGACGCTGCAGCGATCGGTCGTCGCGATCGAGGACTCCCGCTACTTCGAGCACACCGGGATCGATCCTCGGGCCCTGGTGCGGGCCATCACCCGGGACGCGCAGGCCGGGGACGCGGTCGAGGGTGGATCGACCATCACGCAGCAATACGTGCGCAACGTCATCCTCGACGACCGGGACAAGACGTTCAGCCGCAAGGCGCGGGAGGCGGTCCTCGCGATCGAGCTCGAGCGGAAGTACTCCAAACGTCAGATCCTCGAGCGCTACCTCAACACCGTCTACTTCGGCGACGGCGCGTACGGCGTCCAGGCTGCGGCCCGGCACTACTTCGCCCGCGACGCGGCGGACCTCGATCTCGCGCAGAGCGCGCTGCTCGCCGGCATCATCCGCTCGCCCGAGGGCTACAACCCGTACCTCCATCCCGCCGAGGCCCTCGCGCGCCGCGACGTCGTGCTGCGCCGGATGCTGAGCCTGAACCGAGCGGGTCTCGAGGCCGTCGACCGGGCCCGCAGCGAACCGCTCGGGGTCGTGGCGAAGAGCACGCCCGCGAGTGACCTCCGCTACCCCGGCGGTCACTTCGTCGAACGGGTGAAGCAGTTCGTCCTCACGGACCACCACTTCGGAGCCACGCCCCAGGCCCGGCGGCGGGCGCTGTACCAAGGTGGCCTGCGGATCGAGACCACGCTGGACCCGAAGCTCCAGGCCGACGCCGAGAGCGCCGTCGCCAAGGTGCTGACCCGGGTCGGACGGGATCCCTCGGCCGCGGTCGTCAGCGTGGATCCGACGAACGGGCACGTGCTCGCGTACGTCGGCGGTCGCGACTTCTTCGGCAGCGCGCCCGACGCCGAGTTCGACCTGGCCGGCCAGGGCGTCCGCCAACCCGGCTCGTCGTTCAAGCCGTTCGTCCTCGCGGCCGCGTTGCAGAGCGGCATCCCGCTCACGCGCACGTACAACGCGCCGGGGTCGATCGTGCTCAAGCTGCCCGACGCCGAACCTTGGCGGGTGAAGAACTACGACGGTGGGGGCGGCGGCCGTGAGAACCTCGTGGACGCGACCGTGAACTCGGTGAACACCGTCTACGCGCAACTCATCCTGGACGTCGGCCCGCAGAAGGTCGTGGACCTCGCGGCGCAGCTGGGCGTGCGGACTCCCCTTCCCGCGTACCCGTCGGCCGCGCTCGGGGCCGACGGCGTGACCGTGCTCGACATGGCGTCGGCGTACGCGACGTTCGCGGCCGACGGTGTGCGCTCCGACCCCGTCTTCGTGACCCGCGTGACCCGGGCCGACGGCTCGATCGTGTACACCGCTCCGGTGACGCGCACCCGCGTGATCACGGCCAACCTCGCCCGCACGGTGACCGGTGTGCTGCAGCAGGTCGTCCAGCGCGGCACCGGCGTGAAGGCGCGGCTCGACCGGCCGGTGGCGGGAAAGACCGGGACCGCGGAGAGCTGGCACGACGCATGGTTCGTCGGGTACACCCCGGGCGTGTCGACCGCGGTGTGGGTCGGGTACCCGGCGTCGTCCAAGTCGATGGTGCCGCCGACGACGCCGATCACGGTGACCGGTGGAACCTGGCCCGCGCAGATCTGGCACGAGGACGAGGCCGCCGCGCTCGCGGGCACGCCCGTGGTGCCCTTCCCCGTTCCGGTCGCCGAGGCACCGACCCCGACCACCACGGCGCCCGCACGTGCGTTCCCCGACGTCGTCGGGCTGCGGGCGGAGGCCGCCCAGGAGGTGTTGGCGGCCGCGGGCCTGAAGGTGACGGTCGCGAGCCGGGCGAGCCGCGACTACCCGCCGGGATTCGTGGTCGCGCAGTCGCCGCCCGGAGGTTCGCGGATCCGGCGCACCAACGCGGTCACGATCTCGGTGGCGAACGGCCCACCCGCATCGGTCGTCGTGCCCGCGGTCTCGGGCAAGTACGCGGACGAGGCCGCGGCCGCACTGCGCGCGGTAGCACTGGCGCCGTCCGTCGTGGTGCAGCGTGCGCCGGCAGGCACGACCGTGCCGGCGGGCCGGGTCTGGTCCAGCGATCCGGCGGCCGGGACGCTGCTCGACGCCGGATCCACCGTCGTGGTGCAGGTCTCGCCGGCGGACCCGACGACCACCGCGGCCCCGGCCGCGGGTACCACCGCGCCGCCAACCGTCAGCGCGAGCCAGCCGGTCAGCGCCCCTCCGGGCTGACCCCTCCGTTCGCCGGCCGGCTCGCGTGCAGATTGCCGCCGACGACCCAGCGCCAGCTCGATTCGGTCCCCCGCGTGAGCCCGATCCGCGGAGTGACGATCGGCGCCTCGGGCGGAGGGACGCCGTCGTCGCGCAGCCATACCGGACCTGCACGGAGGTCGGTGCCATCGAGCGCGCCGTCGATCCCCAACGCCTGACACAAGCGGGCCGGTCCGGAGGCAAGGTCGCGGAGCCGCCGGGCGGCAGGCCGGCGCGCCTGCATGACGTCGATGCCGAACACCGGCTCACCCGCGCGCAACAGCACCGCTCCCGCGTCGCCGGGCAGGTCGCACACGACGTTGGCGCACCAGTGCATGCCGTACGTGAAATAGACGTAGAGCCGGCCGGGTGGGCCGAACATCGTGCGGTTGCGGCGGGTCGGTCCGCGGAACGCATGGCTCGCCGGATCGCTGGATCCCCGGTAGGCCTCGACCTCGACGATCCGGACCGCGGTCGGCTCGCCGTCGGCTGGGGCGTGGACGAGGAGCTTGCCGAGCAGCTCCGGCGCGACGACGAGCGGATCGCGGGCGAAGAACGAGCCCGGTGGTCGACGACCTGGCAGCCTCACGGCGACCGCGTCAATCCACGAGGCGGGCCCGCTCGTCGGCGAGCTTCGCCTGCGCGGCCTCGAGCTGGACGGCCACCGGGCCCGGGCCACCCCCGCCGGGCGTGGTGCGGCGACGGACGGCCGCGCCGGGCTCGAGCAACGGAAGCGCGTCCTTGCCCAGTGAGGGCTCGGTCTCGACCAGCTCGGCCAGCGGGATGCCTCGCTCGAGGGACTGCCGCACGAGCTTGCCGACGATTGCGTGCGCGTCGCGGAAGGGCACGCCCTGCACGACGAGGTGCTCGGCGAGGTCGGTCGCCGCGACCGCGGCGCCGTCGGCCGCGGACTGCATGCGTTCGACGTCGAACTCGATGGTCGCGAGCAGGCCCGTCAACGCGTCGAGGGTGAGCGCGTGCTGATCCATCGCGTCGAACAGCGGCTCCTTGTCCTCCTGGAGGTCGCGGTTGTACGCCAGCGGCAGGCCCTTGAGGGTCGCGAGGAAGCCGGTGAGGTTGCCGATCAGCCGTCCGGCCTTGCGCGGCGAATGTTCGGAGAGGTAGGGGTTCTTCTTCTGCGTGATCATCGTCGAACCCGTGCTGAACGCGTCGGCGAGATGCACGAAGCCGAACTCGTCGCTCGCCCACAGCGTGATCTCCTCCCCGATGCGCGACAGGTGGACCTGCGACAGCGCGAGCACGAAGAGGCACTCGGCGACGTAGTCACGGTCACCGACGGCGTCGAGGGAGTTGGCGAAGCGGAACTGGAAGCCGAGTGCCCTGGCCGTGAGGTCGGGATCGAGCGGAAGGCTGGATCCCGCCAACGCGCCGGCACCGAGGGGCGAGACGTCGACGCGGTCGAGGGCGTCCCACCAGCGGCTCACGTCGCGCGCCAACGCCCAGAAGTGCGCGAGCAGGTGGTGCGCGAGCAAGACGGGCTGGGCCCGCTGGAGGTGGGTGTAGCCGGGCAGGTAGGCGTCGCCGACCTCCTGGGCCCGTTGGACGAGCACCTCCTGCAGATCGAGCAGACGGCGGATCTGGGCCCGGCCCTCGCGTCGGATGAACAGGCGCAGGTCCGTGGTGATCTGGTCGTTGCGGCTCCGACCGGTGTGGAGCTTGGCGCCCGCAGGCCCGGCGATCTCGGCGACCCGGCGTTCGATGGCGGTGTGGATGTCCTCGTCGGTGGGGACGAACACGAACTCGCCCGCGCCCATCTCGGCCTCGACCGTGGCAAGGGCATCCACGATGGCGACCCGTTCCTCGCCGTCGATCAGTCCGACCTCGGCCAACATCGCGACGTGCGCGCGCGAGCCCTCGAGATCGTCGGCCGCGAGGCGGCGGTCGAAGTCGAGGCTGACGCTGAACGCGAGCAGCGCGTCCGACGGCCCGTCGGCGAACCTCCCGTGCCACAGGGTGTGGGCGTCGCCGGGCGTTCCTGTCTCCGCGGTTGTGGCCGTATCGCCCTCAGGCGCGCCGGTGTCGGGCCGGTCCGGGCGGTCGTCGGTCATGTCAACCGCCGGAGCCCAGGCCGCGCTGGCGCCGCGACCACATCTCGACGGAGAGGCCCCACAGCCGGACGAAGCCTTCCGCGTCCTCGTGCCGGAACGAGTCGGCCGCGTCGTAGGTGGCGAGCCCGTAGTCGTAGAGGCCGTGGTCGGCGCGCCGGCCCGCGACGAAGCAGCGACCGGGCTCGAGGCGGAGCCGCACCTCACCGGTGACGAACTCCTGGCTCGACTGTACGAACGCGTCGAGCGCCTCCTTGAGCGGCGAGAACCACAGGCCGTCGTAGACGAGCTCCGCGTATCGAGGCTCGAGGCGCGCCTTCTCCCGCATCAGGTCCCGCTCGACGGTCATCGACTCGAGGTCCTGGTGAGCGAGGATCAACGCCAGCGACCCGGGGCACTCGTACGTCTCACGGCTCTTGATGCCGACGCGGCGGTTCTCGACCATGTCGATGCGACCGAAGCCGTACTCACCCGCCGCCGCACCCAGCGCAGGGATCAGCTCGACCGGGGCCATCTCGACGCCGTCGAGCGAGACCGGGACGCCGGCCTCGAAGCGAACGACGATGTCGCGCGGCTCACGGGGCGCGTCGGCGACGTTGCGGGTGAGCGTGTAGACGTCGTCGGGAGGCGACACCCACGGGTCCTCCATCTCGCCGCACTCGATGGCGCGGCCGACGAGGTTCTCGTCGATGGAGTAGAGCTTGCCCTTCTTCGCCGCGATCGGGATGTCCCACTTGCGGGCGTACTCGATGGAGTCTTCGCGGGTGAGCCCCCAGAGGCGGGCGGGCGCGAGCACCTCGAGGTCGGGCGCCAACGCGCGCGTCCCCACCTCGAAGCGGACCTGGTCGTTGCCCTTGCCGGTGCAACCGTGGGCGACCGCGTCCGCTTCGTAGTAGCGCGCGGCCTGGACCAGGTGCTTGACGATCACCGGCCGGCTCAACGCGGACACGAGCGGGTACTTGCCTTCGTAGAGCGCGTTGGCCTGCATGGCCGGGACGACATATTCGGACGCGAACTCCGCCTTGGCGTCGATCACGTTGGCCTCGATCGCACCCGCTGCCATGGCGCGCGCGCGGATCGTGTCCCAGTCGTCAGGGGTGGTGTTCGGGTCCTGGCCGACGTCGACCGCGACGCACACGACCTCGGCCTTCCACTCCTCCTGGATCCATCGCACCGCGATCGAGGTGTCGAGACCACCCGAGTACGCCAGGACCACACGCTTCGCCATCGCTCGATTGCCTTCCGGTTGCAGTTGTCGTCAACGGTTGCGGTTGTCGGGAACAGTGCCGTGCCAGCCCAGAGCGGGGACGACCTAGAGACCGGCCAGCCCTGCCATCCTGGCGGCGATGTCGGTGCCGCTCGCCTGCTCGGCACAGACCAGCAGGATGGTGTCGTCCCCGGCCACCGTACCGAGAACGTCGGGCAGTCCGGCCCGATCCAGGGCCGAAGCCACCACGTGGGCGGATCCGGGAGGGGTCCGCAGCACCACGATGTTGAGGCTGTGGGCGACGTCGACCACGAACTGGCCCAGGACTCGCCGCAGGTGGTCGTCCGACGCCTCGGACGCCTTGGCGTGCTCGGGGACGGCGTACGCGGTCGCCCCGCCCGGTATCCGCACCTTCACGGCTCCGAGCTCCTCGAGGTCACGGCTCACCGTCACCTGCGTGGCGACCACACCTTCGGCCGCGAGGAGCTCGACGAGCTGCGCCTGGCTGGACACGGCCTGTTCCTCCAAGAGCTTGGCGATGCGGTACTGGCGCTGGGGCTTCCCGATGCTCACGCGTGCCACCTTCTGTTCGTGCCGGTCTTCGAGCCCGCCGTCATCGGTGCTCCACCATCAACGCGAAGATGGCGCGCGCCGCGTCCATCCGGTTCGCGGCCTGTTCCCACACGAGCGACCGCGGGCCGTCGATCACCTCGGCGTCGCACTCCTCGCCCCGGTGCGCGGGGAGGCAGTGCAGGAACACGGCGTCATCGTTGGCGGCGTCCATCATCTCCTCCGACACCCGGTAACCGGCGAACGCGGCCCGGCGGAAGTCGCTCTCGGTCTCCTGGCCCATCGAGGTCCACACGTCGGTGTAGACCGCGTCGGCACCCTTGACCGCGTCGAACGGGTCGGTGACGAGCTCCACGGACCCACCGAGGTTCCGGGCCCGGGCAACCACCTCGGGATCGAGCTCGTATCCGATCGGCGACGACACGGTGAACTCGATGCCGGTGAGCGCGGCCGCGAACGCCAGCGACGCGGCGACGTTGTTGCCGTCGCCGACGTAGACGAGCCGACGGCCTTCGAGCCGGCCGAATTGCTCCTGCAGCGTGAGCAGATCGGCGACCGCCTGGCAGGGATGGGCGAGGTCGGAGAGCAGGTTCACGACCGGCACTCCCTGCGCGTCGAGCACCGTGCTCATCGTCTCGAGGGTCCGGTGGTCGAACACCCGCGCCGCGAGCAGCACGTTGTAAGCACCGAGGGTGCGGGCGATGTCTTCGACGCTCTCGCGCACGCCCAGCCCCACCTCTTCCGCCCGGATGTAGATCGGGTGGCCACCCAGTCCGACGACCGCCATCTCGCTCGACGAACGTGTGCGCGCCGACGGCTTCTCGAACAGCAACGCGACACCGCAACGCGCGAGCGGCGCGGGAACCATCGACGGGTCGGTCTTCCATTCCTTGCCGCGGGCGAGGATCCCCGCGAGCTCGGCGTGGTCCAGGTCTTCGACCTCGAGGAACCGGCGCGTGGTCACGAGACCCCTTCCATCGCGAGCCCCTGCAGCACGTCGGCCAGGATCGCCACCGCGGCGTCGATCTCGGCGTCGGAGACCAGCAGCGGTGGCGCGAACCGGAGTGCGGTAGGTGTCACCGCGTTGACGATGAGCCCTTCGGACAGGCAGCGGGCACTGACGGCACGGGCGTCGACGCCTTCGACCAGCTCGGCGGCGAGCAGCAGGCCTTGGCCGCGCACGGCGGCGACTTCCGGTAGCCGCGCGAGCTGCTCCCCCAGCCGGGCTCCGGCCGCGACGGCGCGTTCGACGACGTTCTCGCGGGTCATGACGTCGAGGACGGTGAGCGCGGCGCGCGAGGCGAGGGGTTGGCCGCCGAACGTGCTGCCGTGGTCGCCGGGCACGAATGCGGCGGCGACGTCGGCCCTGGCCCAGCAGGCACCGATGGGCATCCCGTTGCCGAGCGCCTTGGCGAGCGTGACGATGTCGGGCCGTATGTCGGCGTGCTCGAAGCCGAACCACTTCCCGGTACGGCCGAGCCCGGTCTGCACCTCGTCCATGATCAGCAGGACCTCACGCTCGTCGCAGAGCGCGCGGACCGCCTCCAGGTAGCCGGGAGGGGCCGGCCAGACCCCGCCCTCACCCTGGACCGCTTCGAGGATCACCGCGCACACCCGCTCGTCCATCGCGTACGCGAGCTCGTCGACGTCGGCGAAGGAGACGTGCCGGAAGCCCGGCGGCAGCGGTTGGAACGCCTCGTGCTTCTCGGGCTGGCCGGTAGCCGCGAGGGTCATCAAGGTGCGGCCGTGGAAGGAGCGGTGCGCTGCGAGCACGTGGTAGCGCTCGGGCCCACCGTGCAGCTGACCGTGCTTGCGGGCCAGCTTGATCGCACACTCGTTGGCCTCGGCGCCGGAGTTCGCGAGAAAGACGCGTCCGTCACCACCGAGGAGCTCGTCGATCCGCTCCGCGAGCTCACCGGCGACGACGTTGGAGAAGTAGTTGCTGACGTGCAGCAGCGTGGCCGCCTGCTCGGCGATCGCCGCGGCGACCTCCGGGTGTTCGTGACCGAGGGACACCACCGCGAGGCCGCCGAGGAAGTCGAGGTACTCGTTGCCCGCGGTGTCCCAGAGCCGGGTGCCCTGGCCCCGTTCGAAGGCGACCGGGTAGCGGGCGAACACGGGCATCATGTGGGCCTGCTCGCGCGCCGCGATCTCGGTGTAGCGCGCGTCGGCCGCGGGCGTGCTGCCGTTCACGACTGACTCGCGGTGATCATGGTGCCGATCCCTTCGCGGGTGAAGAACTCGAGCAGCAGAGCATGGGGCCGACGGCCGTCGAGGATGTGGGCCCGGCCGACGCCGCCGCGCAGCGCTTCGATGCAGCTGCGCACCTTGGGGATCATCCCCTCGCTCAGCGCGCCACCGGCCGCGAGCTCGTCGAGCCCCGCGGTGTCGATGTCGGAGATGAGGCTCTCGGGGTCGGGGTAATCCGAGTAGAGACCCGCGACGTCGGTGAGGTACACGAGCTTCTCGGCCCCCACGGCCTCGGCGAGCGCGCCGGCCACGGTGTCGGCGTTCACGTTGTAGGCCTGGCCGTCGGCGTCGACGCCGATGGTGGCGACGACCGGGATGAGCTCCTCACGGATCAGGCCGTGGACGATGGTGGGGTTGATGTGCGCGATGTCGCCGACGAAGCCGAGCCGGGGATCGCGCTGGGTCACGTTGATGAGCCCGGCGTCCTCACCCGAGAGCCCGACGGCGTAGGGGCCGACCCGATTGATCGCTCCGACCACTTCGCGGTTGACCTTGCCGACGAGCGCCATGCGCACGATGTCGACCGTCTCCGCGTCGGTGACCCGCAAGCCGTCGACGAACTCGGGCTCCTTGCCCAGGCGGCGCATGAGGTCGGTGATGTGCGGGCCGCCACCGTGGACGACGACCGGGTTCATGCCGACGAGCCGCATGAGGACGACGTCGTCGGCGAACGAGCGGGCGAGCTCCGGATCCTCCATCGCGTGTCCGCCGTACTTGATGACGACGGTCTTGCCCGCGAACTCGCGGATGTAGGGGAGGGCCTCGGCCAGGATCGTGGCCTTGGCCGCGACCTCGAGGTCGCGCTGGGCACCCGCTTGGGCGCGCATCTCGGCCGAGGTGCTCATGACGTCTTCGCGTTCTCGTCGATGTACGCGTACGACAGGTCGGTGGTGATCATGGCGGCCTCGCTCTGGCCGACGTGCAGGTCGCAGAGAATGTCGATGTCGCGCGCGGCCATCACCGCCTTGACCGCCTCCCCGTCGTGCTCGGCCGCGATGCCGTCGCGGCACACGGTGACGCCGCCGTAGGCGATGTCGACCCGCTCGGGGTCGATGAAGGCGCCGCTCGCGCCGAGCTCGGAGATGATGCGGCCCCAATACGGGTCCTGCCCGTTGAGGGAGCACTGCACCAGCTGGCTGTTGGCCACACCACGCGCGGCGCGGCGCGCGTCCTCGACCGTGCGGGCGCCGACGACCGTGATCCGGGCGAACTTGGTGGCACCCTCGGCGTCGCGGGCCATCTGCTCGGCGAGGTCGGCGCACACCGCGGTGAGCGCGTCGGTGAGCGCGTGGTAGCCACTCCCGCCGAAGCCGAGCGGGTGGTTGCCGAGGGCGCCGCTCGCGAGGACGAGCACGGTGTCGTTGGTGCTGGTGCACCCGTCGACCGTCAGCTGATTGAACGACTCCCCCACCGCGCGCTGCAACGCGACCCGCAGGGCCCGCGGGTCGACGGCGACGTCGGTGGTGAGGACCGCGAGCATCGTGGCCATGGCCGGTTGGAGCATCGCCGCGCCCTTCGCCATGCCGCCCACGGTGAGCGTGAGGGAACCACCCATGCTCGCGGTGGCCACGCTCTCCTTCTTCACCGTGTCGGTGGTGAGCATCGCGGTCGCGGCGGCCGCAGCCCCCGCCGGGTCGGAGGTCAGCCCGGACGCGAGGCGGCCGACCGACGCCTCGATGGGCGCCATCGGGAGCGGGATCCCGATCAGACCGGTGGAGCAGACGAGCACGTCGTCGGACGCGCAACCGAGCGCCTTCGCCGACAGCTCGCACATCCGCTGGGCGTTGCGCCGGCCGCCGGCCCCCGTCGCCGCGTTGGCGTTGCCGGAGTTGACGATCACCGCGGCCGCACGGCCGTCGGCGAGGTGGGCGCGCGAGACCTGGACGGGCGCGGCCGTGGCGAGGTTGGTCGTGAAGACTCCGGCGGCCGACACCGGAGCCCGGTCGGCCGTCGCGACGAGGGCGAGGTCGGGTGCGCCTGATTCCTTGATGCCCGACGCGAGCCCGAAGGCCTCGAATCCGCGGGCCGCGAGCACGCTCATGGCAGGAGTCCGATCGTGGGGAGTCCGGTGGTCTCGGGCCACCCGAGTGCGAGGTTGAGGGCCTGGATGGCCTGGCCCGCGGTGCCCTTCACCAGGTTGTCGATTGCACCGATCCCGATGGCCGTGCCGGTGCGAGGGTCGACCCGGTAGGTGAGGTGCACCTCGTTGGAGCCGGTCACGGCCTTCGTCCGCGGCGACTCGTCGAGGACGGCGACGAAGGGTGCGTCGGCGTAGAAGTCGCGCGCGGCGTCGAGCGCCGCGCCGGTCGTGAGCCCGGCGACGGCCGTGCGCGCGGTGCACGTGGTGAGGATGCCGCGGGTCATCGGTACGAGGTGCGGGTTGAAGAGCACGGACACCGGCTCGGGCCCCAGCGCGCTCAGCTCGCGTTCCATCTCGGCGGTGTGGCGATGGGCCACGAGCCCGTAGGCGTTGACGTTCTCGTTGGCCTCGCCGAACAGGCTCGACGCCTTGAGCGCGCGGCCGGCGCCGCTGACCCCCGCCATGCCGTTGACGACGATGCCCTGAGGCTCGATCAGCCCGGCGGCGACCAGGGGCGCCAACGTGAGGATCGCGACCGTCGCGTTGCAGCCCGGTGCCGCGATGTGGGTGGCGGTCAGGAGCTCGTCGTGGTGCAGCTCCGGCAGGCCGAAGGTGAACCGGTCGATGAGCGTGGGGGCCTCGTGCACCCCGCCGTACCAGTGGGTGTAGTCGTCGAGCGGGAGGCGGAAGTCGGCCGCGAGGTCCACGATGTGGGCCACCTGGTCGATGATCTTCGGGACCACGCGCTGCGACTCGCCGTGCGGGAGCGCGAGCCACACGACGTCGACCTCGTCGACCCGGCCCGGCTCGAACGCCTCGAACCTCAGGCTCGGATAGGCCCGGCCGAGCGACGGATACAGGTCCGCGACGGCCTTGCCGGCGTTGGAATCGCCCGTCACCCAGGCCGCCTCGAGGTGGGGGTGGGCCGCGAGTAACCGGAGCACCTCCGCACCGGCATACCCTGACCCCCCGACCACTCCGGTCCGGAGGCTCCGGCCCGACCCGGCTCCCGATGCGCCCTGCGAGGGCCCGACCCCTTCATTCGCCATGCTGAATACTATACAGACTGATGAATAGCGACGGAACGGATTTCGCTGCGCTCGCGATCGGGCAGCAGCTGGGCCCGTTGCCGCTCACGGTGTCGGCCGCCGGCAACGTCCGGTACTGGAACGCGGCCGGGGTCGACGCGGCGCCGCTGCGGGCCGGGGCGCTGTACCCGCCCATCGCCGCGAACCTGACCGTGCTGCTCCTCCAGACCGCCACGAGCTCGCCGGTGCTCCAGGTGGGACAGCGGATCGTCAACCGCCGCGTGGTCAAGGCCGACACGCCCCTGGTCGTCGAGGGCCTGGTCACCGAGCGGTTCGCCCGGAAGGGCCGCGAGTACGCGGTCGTCCACGCCGCGATCCGCACCGACGAGCCCGGCGGTGGTCAGCCGCTCTGGGCGTCGGTCGCGACGTTCTGCGATCCGGTCCGTCGAACCGTGGAACCCGATGCGGCCCTCACCGACCTGACCGGCACCGGCATCCACCGCTCCGACCCGGCGACCGACCCCGCAGCGAACCGCTACCGCGGCGACTGGGGCACCACCTCCACGCCACCTCCGCTCGCCACGACCACCTGCCGCTCGCTCGAGCTGACGCCCGACCGGATCCGGGCCTACTCGCGGTCGGGCAACTTCCACTCCGACGCGGAGGCTGCCCGCAACGCCGGTCTGACCCGGCCCGTCGCGCAGGGCATGCACCTCCTCGGTCCGGCCTACGGGATCCTGCTCGAGCAGTGGGGCTCGGAGTTCCTCGAGCTCGGCGCGCTGGAGGCGCAGTTCGTCGCGATGACCTTCGAGGGCACGACCGTCGACGTGACCGTCCACGTCGGGGTCGAGGAAGCCGTCATCGAGGTCCACGACCAGCCCGACGGCGAGCTGCTCGCCACCGGGGCCGCGTGGCGCGTGGCACCGACCGATTAGGCCGTCGCTGCTCGACGATTGGCTCGGGGCCGACTCCCGTCAGTCCTGGGCACCACGAACACCAGCCTGGGCGTGTTCCGCGGCGTCCCCGGGGCTCTGCCGCCGCCGCCGCGTCCGCTGACCCGTCAGACCTTGAAGTCGGGTCAGGTGCGGAGCTGGGCGGCGTGGGTGTCGGTCACGGCGTCGATGGCGGCGCGGCGGAGCTCGCCGACCTCCTCGACGGTGAGGGTCCGCTCGGACGCGCGGAAGCGCAGCGCGAACGCGAGGCTCCGTTTGCCGGGCCCGAGGGCTTCGGAGCGGAACTCGTCGAAGACGCGGACCGCTTCGAGCCGCGGCCCGCCGGCACCCCGGAGCGTCGCGATCACCGCGGCCGCGGAGACGTCGTCGTCCAGTACGAAGGCCAGGTCGATCGATGACGACGGGTAGCGCGACAGCGCGACGAAGGCGCGGTCGCGCCGGCTCCCGGCGAGCAGCGCGTCGAGGTCGAGCTCCGCACCCACGACCGGCGTCCCGGTGCCGAAGGCCGCCGCCGCGGTCGGTGCGATCTCGCCGACGTGGCCGATCGGCTGCCCGTCGACGACGACGGCGCTGGAACGCGTGGGGTGGAACCCGGGCCCGGCCTCGGGGACGAGGCGGACGTCGGCGAGGTCGAGCGCGCTGAACACCGCACGCACGGCGTCGACCGCGTCGTACGCGTCGACCGGGCGATCGGGCTCGACGGGGCTGCGCTGCACGGTGCCCGCGATCAGCACCGCGAGGTGATCGCGCTCGTCGGCGAGCAGCGCGTCGTCGGCGGGCGGCAGGAAGATGTGGCCCACCTCGAAGAGGGCGACGTCGGGAAGACCGTGCCCCGCGTTGGCCGCCGCGGCCCGGAGCAGGCCCGGGAGCACACGCGGTCGCAGGAGCGACTCCTCGGCCCGGAGCGGGTTGGTGGACCGCACGACCTGGTCGAGCGGATGGCCGACCCGCTCGACGTCGGCCGGCGCGATCAACGAGAGCGTCACCGCCTCGGAGAGGCCGGCCCCCACGAGCGCGTCGACGACGAGCCGGCGGTCGCGCTGGCGGCGCGTGAGCCCTCCGCCCTGGGCCGTGGTGGACGGGAGCGTCTTCGGGATCGTGTTGAGCCCGATCCGCCGGGCCACCTCCTCGATCAGGTCGATCTCGCGCTCGAGGTCGGGACGGAACGTCGGCGCGATCGCGACGAGGTCGTCGCCGGTGCCTTCGACGTCGATGCCGAGCGGACGGATCGCGTCGACCACCTCAGCCGGAGTGAGCGACGTGCCGAGCAACGCGTTCACCCGGGCCGTGCGCAGCCGGATGCGTGGGCGCTCGACCGGATGCGGATAGACGTCGACGGAACCGGGGGTCGCGATCCCGTTGGCGATCTCGGTCAGCAGCTGCACCGCCCGGTCGGCACCGCTCGCGCAGCCGTTCGGATCGACGCCGCGCTCGAACCGCGCGCTGGCCTCGGAACGGAGGCCGAGCCGCTTGCTCGACTTGGAGATCGACATCGGCTGGAAGTAGGCCGACTCGAGGAGGATCTCGGTGGTCGTACCCGAGACCTCGGAGTCGCCTCCACCCATGATCCCGGCGATGGCCAGCGGCACGCGTTCGGCGTCGCAGATGAGGAGGTCCTCGGGCCCGACCTTCCGCTCGACACCGTCGAGCGTGACCATCGTCTCGCCCTCGTTCCCAGTCCGGACCACGATCCCAGGTCCCGCGAGCTTCGCGAGGTCGAAGGCGTGGAGGGGGCGGTTGCGTTCGAGCATGACGTAGTTGGTGACGTCGACCACGTTGTTGATCGGTCGCATCCCCGCGAGGGTCAGACGGCGGGCGAGCCACTCGGGCGACGGCCCGACCACCACCTTCACGATCCGTCCGACGAAGCGCGGGCAACGCACGTCGTCGTCGATCTCGACGGTGACGCGCGCCGCGGCGTCGTCCACGGCGCCGGCAGGAGGCGGCTCGGGCACGTCGAACGGCAGACCGAAGTGGGCCGCGAGGTCGCGGGCGATGCCCGTGATCCCCATCGCGTCCGGGCGGTTCGGCGTGATCGAGAGGTCGAAGACGACGTCGTCGAGGCCCAGGACCGTCCGGACGTCGGCGCCGAGCTCGGTGCCCGCATCGAGCTGGAGGATCCCGGAGTGGTCGTCGCCCAGGCCCAGCTCCTGGGCCGAGCAGAGCATGCCGTCGGAGACCTCGCCCCGGATCTTGCGCCGCTCGAGCGTGAAGCCGCCCGGAAGCGTCGCCCCCGACGGCGCGAACGGCACGATCATCCCGGCCGCGATGTTGGGCGCGCCGCAGACGACGCGCGTCTCCCCCGCGCCGAAGTCGACGTCGGCGAGCTGCAGCTTGTCGGCGTTCGGGTGCGGGAGCACCACGAGGATCTTCGCCGCGACGACCCCGGTGATCTCGCGGCCCGGCTGCTCGATCCCCTCGACCTCGAGGCCGAGGTCGGAGAGCGCAGCGGCGATCTCGGCGACCGGCGCGTCGAGCGGCGTGAAGTCGCGGATCCAGGAGAGCGGAGCCCTCATGCCGGCACCTTCCCGTGAGCGGCCATCAGTACTGCTCGAGGAAGCGCACGTCGTTGTCGAAGAACGTCTTGATCGGCTCCACGCCGTAGCGGATCATCGCCATCCGCTCCAGGCCGAAGCCGAAGGCGAAGCCGGAGACCGCCTCGGGGTCGAGGCCGACCGCGGTGAGCACGTTGGGATCCACCATCCCGCAGCCACCGAGCTCGATCCATCCGGTCTGCGAGCAGACCCGGCACCCTTCGCCGTGGCAGAACACGCACGAGACCGCGAACTCGGCCGACGGCTCGGTGAAGGGGAAGTACGACGGCAGGAGGCGCGCGGTGACGGCCTCGCCGAAGTAGTCGCTCGTGAACGCCTCGAGGGTGCCCGCGAGGTCGCCGAACGTGATGCCGCGGTCGACCGCGAGCCCCTCGATCTGGTGGAACACCGGCGAATGGCGGGCGTCGAGGGTCTCGTTGCGGTAGGTGCGGCCGGGCGCGACCACGAAGATCGGCAGCTCGCGCGTCTCCATCGAACGGATCTGGACCGGCGAGGTGTGGGTCCGCATCATCACCTGTTCGGGTCGGCCCAGGTCGACGTAGAGCGTGTCCTGCATCGCGCGGGCTGGGTGCCCGGGGGGGAAGTTGAGCGCCTCGAAGTTGTGCCAGTCGTCCTCGACCTCGGGCCCCTCCGCCACCTGGTAGCCGAGCGCCACGAAGACGTCCTCGAGCTCCCGCTGCACCTGCGTGACGAGGTGCAGGTGGCCGCGCGGCCGGGCATGGCCCCCGAGGGTGAGGTCGAGCCGCTCGAGCGCGTAGCGACCTTCGTTCTCGGCGGCCGACAGCGCGTCGCGTCGCGCCGCAACCGCGGCCGCGAGTGCGTCGGCGAACCCGCGCAGCGCCTGCCCGACGATCGGTCGGTCGGCGGGCTCGAGGCCCTTGATCGCCTCGCGCACCTCCGCGACCACGGACCTCTTGCCGCCGTACTCCTTCTCCGCGTCCTCGACGTCGGCGAGCGTGGATGCCGACGCGAGCGCGTCGCGGGCGGCCGCGAGGGCGCGATCGAGCCGCTCCTTGGCTTCGATCGCGTTCACGCGGTGGCAACCCTGGCGTTCACCGAATCATCCTCGCGCGTGTCACGCGGGCGTCCGGGGAGGTTTCCCCGATGCGGCGCGCTCCTGGCGCGCGGCTTCGAAGGCGAGCACGGCACCCGCGATCGCGACGTTGAGCGACTCGACCGGCTCGAGCATCGGCAGGGTGATCCCGGCCGAGCAGGCGGCGACGACCTCGGACGAGAGCCCGCGGGCCTCACCGCCGAGCACGATCGCGACGCGGCCGGTGAGGTCGACGTCCTCGGGTGCCGCTCCCCCGGCTCCGACCGCGGCCAACACGACCCGGCCGCGCGACGCCAGTGAGCGGATGACCGTGACCGCGTCGCGCCGATCGCGCACGACCGGGACCCCGGCGATGGACCCGGCCGACGCCCGCACGACCTTGGGCTGGTGGACGTCGACGGAGTCGCCACAGATGACGACTCCGGCGACCCCGGTGGCTTCGGCCGCGCGCAGCAGCGTGCCCGCGTTGCCGGGGTCGTTGAGGTCGACGGCGACGAGCACGAGACCCTCGGCGTCGAGGGAGTCGAGTGACACCGTGACGAGCGGAGCGACCGCGAGCACGGACTGCGGGCTCTTCGTGTCGGCCACCCGTTCGACGACCCCCGCGGCGAGGGGCCGGACCGGGACTCCGGACGAGCGGACCCGCTCGAGCAGCTCGGGATGGCGCCCCGACGCCTCGGGTGCGAAGTACAGGACCTGGAGGTCGATACCCCGATCCAAGGCCGCATCGATGACCTTCGGCCCCTCGAGGACGAACGCCTGCTGGTCGATGCGGGCGCGGGGCTCGCGGATCAGCTCGCGGAGACGCTTGACCTCCGCGCTGCCGGCGGTCAGCGGCCCCGCGGGCGGAGCTCCGGCCGCGTCGGCGGTCAGGCCGCCTCGAGCGCCGTGCGGGCGGCGGTGACGAGGGCGGCGAAGGCCGCGTCGTCGCGCACCGCGATGTCGGCGAGGACCTTCCGGTCGACGTCGATCTCCGCAGCCTTCAGGCCGGCCATGAACCGCGAGTACGACATGTCGTGGAGTCGGCACGCAGCGTTGATGCGGACGATCCAGAGACGCCGGAACTCGCCCTTGCGCACCCGGCGGTCGCGGTAGGCGTACTGCGACGACCGCATGACCTGCTCGTTGGCCTTGCGGAAGTGACGGCTCTTCGCGCCCGAGTAGCCCTCGGCCTGCTCGAGGATCGCCCGGTGGTGCTTGCGGGCGTTGACGGAGCGTTTGACCCTTGCCATTGCGGTTCCTCCTGCGTTGCGGTGCCTGCGCTCGGCGCAGTCAGCGATCCACCCGACCCGACGGTCGCGGCGGCGGTGGGACTGTGGCCTACGAAAGCCCCAACAGGTGCGAAACCTGCTTGCGGAACTTGCCCGTGATCTCCGCCTCGCCCTTCAGGCGGCGCGTGCGGGTGCTGGGCTTGTGCTCGAGCTTGTGGTGACGGAAGGCCTGGCGCTTCATGAACTTGCCGGTCCCCGTGACTTTGAACCGCTTCTTCGCGCTGCGGTTCGACTTCATCTTCGGCATTACGGGGCTCCTGTGGTCTCTTCGGCCACCGGTACACCGGACTCGGGTCCGGTGCTCGGCGCTGCGTCCGGCTGGGCTTTCGCCTTCGCCTTGGCCTTGGTCTTCGTCTCGGGCTTCTTGGCTGCGTTCAGGATCATGGTCATGTTGCGACCGTCCTGCTTGGGTGACTGCTCGACGACCGCGAAGTCGGCGACCTCTTCGGCGACCCGCTGGAGGATCCTCAGGCCGAGCTCGGGGTGGGCCATCTCGCGCCCTCGGAACATGATCGTGAGCTTGACCTTGGAGCCCTCCATCAGGAAGCGCTCGACGTGCTTCATCTTCGTGGTGTAGTCGTGTCCGTCGATCTTCGGACGGAACTTCATTTCCTTGACGACGACGTTCGTGGTCTTGCGCCGGGACTCCTTGCGCCGCTGTTCCTGCTCGTACTTGTACCGGCCGTAGTTCATGATCCGGCACACGGGCGGGTTGGCATTGGGCGCGACTTCGACCAGATCCAGCTCGTCGGCCCGGGCGATCGCCAGCGCCTCAGGCAGCGGCTTCACCCCGAGCTGCTCACCGTCGGACGCGACGAGGAGCACTTCACGGGCACGGATGCGGTCGTTGATCCTGGCTTCGGTCGTGGCTATGTGGTTTCGCCTTTCGTCTGCCCGCGGCGCAGACGCGCCGACGGCGGACACGGGAAGCGTCCGCCGTCGAACCGGCCGCGTGGACGGCCGGGCGATGTACGGACCCGGGGCGCAGCTTTTCGGCCTCAGGGTGCAGACTGATGGCTGGCCGGGTGGGGCACCGGGAGAACCGGGGCCCACTTCCCACGTCTCGAATGTTGTGCGGCACCGATCAGATCGGAGCCGAACAGGAAGGATACCAGCGTGAGCGGATTGTGGACACCCAACAGCGGGCCCGAGCCGGCACCCCAGGACCCGGCGCGACCCGGCCCGGGCGGTCCCGGCCGCGGCGCCCCGTTCAGCGGCGGTCCGGGCGGTCCTCCCCAGGAGGCCTACCTCGGGGGCGAGTCGGCGGCCCCGGATCAGCCGGTGGAGCTCGACGAGGAGTCGCTCGCCGAGCTCCGGGAGTTCCAGGCCCAACTGGCGGCGACGCCGGCGATCGAGGTGGTGGCCAACCACGCGGTGGGCCTCTACGAGCTGGCCATGCTGCATCTGTCGATCGCGGCCCAGGCCGTCGAGCTCCCGGTCCAGGAGCGATTGCGCCGTGTGGGCGAGGCCAGCATCGCCGCCGACGCGTTCGGCGGTGTCGTGGAGGCCCTGGGCGACCGGTTCGGTCCCAACGCACCCACGCTCGCCGAGGCGCTCGCGCAGGTGCGACTCGGGATCGTGCGGGTGAAGGCCGCGCTCGAGGAGGGCGGCAAGGAAGGCGCGAACGCGGGAACCGCGAGCGACGGCCCCGGGAGCGCCGGGCTCGGGAGCAGCGGCCCCACCTGAGCGACGCCGCGCCGCGTCGACGGCCGCCATCGGCTGGAAACGTCGGTGTCACACAGCACTCCTACGCTCGGCGTGACGTCGAGTGGATCGGGAGGCACGGGGTGACACTGCCGCTGATGGACCTGCGCGCGTGGACCGACGGCACCGACGCGCGCCGACGGGCGTTCGCCGCCGAGGTCGACGACGCGCTGCAGACGTCGGGATTCCTGCTGTTGTCGGGCCACGGGATCCCCGTCGGTTGGCGCGCGGAGCTGCGGGAGGCCGCCGCCCGCGCGTTCGCCCTGCCCGACGACGTGCGCGCCCGCTACGCCACCCAGGTGGGCGGACGGGGCTGGATTCCTCCGGGCAAGGAGGCCAACAGCTTCTACGGCGAGGAGTCGGATCCCGATCGCGCCGACATGAAGGAGTCGTGGGTCACGGGCCCCGCGGTCGGCACCGGCGACCCGGCCGTCGACGCCGAATGGTTCCCGCCCAACGTGTGGCCCGACGAGGTGCCCGAGCTCGAGGCGTGCGCGCTGCGCTACACGACCGCGCTCGATCATCTGTACGCCGAGCTGATCCGCGTGTGCGCATCCGCCTTGGGACTCGAGCCGGATTGGTTCGTCGACCGGACGCGCCGCGGCGTCCGGAGCTTGAACATCAACCGCTACCCGGCGCTGCGGGAGGTGGGACCGGCGCTCGACGGGCAGTTCCGCATCGCACCCCACACCGACTGGGGCACGCTCACGATCCTCGACCGTCAGCCCGGATACGGCGGACTCCAGCTGCAGGCGCCGAACGGGGAGTGGCAGGACGCCCCCTTCGTCGACGACGCGTTCACCATCAACGTCGGTGACCTGCTCGCGCGTTGGACGGGCGACCGTTGGCGCTCGACCCGGCACCGGGTGCTCCCGCCGCCGGTGGACGTGCCGGACGAAGCGCTCACGTCGCTGATCGCCTTCTTCGAAGCCGACCCGGACGTGCTGGTCGAGCCGTTCGGGCCCCCGATCGGACGGCACGACGACTACGAACCGGTGCTCGCGGGCGACTGGCTGCTCTCGAGGTACGCGGCCACCCGGGTGTAACCGGGCCGTTTGCCCCGGCTCCCCTGCCGGCGGGCGTTAGCTTTCGGCGATGTCAGAGCCAGCGGTCCCGCCTGTGACACCGCGTCGGAGCCGGCGCTGACCGCCCGTCGAACCCGGTTCGGCGCCGGCCTGGCCGTGCTGATGGTCGCGATCGCGGTGCTCGTCGGTCCGCGGATGGGCCCGACGTTCGGAGCGCGGCCCGCCGGTGCCCGGACGACGGTCGTCTTCGACGGCGAGCACATCCGCGACTACCACATCGATCTCGCGGTCCAGCCCGATGGCAAGCTGAAGGTGCGCGAGACCATCGTCTACGACTTCGGAACCACGCAGCACCACGGCATCGACCGCCGGATCAAGACCCGCCTCCGGTACGACGGCCGGTACGACCGCGTGTACCCGATCTCCGACGTGCACGTGAGCGGCGACGAGAGCACTCCCGCCAACGTGAAGGAGTCGTCCGAGACCGGCGGCGAGCACCAGATCCGCATCGGCGACCCCGACAAGCTCATCACCGGCGTCCATACCTACAACATCGACTACACCCTCGCCGGGACGCTGAACCGGCCGAAGTCGTCGGGACTCGACGAGCTCTCCTGGAACGCCGTCGGCGACGAGTGGGAGGTCGGCATCTCCCGCGCGACCGTCACGGTGAGCACGCCGGCCGCGATCTCGCGGATTGCCTGCTACGCCGGCGCTACGGGCAGCCGGGTCTCGTGCGCCCAGCATTCGTTCACCGGTTCGACGGCGCAGTTCAGCCAAGCCAGCCTCTTCCCGGGCAGCGGTCTCAGCGTCGTGGTCGGCTTCCCGCCGGGCACCGTGCCCCGGCCCAAGCCGATCCTGGAGGAGCGCTGGAGCTTCGCCCGGGCCTTCGCGCTGACGCCGGTCACCGTCGGAACCAGCGCGGTCCTGCTCGTGCTGATCATCGGCGGCTTCGGCATCGTCATGTACCGGATCGGTCGCGACCGCCGCTACAAGGGCTCCGCGGTCGACGCCGCGTTCGGGAACTCCGGCGCGGGCGACCAGCGCGTCCCGTTCTTCGCCAAGGTGCCCGTGCCCGTCGAGTTCGTGCCGATCGACGGCATGCGCCCCGGCCTGATGGGTGCCCTCATCGACGAACGCGCCAACGCGCTCGACGTCACTGCGACGATCGTCGACCTCGCGTCGCGCGGCTTCCTCACCATCACCGAGATCCCGAAGCACGGCCTCTTCGGTCACACCGACTGGACCCTGACCTCGCTCGACAAGCAGGCCCAGCTCATCCAGTACGAGCGGACCCTCCTCGACGGGCTGTTCGCCGGCCGGACCGAGGTCAAGCTCTCGGAGCTCAAGAACACGTTCGCCACCAAGCTCCAGAGCGTCGAGAGCCAGCTGTACGACGAGCTCGTCCGGCGGGGCTGGTACTCGAAGCGCCCGGACAAGACCCGGGCCGTCGCGGGGTGGATCGGGGTGGGCGTGCTCGCGGTCGCGGTGACCATCGCCGTCTTCCTGGCGGTCCTCACCCACGCCGGGCTCATCGGGATCCCGCTCGTCCTCGGCGCCGTCTTCCTCCTGATCGCGGCGCGCACGGCACCGAGCCGCACGCCTGCGGGCACCGCGGCGCTGATCCACACGCTCGGCTTCAAGCGCTTCATCGACGAGTCGGAGAAGAACCGGGCCCAGTTCGCGGAGAAGCAGAACCTCTTCACCGAGTACCTGCCGTACGCCGTGGTCTTCGGCGCAACCGAACGTTGGGCCAAGGCGTTCACCGGGCTCGACGGCCAAGCGCCGACCGGCCCGAGCTGGTACGTGTCGAACCATCCGTTCGCGCCGCTGCTGTTCGTCAGCGCGATGGACAGCTTCACCACCAGCGCCGCGGGCACCATCTCGTCCACGCCGGGCGGGTCGGGCTCCTCCGGCTTCAGCGGCGGCGGCTTCTCCGGCGGCGGTGGCGGCGGTGGCGGCGGCGGAAGCTGGTGAGGCGCAGTTCTCCGGCGCCGCAGGAGACCGTACCGGTGCTCTGACGGCCTTGGATCTGGAGCTAGGTGGCCGCGACGCGGATGGCCGCGGCTTCGAGGCGGCCGCGGGGGTGGGGCTCGACGACGAAGTCGACGCTCGCGCCCACCGGGATCGTGCGGGTGCCGTCGGCGATGCGGGTGCAGTGGAACGGCAGATCGAGGCACGCGTCGGCGTCGATCAGTTCGGTTCGGATGACGCCGAGGCCGACGAACTCGTCGAACTCGACGACGATGCCCCGCACGATCAGTGGACGATCTTGGAGATCGGCAGCTCGATGATCCCGGTCGCGCCGGCGTCCTTGAGCGCCGGGATCAGGATGTTGATCTCGCGCTTGGGCACCACGGTCTCGACCGCGAACGAATCGTCGCCCGAGAGCGCGGAGACCGTCGGCGCCTTGAGCGCGGGCAGGAGCGCGACGACCGCGGCGAGCTGCGCGCTGGCGACGTTGAGCTTGACGAGCACGCGGCCGCGCGCGTCGAGGACGCCGGCGAGCAGCGTCATGAGCTGATCCATCGCCTTGCGCTTCTCCGGGTCGGCCGCGCTCACGGGGTTGGCGATGAGCTCGGTGTAGGAGACCAGCACCTCGTCGACGATCCGCAGCCCGGCCGCGCGGAGGGCCCGGCCGGTCTCCGTGATCTCGACCACCGCGTCGGCGATCTCCGGCACCTTGGCCTCGGTCGCGCCGTACGAAAGGGTGATGTCGGCCCGCACCCCGTTCTTGGCGAGGTAGCGCTCGGCGATGTTGGGAAACTCGGTGTTGACCCGCACACCGTCGGGGAGATCGGCGACGGACTGCACCGGCGAATCGGCCGCGACCGCGAGCACCATGCGGATCGGGCGGGCGGTCGCCTTGGAGTAGTGGAGCTCGGTGAGCGACACGACGTCGGCCGCGGTCTCCTCGATCCAGTCGCGCCCCGTGACCCCGATGTCGAACAGGCCGTCGGCGACGTAGCTCGGGATCTCCTGCGGTCGGAGGATGCGGACGTCGGCGACGCGTGGGTCGTCGATCGTGGCGCGGTAGTCGACGTCGGAGGCGCGGTGGACGGTGAGGTCCGCGTCCTCGAAGAGTTGCAGCGTCGCCTTCTCCAACGAGCCTTTGGGGAGCACCAGTCGCAGCATCTCAGTTCCTTGATCGGTGAGCCGGTGCCGAAACGGCCTGGATCACCCGAGGTCGGTGTCGCCGAGGTCGGTGTCACCGAGGTCGGCGCCATCCGGATCGGTGTGACCCAGGTCGGTCTCACCCAGGTCGATCAGGTGGCCGAGCTTGTCACGCTTGGTCCGGAGGTAGGCGATGTTCTCGGGGTTGGGGGTGATGGCGAGCGGCACCCGCTCGACGATGTGGAGACCGTATCCGTCGATCCCGCCGTACTTGGCCGGATTGTTCGTGAGCAGCCGCACGGTGGTGAGGCCGAGGTCGACGAGCATCTGGGCCCCGATCCCGTACTCCCGCGAGTCGACGGGGAGGCCGAGGTCCTCGTTGGCCTCGACCGTGTCACGCCCGCTCTCCTGCAACGCGTAGGCGCGCAGCTTGTGGCCCAGACCGATGCCCCGGCCCTCGTGGCCACGGAGGTAGACGACGACGCCCTGACCGGAAGCCGCGACCAGCTCCAGCGCCCGGTCGAGCTGTGGTCCGCAGTCGCAGCGGAGCGACCCGAACACGTCGCCGGTCAGGCACTCCGAGTGGACCCGGACGAGCACGTTGTCCATGCCCGCGACGTCGCCCCGCACGAACGCGATGTGCTCCACGCCGTCGAGGCGACTCTCGAAGACGTGCGCGGTGAAGTCGCCGTACTGCGTCGGGATGCGGGCCTCGCTGACCCAGCGGACGAGCTGGTCGTGGTGGCTGCGATACCGGATCAGGTCGGCGATCGAGATGAGCTGCAGCTCGTGCTCGAGCGCGAAGAACTCGAGGCCGTGCCGCTGCACGACGGTGCCGTCGTCGTTGACGAGGGCGGCGGTCACGCCCGCGGGATCGAGCCCGGCCAGTCGGGCCAGATCCACCGCGGCTTCGGTGTGACCGGCCCGCTTCAACACGCCCCCGGCGCGATAGCGCAACGGGAAGATGTGACCCGGGCGGTCGAGGTCGGTGGGATCGGTGGTCGGATCGAGGAGCGCGCGCACGGTCGTGGCCCGGTCGGCCGCGGAGATGCCGTTCGTGATGCCGCGGTGCGCGTCGACCGACACCGTGAACGCGGTGCGCTGGCTCTCGGTGTTGTCGGCGACCATCGGCGGGAGTTGCAGCGCGTCGAGCCGGTCGGCGGGCATCGGCATGCACACCACGCCGCTCGTGTGCCGGACGAAGAAGCCCATCTTCTCCGCGTTCATGTGTTGCGCGGCCATGACGAGATCGCCTTGGTTCTGACGGTCCTCGTCGTCGACGACGATCACGATCTCGCCCGCGCGCACGGCCGCGATCGCGGCCTCGATCGCGCCGAAGCTCGCGGGATCAGGTCCCGGTGCGGTGCTCACCGAACCGGCTCCAGCTCGAGCCGGGCGTCGGCTCCGACCGCGCGCACGTCGAGCAGCCTCCAGCGCGCCGCGTCGCCGAGGGTCGAAGGACCGCCGGTCGGGAACATCGGCGCACCGCTGGTGCCGAGCCAGGTGGGCGCGACGTAGGCCACGAGGCGGTCGGCCAGGTCGACCTCGATCAGCGCCGCGTGCAGCGCGGGGCCGCCTTCGACCAGGGCCTGGAGCACTCCGAGCCCGGCGAGCAGCTCGAGCGCGAGCCGCAGATCGATGCCGACGCCGCCGAGACCGGTCGGTAGCACCTCGACCTTCGCTCCCGCCGCGCTCCACGCGTCGATGGCAGCAGCCGGCGCGCGCTCGGTGGTGACGACGAGCGTGAGCGCGAGGTCGGGGTCGAACAGCGAGCCGGTGGCGGGCACACGGCCACGCCCGTCGAGGAGCACCCGCAGCGGTTGGCGGACGGCCGGCGGCTCGACGTCGCGGGCCGTGAGGCTCGGGCGGTCGGCGAGCGCGGTGCCGGAACCGATCACCACCGCCTGGGAGTCGGCGCGCAGCCCATGGGCATCGGCGCGGGCGGCCGCTCCGGTGATCCATTGCGACGAGCCATCGGCCGCGGCGACTCGCCCGTCGATGCTGGAGGCCGTCTTCAGGAGCGTGAAGCTGCGGCCGAGTCGGCGCTGCACGAGGTACGGCGCCAGCGAACGGGCCGCGGACTCCGCGCCGATGCCGGTCACGACCTCGACACCGGCGGCTCGCAAGTGCGCGATGCCATTGCCCGTGACCCGCGCATCGGGATCTTCCAGCGCAGCGACGACCCGGCGGATGCCCGCGGCCACGATGGGCCCGACGCAAGGCGGGGTGCGGCCGGTGTGCGAACAGGGCTCCAGCGTGGTGAACAGCGTCGAGCCGCGGCTCCGCTCCCCCGCTTGCGCCAGCGCTTCGATCTCGGCGTGCGGGCCGCCCGGTTCGTGGGTCGCGCCCTCACCGACGACGGTGCCGTCGGCATCCACGATCACCGAACCCACCCATGGGTTGGGGGCGCTCCGGCGGCGGGCGCCTTCGCCCAGCGCCACCGCCCGCTGCATCGCCGCTTCGTCGTGCACGCTGCTCCTCGGCCGGATCACGCGGGTGACCGACAACGCTACTTCGGCGCCGACGCCCCTCTTCCTCTGCGTCCCGGGACCACCGAACCGGCCGTCTGTTGACACACCCAGGCCTGCGTCAGTGGAGGCGTTCGCCGGCGAGCAATCCGAGGACGTGCGGGAGGACGGGGAGGAGGACCGCGAAGCCTTCGAGCGCGCCGTTGCTCGAGCCGGGGAGGTTGCAGACGAGCGCGGTGCCGGCGACGCCGCACACGCCCCGCCCCAACATGCCGAAGCCGCGGCCGTCGGCGTCGGAGGCGCGGCGGATCGCCTCGGCCAGGCCGGGCGCCTCGCGATCGATGACGGCGCGGGTGCCCTCGGGGGTGAGGTCGCGGACTCCGAAGCCCGTGCCCCCACTCGTGAGCACCACGCCGGTGAAGCCCGACGTGAGCCCGCGCAACGCGGTACCGACGTCGGCGATGCCGTCGGCGCTGACCTGGTGGTCGACGACCTCGAAGCCCGCCTCGGTCAGCGCCCGGACCAGGGCGGCTCCGGAACGGTCCTCACGGGTACCGGCGACCACGCCGTCGGACACCGTCAGCACCTTGGCCCGGTACGTCGGGTTGGCCGACGGGTCGGGAGCCGCGGTCACTCAGGCTCCCCCGCTACTCGGCGGCGTGGCGGATGGCGCGAGCCGCGGCGGCCGGGTCCTTGGCGTGGAAGATCGCGCTGCCGGCGACGAGGATCTCCGCGCCCGCCTCGGCTGCGAGCGGCGCGGTCTCCTCGTTGATGCCGCCGTCGATCTCGATCTCGACCGCCAGGTTCTCGCGATCGATGATCCGGCGGGCCTCGGCCACCTTCATCAGCACGTCGGCGATGAACGACTGGCCGCCGAAGCCGGGATGCACGCTCATGAAGAGCAACGTGTCGATCTCGGCGAGATACGGCACGACCTCGGGGAGCGGCGTCTCCGGGTTGAGCGTGAGGCCGACCCGCAGGTCGAGCTCGCGCATGCGCTGGAACAAGGGTCGCGGATCACCGAGCTCGACGTGGACCGTGCAGCCGTCGGCACCGGCCTCCGCGAACGCCTCGAGCAGATCGCCGGGGTTGGTCACCATCAGATGGCAGTCGAGATAGAGGTCGGTGTGCTTGCGGAGGCAGGCGACGACCGGCGCGCCGATGGTGAGGTTGGGGACGAAGTGCCCGTCCATCACGTCGACGTGCAGGAGGTCGGCCTCACCCGCGACGCGTGCGATGTCGTCCGCCAGCGCGGCGAAATCGGCGGACAGGATCGACGGGGCGATTTTCACCCGGCTCACGTTACCGGTAGCCCGGGAGATTCGACGAGCGTCCGCCGGCGCTCGAGCTCGCGGTCACGCTGCGTCAGGTTCGGGGGTGACCTCGGCCCGGCCCATCGCGCGGAGCCGGGCCCGGATGCGCCGGGCGTGATCGCCCAGATCGGCAGGCGGTTGCTTCGACGCGTTGCGGAAGTCGAGGTCGCGCATGTCGTTCAGCGGCATGACGTGCAGGTGCGTGTGCGGCACCTCGAGGCCCGCGATCATCAGCGACACCCGCTCGGACCCGTACTCGTCGAGGAGAGCACGACCGACGACCTGGCTCACCGTCATGAGGTGCCCGGCCAGATCGGGATCGAGGTCGAGCCAGCTGTCGACCTCCTCGATCGGCACCACCAGCGTGTGACCGGGGACGAACGGGCCGATGGTGAGGAAGGCGACGGCGCGGTCGTCGCGCCAGACGAAGTGACCGGGGATCTCACCCTGGATGATGCGGGTGAACAGCGTGGCCATGTCAGGCTCCTGCGTCGTCGGCCCGGGTCAGGACGAGAACGTACATGCCGTCGGTCTCGGCGACGCCGGGCAGCAACAGGGCACCGCGACCGTGCGTGCGCCACGGTGCGCCGGGCTGTCGCGACGGGTCGGCGACCAGGCGGGGGAGCTGCGCCGCCGCCCATTCGTCGATGCCGACGGTCTCGCCGTGCGTCCACGTGCACACGGAGTACACGAGCGTGCCGCCGGGACGCACGAGCGCGGCCGCGTGGCGCAACAGCTCGCGCTGCAGACCGATGAGCTCACCGACGTCGGCGGGAAGCACCCGCCAGCGCGCCTCGGCCCGACGACGCAGCACACCCAGCCCGCTGCACGGCGCGTCGAGCAGCACCCGGTCGAACCGCGTGCCCTCGGGGAACGGGAGCCGGGAGCCGTCGGCGGCCACCGCGACCACCTGCGGCAGGTGCAGGCGCCGCGCGGCGCGGGCGATCATCGCGGTGCGACCGGCGTCGATGTCGGTGCCGACGACGAGTCCGCCGTGGCCGACGAGCTCGGCGATCGCCCCCGTCTTCCCACCGGGCGCGGCCGCGATCTCGAGGACACGCTCCCCCGGCTGCGGGTCGAGCGCCACCACCACGGCCTGTGATCCCTGGTCCTGGGGTGTGGCCCGACCGTGGCGCACCGCGTCCCAGCGGCCGGGGTCACCGAGGCCGCGCACGATCAGCGCGTCGGGGACCAGCTCGCCCCGTTGGACGTTGGCGCCGCCGGCCTCGAGCTCCGCGGTCAGCTCGTCGGGATCGACGTCGGGCCGACGGGGCCGCAGCGTCACGCCCGGCGGCCGGTTGTCGGCGGCGAGGACCGATCGCGCGACGTCGACACCGAACTCACGGGTCAGCGCGTCGACGATCCAGTCGGGGTGCGATGTCGCGACCCCCATCGACTCGACGTCGTCACCCTCGGGCCACGTGACCGGCTGCTCCAAACGGGTGACCGCGCGCAGGACGCCGTTGACGAATCCGCGCGCCCGGCCGGAACCGGCGCGCGCGACCGCATCCACCGTCGCGCTCACGGCGGCATGCGGCGCGACGCCCTCGACCAATTGGTAGACGCCCATGCGGAGTCCGGCGCGGACCGCGGGATCGAGCCGTTCCACGCGGCGGTCGAGCACGCGCTCCAGCACGTCGTCGAGCGCGCGCTGAGAACGCAAGGTGCCGTAGACGAGGTCGGTGGTGAAGGCCCGGTCGCGATCCTCCAAGTCGGATGACCGGAGCAGCGACGGCAGCAACACATTGGAGAACGCGCCGCCCTCGACCCGCAGGAGCACCTCGAGCGCGATGTCCCGACTGTTGACGAGCGGTCGCGGGGTCTCGGGCGCGGTGGGCGTCGGGGCCGGTGTCACGGGACGTCCTCGCCCGCCGGCGTGACGAGGGCGGGGTCCGAGCCGAGGCCGCGGCGCCAGTCGGCACCGACCATCGGTCGCTTGCCCGCCGGCTGCACCTCGTCGAGCGCGAGAAGGCCATCGGCGGCGACCAGCGAACCGTCGCGGGTGATCGTCCCGACGGGCTCGTCGGCCGGGTCGGCCGCGTGGGCGCCGGCCTCGTCGCCCGGCTCGGCCGCGTGGGCACGCCAGACCTTGACCCGCACACCGTCGAGCTCGAACCACGCACCGGGCTTGGGGTTGCCGGCCCGGACCAGACGCAGCAGCTCGCCGACCGTCGACCGGGGCCGAAGCTCGAACTCGTCGACCCTGAGCTTCTCCGCGTACGTCGGCTCGCCTTCCTGCACCCGGGGCTGGATGTCGGCGATCCGGGGCAGCGTGCGCACGAGGAGGTCGGCGCCGATCTGGACGAGCCGCGCCCGCAAGGCGCCGGCCGATTCGTCGGGATCGATGCCGACGCGTTCCTCCGCGTAGACCGGCCCGGTGTCGAGGCTGGGCTCGACGGCCATCACCGCGACCCCGGTCTCGGCGTCGCCCGCGAGCATCGCCCGTTCCACCGGTGCGGCGCCGCGCCAGCGCGGCAGCAGCGAGAAGTGCAGGTTCACGAACCCCAGCGGTGGTGCGTCGAGCAGGGCGGACGGCAGGATCTGGCCGAAGGCGACGACCACGCCGAGCTCCGCCCCGCTGGCCGCGACCGCGTCGACCACTTCGCGTGCACGCTCCGGGGTGAGCACCGTGAGGCCGAGCTCCGTCGCCGCGGTCTTGACCGGGCTCGGGTCGACACCCTTGCCCCGCCCCCGCCGGCGGTCGGGTTGCGTGACGACCAGCACCACGTCGTGTCCGGCGCGGACCAGGGCTTCGAGGGGAGGAACCGCGTCGGCGGGCGTGCCGAAATACGCCAGGCGCACGGGCTCGACCCGCGACTAGAGACTATGCGAAGTACGAGCGGTGGTGCCCGCGAGCTGCTGCTCACGCAGCATCCGCATGGCCTGCTTGCGGTCGCCGCTGGACAGGCGGTCGAAGAGGAGCACGCCGTCGAGGTGGTCGAGCTCGTGGAGCAGCACCCGGCCGAGGAGCTCGTCGCCTTCGATGACGACCTCCTCCCCCTCCAGGTTCAGGGCCTTCACCACGTTGATCTTCGGACGCACGATGTCGAATGAGAGCCCGGGGATCGACAGGCATCCCTCGTCGTAGGTCCACTCGCCCGACTGCTCGACCAGCTCGGGGTTGATCACCGCGACCGGGCCCTCGCCCACGTCGTAGACGAACAGCCGCTTCTGGACGCCGACCTGCGGCGCGGCCAAGCCGGTGCCGGGGGCGTCGTACATGGTGTCGATCATCGACGACACCAGACGGACCAGTGGGCCGTCGATGTCGGTGATCTCGCGGGCCCGTTGCTTCAGCACAGGATCGCCGAAGACCCGGATGGGGAACGTGGACATGGGGGCAGTTTACCAGTGGCCCCCGAGCCCCTACGCGTCAGCGAAGCTTCGTGGCTTCTAGACGCGGGGCGGATCGACGGCGACGCGGAGGCGGCCGGCGGCGCGGCCTCGGGGGCCGGCAACGGCCAGGCCGTCGGCGAGCTGGGCGGGGTCGGGGGCGCGGACGAGGGCTCGAGCGCCGCGGTCGCCCGACGGTGTGGGTCCCATCACCGTGACGCCGAGCTGCGGACGCAGGACGTCGCACGCGGCGGCGACGGCATCCGCGTCACCCGAGAGCTCGGCCAGCGCACCGAACGGCGGGAACCCGAGGTCTTCGCGTGCCGGGCCTTCGCGCTCCGCGACGAGATCCGGGTCGGCGGTGTTGGCGGCGAGCACGACCGCGTCGTCGGGGAGCCGGGTCTGCACCAGGATCCGCCCGTCGCGGCTGCGCGGCCCCGTCAGCCGCGCGGCCCGCACGAGGAGCCACAACGCCTGTTCCGGCGCGCGGTACCGCTCGGCCAGGAGCTCCTGGTCGAAGTCGAGGTAGGCGACGAGGCCGACCCGGCGACCCCGGGGCACGCGGTGCAGCACCGCCTCGGTGCCGACGAGCACGTCGACGTCGGGCACCTCGAGGGTCGCGGCCTCGACGTCGGCGACGCTCGCCCGCGGCAGGAGCGCGGCCAGATCGTCGCGGAGCCGGGCGACGCC
>JAODBH010000030.1 GCA_025463865.1 Actinomycetes bacterium | reverse complement strand
CGCCCGCACGCAGCAGCGCCTCGGCCGGCCGGTCGTCCACGAGCTCGACCCGCACGTCGACCGCGGGGTCGATCTCGGTCGCGGCGGCGACGGCATCGGCGGTGACCCGTTCCCCGACCGCGCGGACCGCGCGGGCGGTCTCGCCGACGTCGCCGCCGATCTGGGCCGGCTGGTAGCCGAACACGATGATCAACGGCCGGCCGAAGGCGACCGCCATGCTGACCGCCGTGCGCAGCGCGGCCGAAGAGCCCTCCTGCCCGTCGTATCCGAGCACGATCTCGCCCGCCATCAGTGGGGCGCGCCTTCCTCGACGAGCGGTGGGAGCGGGGTGCCACCTTCGGGCGGCGGTCGGGACGCGACCGGGTCGGGCTTCACGTGGAAGAACGCCGAGTCCTTCGAGTTCCACCACAACATGATCGGCACGCCGACGAGGAGTGCGCCGAGCCCGAAGAACAACACCGGGCTCACGCCGAGCCACGACGTCGGCGGGTCTTCGTAGGCAGGGTCGGTGAAGTCCTTGATGGACATGACGAAGATGTAGGCCAACGTCAGACCGCCCACGAGCGGGAGCAGCCCGACGAAGATGAAGTTCTTCACGCTCATGAAGATGTAGCGGTGGTAGTAGATGACGCAGGCGATGCCGGTCTGCCCGTAGTAGTAGGCGATCATCAGGCCGACGCCGTCGATCGACCAACTGAGCACGCTGCCGCCGCTCGCGTGGCTGAGGATCACCAGCAGGGTGAACCAGACGCTCGCGAGGACGCCGAAGATCCACGATGCCCGGGCCGGGGTGAGGTACTCGGGGTGGATCTCGCCCAGCTTCGGGGGGAGCGCACGGTGCATCGCCATCGAGAGCGCGGTGCGGGCGGCCGGAAGGATCGTCGTCTGGCAGCTCGCCGCCGACGACGTCAGCACCGCGATGATCAACAGCTTCAGCGCGAGCCAGCCCCAGGCGCCGTTCCCGAAGACGATCCTGCCCGTGGCCGAGAGCACGTCGTCGGAGTTGTTGCTCAGGAAGTTGGGGCCTTTCACCGCCTGGGCGGCGATCGCGACCACGACGAAGATCGCGACCAGGATCACCGTCGACAACACGCTCGCCAGCCCCGGAGTGGTGCTGGCGTCCTCGGTCTCCTCGTTGCAGCTCGCGGCGGTGTCCCAGCCCCAGTAGATGAACACCGCGGCCAGGAGGCCTTCGGTGAGCGCGCTCGTCCCGCCGAAGTGGGTGGGCGTGAGCCACGACCACGACGGCTCGACGGCGCCGGCGATGTCGTGCCCGTAGACGCGGATGAGTGCGACCGCGCAGAACAGCAGGAGGACGAGGAGCTCGGTGAGCAGCAGGCACATCTGCACCCGCGCGCTCAGCTCGATCCCGACGACGCAGATCCACGTCATGGACATGATGAAGGCGATGCCGAGGATGAGCGTGGCCAAGTCGTTGCGGGCCAGGTTCTGCAGGCCGAAGAGCTGGAACGTGTACTGGGCGGCGATGAGGGCGAGGCTCGGCATGATGACGAGGTCGGCGATCATGCTGCTCCAGCCGCCCATCCAGCCGCTGCGCGGACCCATCGAGCGCGTGACCCAGGTGAAGTTGGTCCCGCAGTCGGGATCGGCCCGGTTCAGATAGAAGAACGCCGACGCGATGCAGGCCATCGGGATGAACGCGAGCCACATGACCGCGGGCGCCTTGAAGCCGACGGCGAGGGTGACGAAGCCCAACGACGCCGCGATGCTGTAGCCCGGTGCGGTCGACGCGACACCGACCACGGTGGCCGACGCCAGGCTCAGCGCGCCGGGCTTGAGGCCCTTGCTGTCGACGGCTCCCCCCGAGGGCTCAGCCATGTCGGTCGCCATGACGCCTGCTTTCTGCCGGCCGCCTCCCCCGACGGACCGGCGCACGTTGGCACGTGGCACACCAAGCGGCAAGAGGCGGTCGGAGACGACTTCGACCCGTAACGCGCCCGCTACATCGGCCCCGCGTGCCGCCCGCGTGGGACCATCGGTCCATGGAGCCCGCGTCGACCGACCGCATCAAGCTGCACCTGCACCGGGTCGAGGTCGCGAGCGGCACGCTCAACGTCCTCACTCCGCGCCCGTCGAGCCCGCTTCGCTTCGCCACCCGCGAGCGCGACGGCGGGTATGCGATCGTCAGTGATCTGCCCGGCGCGCGGTTTCTCGCCCGCTTGGTCTGGGCCGCCGCGTTCCAGCAGCGGGCGCGCACCGTCGTGCTCGTCGACGGGGTCTCGTTGTCGGCCGACCCAGCTGATGGCGGGTCGTCGTTGCCGATCCTGATCGCGAATGACGCGCTCGTCGTGCCGACGCCTATCGACGGCGCGCAGCTCGCCCGAGCGCGTCCGTTCGCCGGGCCGGCGCCGGGTTCGGTGCGGTTGGTCACCCATGGGCTCGACCGCGCGCTCGCCGACCCGAAGCGCTACCTCGACGAGTGGCGCGTGGAGACCGAGGGATCGGGGTCGCGGCACCGGCACCGCTTCGTCGAGACGGGTGGACTGCTCATGCTGGCGGCACCCGCGGCGGTCCTGCGACGGTGGGCGTTCGACGCGGCGCGCATGGTCCGCGGCCTCGAAGGCGACAGCGATGCGGGCCCTCCACGAGCCGAACGCTCCGAGAGCGCGCAGCTCCACGTCGTCCCCGCACTGTGGGACGACGGGCCCGTTCTCGAAACCGACGATCTCCCGGTTGAGCCGGCGCTCCCCACCGTCTCTGCGCCCCACGCGGAGCCCGGTGCCGATGGGCCCCGGCGGGTCCTCTGGCAGGCGCCGACGGAAGCTCGAAACGCCTGAGCGGGCCGTCTCACGAGCGCGAACGCGCTCCGTGATTGTCGCCCGGGGAAACCGGTCTCATACAGTGACGATCGGCCGTCAGACATCAAGAGACTGCGGCTCGGGGCCGATGCGGACAGGAGTCCCTCGCCCCGAGGGCCAGCCCCGCAGCCGTCGCATTGGACCCGTCCATGGTGATGCACGAAACAGACGAAGGATCGTCGAACAGTCCCCGTAGCGGCCGGATCGTGGAGGTGCGCGCGTCCGGCGCTCCGCCCGTCGACCTCCAGCTCCATCCGCAGCTCACGATCGTCCTCGGCGCGCACGCCGACACGGTGGATGCGGCTGCAGGCGCCGACGACGCGGTGTCGACCGTCATCCGTGCCGGCGACATCGAGACCGCGGCCCGCGCGGTCGCGGCCGCCGCCCTCGAGTCCCGTCGCAGCGAGCGCGACAAGCTCACGACCGCGATCGAGGCGGCGCGCCGCCGGCGGTCCGCGATCGCCGAACGCCTCGTCGCATCCAAACCCGTCGACGGTGCCGCGTCGTACGTCGACTCCGAACGCGCTGAGCGCGAACGCGAGCGGGACGAGCTCGAGCGGCACATCACCACGTGGGAAGCGGAGCGGGCCAAGCTCGACCACGAGACGCGCGTCATCGGTGCGCGCGGTCCGCTGCCTGCCATGAGCACATCGCTGTTGAACGCGTCCTTGCGACGCTGCGTCGGCAACGTGCCCGAACCCGAGCCCGACGGTGACCCCCTCGTGTTCGACCACGCGTTCGACTGGCTCGAGGCTCCCGGGCGTTCGCACGTGCTGCACCAGCTCCGGCGGTTGTCCGTGGAGGTGCAGGTCGTGGTCCTCACCGACGACCCGTCGATCGGCCGTTGGGGACAACGTCACGAGGGGGTGCGGGTCATCGACGCCGCGGCCGCGCTGCGGGACGCCGAGGAGCGCGCGGCGCGTGAGGAGCAGGAAGCGCTCGAACGGGACGCCCGCCTGCGGGCGGCTGCGGTGGTCGAAGCCGAGGCACTCCGCGCCGAGATGCTGGAGCGGACCCGTCGGGCCGAGGCGGCGGCCACGGCCGCGGCGCTCGAGGTCGAGGAGCTCCGGCGTCGTGCGGCTGAAGAGCCCGCGAGCGCTCCGCTCTTCGACCAGGACGTCACCGGCGCCGACACGGGCGACTCCGACTTCGACATCCAATTCAGGGACTCGGGCACGTACGACGCCGTCAACGCCTTCGCGGATCTCACCGATCCGGGCCTCCTCGCCAATCCGTTCGTCGACGAGGGCGAAGCCGAGATTCCGATGGGCGCCTTCCGTCAGGGCCCGCCGCTCGACATCCCGGTCGGGGCGGGCGGCGACTCGTACCCGCTGCAGCCCGGCGAAGAGGAGCCGGTCGACGGCGAGCCGACCATCGAGCTCTTCTCCGCCTTCACCGGCGACGAGGCCGAGGTCGAGCTGTGGGACCGGAGAATCGACAAGGCGGACCGTCGGTCCGCTCGGGAAGCGCGACGGGCGGCGAGGCGGGCCGCGAAGGCACGCAAGCAGGCGTCGGGCTCGAAGCCGGCGCGCAGCCCGTCACCGGGGGCGCCGGCCGAGCAGGCGGTGGAGCTCTTCGTCGGTCCGGCGCGGCGGTCGCTCGGACGCGCGGCCCGGGACATCCTCGTCGGGAAGCGCTGCCACAACCACCCGGCCGACCTGGCCGCGGGTGAGTGCCCGAGCTGCCACCGCTTCTACTGCGCGGGCTGCCTGATCGAGGTCCATGCGCAACGGGGCGACGGCGACTACTGCGTCGAGTGCGCACCGGTCGTCGCCGGGATCCGCGACCTCCCCGGGCCGAGGCGCTGAGCAGGCTCTACGGTGCACCGGTTGAACGACTCGTGCCCGTTCCCGACCGCGCCGGGCAGGTAACGGCCGCCCGGGACCTCTCCGTCGGCCAGGAGGCCTTCTGATGCCCACTCCCGAGCAGGTGCGGGCCGCGGTCGACGCCTACGTCTCCGCGTACTCGACGTCGGATCGGGAGGCCTTCCTGTCCGTCTGGTCACCCGAGGCGTGGATCATCGACCCGGTGGGTTCGCCGGTGAGCCAGGGCCCCGACGGGCGGGCCGCGTTCTGGGACTCGGTCCACGCGCTCTCGCCCGAGATCCGGCTCATCGCCCGGGATGTCGTGGTCTGTGCGGACGAGGCCGCCGTGACGCTCGAGATCCACGCCGCCGGCTCGGTGATCGACGCCATCGACATCTTCTCGGTCGACGATTCCGGCCGCATCAGCTCGATGAAGGCATATTGGGACATGGCCCGGATGCGGCAGGCCGACTGAGCCCGCCCGGGGTCGCCGACGAGCCATCGGACCCCGATTTCCGGCCTCGGAGCGCGGCCTCGGCACCACCCGGCGTCGGGCTCCCGGCCGATTTCGCGGGGCGTTTACCCAGGTTTGTGGGTGGCCTGACTTTTCCCGGGGTAGTGACTTCGGCCACAATGTCTTTCTCATGGAGACTGAGTCCCGAGATTCCGTGTCCCTCAAGCCCGCTGAACTCGATGAGTTCGGCCAACTCCTGGCATCCGTCGGGCTTCCGTTGGGAGATCCGCACCTGGATCTCCACATCGAGAAGTTCCCTCTCGTGGTGCTCGTCACCGACGACGAGTTGCACGGATTCCTCTTCGGCTCGCTCGAGCGCGTCGGAGGCACTCCCTGCATCCTGTGGGGCCTCGGTGGGGTCCGTCGCAGCAAGCAGGCATCGGCCGTGCTGAAGTCGATGGTCGGTGAGCTCTACCGCCGGGCGGCGATCTCGTTCCCCGACGAGGACGTGCTCGTCGGCGGGCGGCTCGCCCATCCGTCGGCCTACGCCATGATGAGCCAGCTCGTCGACGTCGTGCCCCGCCCGAAGTACCAGCCCACCGGCGAGGAGCGTGCGTGGGGCCGTCGGCTCGCCAAGCGCTTCGCGTGTGATGCGGCGTACGACGACCGGGCGTTTCGCACCACGGCAACGAAGCAGCCGGCTGCGATCATCCACACCGGCGCGGTGAAGACGGGCGGCAAGGCCGCCCAGGAGCTCGTCGGCGACGTCGACCCGGTGGTCGGCGAGGCGATGATCGCGTTCGGTTGGGCGATGGCCGAGCACTTGCAGAACGGTCTCGGCCACAGCGCCTAGGTCGGCCGCGAGTGGTGCCGGCGTCCCTGGTCACCGGTAGTCGTCGTACCCGCCCGCGCGTCCGTCTTCGGCGTCGGTCATGTATCGCCAGACGTCGGGTTGCGAACCGTCGATGTCGGTGAAGCCGTAGACGCGGGCGAGCTCGCCGGAAGACAGCGAGCGCTGGTTCCACCGATTCCGGTCTGCGTCCGTCGCGAGCGCTGCGACCGCGCGGCCCACGTACCGCGGCGACTCGGACAGCGCGAAGTCGGGGGGTGCCGCGGCGGCGCGCCAATCGGCCTCGGTCGCGTCGAACGCCTCGAGCATGAGCTCGGATCGCAGCCAGCCGGGCGTGAGCGACACCGCCGTCGCACCGAACGGTGCGAGCTCCTTGCCCTGCGAGAAGGCGAGCCGGTTCACGGCGACCTTGGCCAGGTCGTAGAACACCGAGATCCGGTAGTGCGACGCGTTGTAGCCGGTCGTACCGTCGGTCACCTCGACCACCAGGCCCCCCGGCTCCTCGACGAGCAGCGGGAGCAGATGGTGCGACGTGATGATGTGGGTGTCGATCGCCAGCCGCAGGATGCGGAGTCCGGTCTCGAGATCGAGCTCCCACAGCGGCGTATCCCATTGGTCGGGCCCACCCTTGAGCAGCTCCGCGCCCCAGATGTCGTTGACGAGCACGTCGACGTGCCCGTGCTCGTCCCGGATCCGCGTGGCCAACTGCTCGACCTGCTGCGGGTCGAGGTGGTCCACGACCGCGGGGATCCCGGTGCCACCGAGACGGGTGACCAGCTCGGCCGTCTCCTCGATCGTCTCCGGTCGCCCGTCGTAGTCGGACCGGCTCGATCCCGCGGCACCGCGGGTGGTCCGTCCGGTGCAGACGACCGTCGCGCCGGCCTCACCGAGGGCGGCGGCGATGCCGCGCCCGGCGCCACGGGTCGCGCCCGCGACCACCGCGACGCGTCCGCGCAGCGCGTCCGGATCCGGTGCCCAGGCCGCCATCACCCGAGACGCGCCGCGAGTGCGGCGTCGAGCTCGGCGCGCAGGTCCCCCGGTGTGGTGACCGGGCGCCGGCAGGCGAAGCGCTCGCACACGTAGGCCGCAGGGTGCCCGTCGACCAACGCGCGACCTTCCAGCAGGGGGGTGCGGTCCGCGCCGTCGGCGGGCGCCGCGCCGTCGGCGGGCGCGGCGCCGACGACGACGGTGGCCGGGAGGATGCGCCGGTTGACCTCCCGGAGCAGGGCCTGCGTCCGTTCGTCGTCGGGGTCGCCGACGATCGCGACCTCGATGGGCGCGAACACCACCCGCTCGACGGCGTCGAGCAGGTAGGCGAACCCGAGCCCGTGCTCACCGGCGACGGGGGCCAGCGGTAGGACCGACGCGAAGGCGGCCTCCTCATAGCGGCGCTCGCCACTGAGGGCGGCCAACCGGAGGAGCCCGGTGACGGCGAGCGAGTTGCCCGCCGGCACGGCGTTGTCCTCCAGGTCCTTGGGCCGTACGACGAGCGCCTCCGCGTCCTGGCCCGTGGTGAAGAAGCCGGGCCCGTCGGGATCGGAGAACAGATCGATGAGCGCGTCGGCCACGGCGCGGGCGTCGTCGAGGTGGCCGATCCCGT
>JAODBH010000100.1 GCA_025463865.1 Actinomycetes bacterium | reverse complement strand
GAGTCACTGCCCGAGACCGAAGCCGCGTTCCGGGCCGGTCAACTCTCGGCGCAGCAGGTCGCGTTGATCGCGGAGACCGCCGTCCGAAACCCGGCCCTCGAGACTGAACTGCTCGAACACGCCGGCGAGGGCCTCGTCCCACTGCGCGACGCGTGCATCGCGGCTCAGGCCCGGACCGAAGACCCGGAGGCCCGGGCGAAGCGGCAGCACGAGGCCCGTTCATTGAGGATGTGGAGCGCGGCCGACGGGATGGTCGAGGGCCGCTTCCGCCTCGCCCCCGAGATCGGGGGCGGCCTCAAGGCCGCGATCGACGAACAGACCCGCAAGGTCTTCCGCGCCAAGCATCGCGAGGGTGTGCGCGAGGAACAGGACGCGTACGCGGCCGACGCCCTCGCCGAGCTCGTCCTCGGGCCTTCTACCGGCCGGGTGGGATACACGGCGCACGTGGTGATCGACCATGCCGCCCTGGTACGCGGTCACGCCCGGCCCGGTGAGCAGTGCGAGATCCCCGGCGTCGGACCGGTCAGCGTGACGTGGGCGCGTGAGCTGCTGGGGACGGCGTTCGTCACGGCAATCGTGAAGAAAGGCAAAGACATCCGGACCGTCGCCCACTTCGGCCGGCACGTCCCGGCCGAGTTGCGGACCGCGATGATCGTCGGTGGCCGCGAATGCTGCGTGCAGGGCTGTCACGCCCGCGGGTACCTCGAGCTCGACCACTCCGAAGTCGAATACGCCAAAGGTGGGCCGACCGCCAAATGGAACCTCGGCTATCTCTGCTCCCCGGACCACACCCGAAAATCGCAGGGGTGGACCCTCGGCGCAGCCGACGCGCACACCGGCAAACGCACCCTCGCTCCACCTGGACGATCCAGACCCGTCACCGCCGGAGCGCCGCGGGAACGCGCGCCGGTCGCCTAGCCCTAGCCCTAGCCCTAGCCCTAGCCCTGGCCCTGGGTCTGGGTCTGGGTCTGGGTCTGGGTCTGGGTCTGGCGGACGAACTCGGCGCTGTCCCAATAGTCGGTGCGGTGGGCGATGAGGCCGTCCTCCACGACGAAGCGGAACATGCCGCGGATGGAGACCGGGTGCTCGCGGCCGTCGGGCGCGGTCCAGCGGAACGACATCGTGTATGGGACCGCGACCCGCCCGTCCTGCTCGATGACGTCCTCCAGCTCGTAGTGCAGACCCTGGAACTGGGCGAGGAACGTCGGCAGCTTCTGCGCGTAGGCGTCGCGGCCCTTCAGGCTCTGTCCGAGCGCCGACGTGTGCTCGTTGAAGAAGTCGTCGGCGACGCACCCGACCGCGCCGGCCACGTCTCCCGCGTTGAGCGCGTCGAAGTAGCGCTCGATCGTACGGGTGGCGTCACTCACCCGGCGTCGCTCCCCCACAGGTTCTTGATCGCGGAGAACACCTTCTGATTGTGGGAGAACTCGATCACGTTGCCGTCGGGGTCGTTGACCGCGCAGATGTAGCCGATGTGCGCGGGCATGTCCTTCGGCTCCCACTGCAGCGCACCGACGGCGCGGGCCCGGTCGGCCACCGCGTCGACGTCCTCACGGTTGGGCAGCTCGATGCCGATGTGCGCGAACGGCGCCAGCGTCGTGACCTTCTCGCCCGGCTTGATGCCGAAGTTCTTCGCCACCTCGGGGACGAACTCCGCGATGACGAGCACGAACGGGTCCTCGACCTGCTTGTCGTTCGAGAGCCACGCACCGTTGCCGTTGGCGTCCTGGTTGCGCTGCACCACCACCAGCGGCGTGATCGTCGTGTAGAACTCGATCGACTTCTCGACGTCGCTCACGGGGATCGCGACGTGGGTCCAGCGGGGTTGGGTCAGCTTGTCGGCCATGTCAATCTGGCTCCTTCACTGGGGCGGATGAGTTTGAGGTCGGGGTAGCAGTTTCAGCTTGGAACTCGTCGGCGGCGAGCGGTGTCGCGAGGTCGTCGCGGATGAGCTTCATGACGTGGGCGGAGCGGCCTTCCCACAAGGACGGCGGGCCCACCCGGTAGAACGGCGACCGCAGATTCTTCATGAGCTCGGTCACCATCGTGGTGTCTTCGGTGTTGGTGAGCTCGAGGACGTCGAGCTGACGCTCCTGCTCCTCGATCGGGATGTCGAGCCCGTAGATGCGCGAGACGAGCCGCGTGCGAGCGGGTGCGATCGGATCGGCGCGCACGAGGATGAGCATCGTCGGCCACGGGAGCGGGGTGAGGTTCGGATAGATGTAGTCGGCGTAGTGGCCCTTGAGCTCCTCCTCGGGGAGATCGGTGCGGCCTCCGGTGATGTCCTCGACGTCGAGCACGTGCGGCTTGTAGCCGCTGCACGTGCGGCCCTCGAAGCGCACGAGGGTGTTGAGGTTCTGTCTGGTGTGGTTCAGCCGCCGGTGCACGAAGCGCACGTGGTAGTCGTCGTTGGAGTTCTCGGCGAAGACCTTCCAGTTGATCGGGTAGGTCTCGTCGAGGTCGCGATGGAAACGGGTGAAACGCTCGATGCCATAGCGGTCGTAACGATCGGCGAGCGGGGCGATCCACTCCCGGAAGTCGGGCGCCTGCTGCGACAGGCAGCCGAACACGAGCTTGTTCCACGCGAGCTCGATCCGGATCGGGACGAGGCCGTACTGCTCCTTCGGGAAGCCGCCGGGGTACATGCGGGGCTCGTCGGGAATGCCCACGAGCCGGCCATCGATCGAGTAGGCCCAGTTGTGGTACGGACACGTAAGGGTGCGACCGCAGTGACCGCTCGGCCCCTCGGCCACGCTCGACGCCCGGTGGCGGCAGTTGTTGAGGAAGCCCTTCACCGTGCCGTCGGTCTGGCGGATCACGATGACGGGCTGGTAGCCGATCTGCCCGGTGAGGTAGTCGCCCGGCTCCTTCAGGTCCTCGGTGTCACCGAGCCAGACCCACGAGCGCGCGAACACGCGCAGCATCTCGAGGTCGAAGAGGTCCTGGTCGTAGACCTCCCACGGCTGGAGCATGGGCGACTCGAGCGGCGAGTCGACCAGGCCCTCGGTCTCGGCCCGCCACCGCTGCTGCCGCTCCGACACGCGGTCGGAGAGCAATTCATCCGCGATCACGGGGCCGGCGACGACCGGACCGGTGGTGCCGGAGCTCTCGGGTGCGTTCATGCGTCCCTCACTTCGATGGCTACGCGTGTGGGGTCGAGGTTGTTGATCGGGATGACGTCCTGCGGGCACGCCGAGACCACGACGATGCAGTCCATCACCGCCCGCATGGTGACCGAGTCGCCGGCCTTCGTCACCGCGGGCTCCCAGCTGAGCCCGCCGTCGGCATCGACCGGGATGGCCATGAACAGGTTGACCGACTGGGGCGTGAATCCCGGGTCACCGAGACCGGCGTCGGTCATGGCGGTGCGGAAGTTCTGGGAGCACGACGCGTGGTCGGGGGCGCAACCGAGGAGCTGGTACCGCTCCGCATCGCACGACGCGATCAACATGTCGTGCACGCCCGGGGTGTCGTCCCGCTCGAAGTGCAGGATCGGGCGACGGCGGTTCGTGTAGAAGTCCTCGCCGACCTTCGGGAACAGGCTGTCGGTGACGGCGCGGGTGTGCTGCGCGCTCATGTGCTCGGTCGGGTCGTCGGACGACCAGGCGTAGAGATCGGCGACCTGGCCCCCGTCGACGTCGACGATCGTGACGAGCTGACCCGCGGCCACGCGCGCGAAGCCGCCCGAACGGGGTGCGATGTCCACCCGCTCGATCACTCCCACGTCGAAAAACTCCTCGGTCATCCGGAGCTGCTCCTCGGGCCTAGACGGTCGTGATCTTGGGGTCGGACGCCATCAGACGCTTCCATTCCCTGAGGTAGCCGCGGATCGGGGTCTCGTAGGTGACGGCGGAACGACGGACCTCGCTCCCCTCACGCATCTCGACGTCCTCGAGGCCGATGCCCTTGCTGGTGTCGCACCACTCGACCTCCTCGATCTGGAGGCCGCGCTGGCAACGCTCGTAGATCTCGATGTCGTCCGGGTTGCCGAAGGTCGGGAAGTCCTCGGCGATGCGCATGCGCAGGGTGTTGACCTCGTCGGGTGCGTCGGGCGCGGCGCACACCCAGAGGTGGAGGTCGGAGCGGTCGACGGACCGCGGCGTGAGGATCTCGAGCTGGTTGCCCTTGATGAGCAGGTTGGGGAAGATCGACAGGTTGATCATCGAGCCCGGTGCGGCCTCCAGCAGCGCGGCTGCCGCGTCGGCCTCGTGGTCGTCGTGGATGCCCGCGGCCGCGGTCTCCTTGCCGGGGATCGGTCGCTGCGTCTCCCAGAAGCTGCCGGTGATCCCGGGGCGTTGGTCCACGAAGATGTGGCCGTGGCCGAGGTCCTCGCCGAACATGCCGGTGTCGTCGGGCGTGTGCTTGAACTGCGAGAGCGATCGACCCCCGCCGTAGCGCTCCTCGTTCAGCATCGCGAACGATTTGTGCGCGTAGGTCGCGTGGAGCCCGTCGCCCGCGTTGTCCCACGCGAGCTTCCAGTTGCCGGCGAAGGAGAGCCGGTGCTTGTTGCGCACCTCGATCCGGCCGCCGGGCGCCCGGTCGATGAAGTAGTCGAGGTACGGGCGCGCCGCGCCGAGCCACTCGACGAGGTCGCCGACCTCGGGGTTGAGCGAGCCGAAGACGAACCCGCGGTACGACTCGACGCGTGGCAGGCCCCGGAGGCCGTGCGCGTCGCGGTCGAAGGAGTCGGGGTAGCCCTTCGGGTAGGGCAGGCCGACGAGCGCGCCGTCGTTGCCGTAGGTCCAGCCGTGGTAGCCGCACGTGAAGCGCTTGGCGTTGCCGCAGTCGGTCTGGCATACGGTCGACGCCCGGTGGGCACACCGGTTGATGAGCGCGTGGATCTCGCCGTCGGCGGCGCGGGTGATGATCAGCGGACGCCGTCCGAGCTCCGTGGTGGTGAAGTCGTTGGGCTCGGGGATCTGGCTCTCATGAGCGAGGTAGACCCAGATGCCGCCGAAGATCTTGGTCATCTCCTCGGCGAAGATCGCAGGGTCGACGTAGATCGAGCGGTGGACCCGCTCGGGGTACACCAGCGCGTCGAGGTCACGCGACTCCATCGATGGCTCCGGTCGTCAGGGTGGCCACCACCACCGGCAGGAGACCGGGGTCGTAGCGCGAGGTGGGGCCGGCGGCGGCCGGGGCATTCTGGGTCACGGCGATCAGTTTACGGTCAGACCATCGGACCGGGCCACGGGCAGTTGCAGTTGTTCATGGTGCGGCAACACCATCTGCGCGAAAGTGGTCGGGAACCGGTCCTATTGTCGGACCAGATGCCGCCGCCGTGGCTGCCAGAGCGCACGGCGGGACCCTCGAGGAGACCCCATGGTCGCGACCTTCAGCGGTGAGAAGCCGACCCGGATGGACCAGTTCCAGGAGGACTACACCCTCGTGGTCGCCGCGGCCATCGACGCCGACGTCGCCCGGACCGCCGACCGGGTCCTGGTCAACCTGGCCAACCTCGAGCCGATGGTCCAGGAGTTCGCGGTCAACCAGCTCGTGCACTCCTGCCAGACCGCGGCCCGGGCCGAGCGGGCCGGGGAGGACATCGACGTCGTCGTCGGCTCCCTCTGCCACGACATGGCGAAGACGATCACCAACGCGAACCACGGCGGCGCCGCGGCCGAGCTCATCCGCCCCTTCGTGAGCGACGACGTGTACTGGATGGTGAAGTACCACCAGGACTTCCAGGGCAAGCACTACTACGAGCTGCTCGGGCTCGACCCGAACGCGCGCGAACGGCACGCCGGCCACCCCGCGTACGACCTCACCGCGCGGTTCGCCGACGACTACGACCAGGTGGCGTTCGACCCCGCCTACGACACGCCGCCCCTGGAGCACTTCGAGCCGATGGTCCGCGAGGTCTTCGGCCGCAAGCCTCGGCGCGCCGAGTAGTCGGCGATCGTTCCGTAGCGTCGGGATCGTCGGGTACCCCCTGACCCGACGGTGTGGCGCTACGGGACGTCGCCGATGACCGCGCCGCCGACCACGCTGCTGATGTCGGGCCCGCGTCGCAGCCCGTTGCCGCCGTCGACGTCGATCACCTGGCCGGTGACCCAACGGGCGCGCGGGCTCAGCAGGAAGCCGACCATCTCCGCCACGTCCCTCGGCTCACCCACCCCGCCCAGCGGCGTGTTGGTGACGTAGCTCTCATGGATCGGATCCCCGTCGCCGACGATCCCGCGCATCTTGTCGCTCCACGTGAGCCCGGGCGCCACCGCGTTGACCCTCACGCCGGCGGCCCCGTACTCGTCGGCCGCGTTGCGCACGAGGTGCTCGATGGCCGCCTTGGCCACGGGGTAGGCACCGAACCAGCGGTGGGTCTGATGGCCGGCCACCGACGACATGGCGACGAACGAGCCGCCCGGCACCTCTGGACGATCCGCTCCTCCCGGACGCGCCACCAGGTGCGGCACCACGTGCTTCAGACAGAGGAACGTGCCCACCACGTTGAGCCGGAGCACCGCTTCGAAGTCGGACCCGTCGATCTGGTCGAGTGGGAGCAGCTGGCCCGAGCCTCCCGCGTTCGCGACGAAGCCGTCGATCGAGCCCGTGAGCTCGAGCGCCGCCGCGACAACCCTCGCGACCGCGGCTTCGTCGGTGATGTCGGCGGCCACGGCGCGCACCGCCACGCCGTCGGGAGCGCCCGCCACGAGCTCCGCGCCCGTCGCGGCAAGCGTCGCCTCGGTGCGGCCGCAGATCGTGACCGACGCGCCCTCCTCGACCAGGAGCGCCGCGCACGCGCGGCCGAGCCCGGTGCCGCCGCCGGTCACGATGAACGACCGCCCCGCGATCCCGAGTCCCTCATGCACGTCTGTCATCCCGGTTCCCCCATCTTTCCTGCATCCTGATTGCTTCCTGCATCCTGATTGGACGTTCCGTGCCCGACATCGATCTCCTCATCACCGGCGGCGACGTCATCACGATGAACCCGAGCCGCGAGGTGCTGCTCGGCGGCGCGGTGGCGATCGCAGGCGACACCATCGTCGCAGTCGGTTCGACGAGCGGGTTGCGGTCGCAGTACCCCGGCGCCCCGGAGCTCGACGCCACCGACTGCGTCGTGACCCCCGGCATGATCAGCGCGCATCAGCACTTCACCGGTGACCCGCTCGTGCGCAGCGTCATCCCCGACACCATCACGTCGGGACCCGCGGTGTTCGACTGGTCGGTGCCGCTCCACGCGGTGCACACCGGTGACGACGACGAGATCTCGGCCCTGCTCACATCGACCGAGAGCCTGCTGAAGGGCGTGACCACCCTGGTCGAGGCCGGCACCGTCGCCCATCCCGACCGGGTCGGCGCCGGCATGCACACCGCGGGTGTGCGGGGCACGGTCGGTTGCTGGGGCTGGGACGTCCCCGGGGTGCCGTTCGGTGGAACCGCCGACGAGGTGCTCGACCGTCAGCGGGTCATGCTCGACGCGTTCCCGCCCGGCGGACGCGTGTCGGCGATGGTGACGCTCGTCGGGCACAGCCTCGCGTCGGACGAGCTGCTCGTCGGCGCGTCGGATCTCGCCCGGGCCCGTGACGTGCACATGACCATGCACATGTCGCCCTCGCCGTCCGATACCGAGGCCTACCTCGAGCGCACGGGGCGGCCGCCGGTCGTGCACCTCGACGACCTCGGCGTGCTCGGTGCACACCTGCTGCTCGCGCACTGCGTCTACATCGACGACGACGAGTTCGAGGCCCTGCTGCGGACCGAGACCGCGGTCGGATACTGCCCGTGGTCGTACTTCCGGGTCGGGAGCGGCGTGAGCGGTCACGGCCGCCACGCCGAGTTCTTCACCCGCGGCGGCCGGATCGGGCTCGGCTGCGACGCCATCAACGCCGGCGACCAGGTGAGCGTGCTCCGAGCTGCCGCGCTCGCGGCGGGCATCGCCAAGGACGTGAGCGTCGATCCGTCGTGGTTCGGCGCGCACGAGGCGCTCGAGATGGCGACCATCCGCGGCGCCGACGCGATCGGGATGGCCGCCCGCATCGGATCGCTCGAGGTGGGCAAGCAGGCCGACGTGGTGATCCACGACGCCACCGAGCCGCAATGGGTACCGCGCGGGGACGTCGTCCTGCAGCTCATCTGGGCCGCGGAGGGCGAGACCGTGCGCGACGTGCTCGTGGGCGGCGTCCAGGTCGTCGGCGACGGCCGGTGCCTCACCGTCGACATGGACGAGCTGCGGGTGCAGGCCAACGCGATGGCGCACGACCTGCTCGGGCGGGCCGGGCTCGAAGTCCCTCACCGGTGGCCGGAGATCGCATCGTCCTGACCGGCTCGCCGCCCCACGCTGCTCATGCGGGCGCGTCGGGGCCGAGACCGCGGAGCACGGCGGCGACCGGCGCGCGGGATCCCAGCACCGCGCCTTCGTGGTCCAGGATCCGCAGCACGGCCGCGGTGATCTCCGGAGCGTCGGCGGCGACGGCATCGGGAACGAGCAGGCAGTCGTACCCCCGGTCGACCCCACCGAGCAGCGTCGCGAGGACACAGACGTTGGTCGTGACCCCGGCGACGACCAGCGCCTCGATCGATCGCGCCCGCAGCTCCGCGTCGAGCGCGGTTCCTTCGAACGCGCTGTACCCGGTCTTGTCGATCAGCAGCTCACCCGCGATGGGTGCGAGCGCGTCGACGATCTGCCATCCCGGTTCGCCGCGCACGAGGCCGGGGGCAGTGGCTCCACCGGCGTTGCGGATGCCACGGATGTGCCGCCGGACCGCAGGCAGGTCACGCAGGTCGGCCGCGTTCCCTTGCCGCGTGTGCACGACCGTGAGCCCGGCTGCACGCGCGGCGGCGAGCAGCGCGCCGATCGGCTGCACCACGGCGCGCATGGGCTCGGTGGTCACTCCGATCCCCGCCAGCCACCCGTCGGGCATGATGAAGTCGGTCTGCATGTCGACGACGACGAGCGCGATCCGCGCGGGCGCGAGCGCCGCGACGGTCGGCCAGGCTGCCGGTTCGGCGGCGACCCGCACCGTCGCGGGCGGGGAGTTGCCGGTCACGACGCCGCGGCGATGATCGCGGGCGCCGACCGCAACGCGAGGGCGACGATGGTGAGGCAAGGGTTGAACGCGGACGACGTGACGAAGGTGCCGGCCCCCGCGCTGAACAGGTTGTCGAACCCGTGCACCCGGCCCATGTCGTCGGTGACCGACGTGTGCGGATCGGTGCCCATCCGGGTCGTGCCGTGGGCGTGTCCGGCCCGGATGCCACCCGGGATCGGTGGCGCGGCCGAGACCACGGTGTCGGCTCCCGCCTCGCGCAGCCACAGCTCCGCCCGCTCGAGCATGTAGGCGATCTGGGCCCGGTCTTCCGGATGGTGTGCGTACTCGATGCGCAGCGCGGGCCGGCCCGAGCCGTCGACGAGGTGGGGATCGAGGGTGACCCGGTTCTCCGCGCGCGGCAGATCCTCGCCGAGGCAGAACACGGCCATGTGGCGGGCGAACGCGTGGGCCGCGAACTCGAGCAGCCCCTCGCCGTAGCCGGGCACACCGTCGGGAAGCGGCAGCCAGTCGCCGAGCGCGAGCGCGAACGACAGTGGTCCACCCGCGAACGTCGCCGGCATCCCGCCGGTGAGCTGCGCGCCGCGGCGGAACGGTGCGCCGGCGGCGTAGGGCCGGCCCTCGCTGAAGTCGTCGATCGCGACGTGCAACGCGGGACCGCGCTCCGCGTGCAGCAGCAGGTCGTCGAACACGCCGTAGGCGTACATCGACGTGTGGAAGGTCGCGTGCCGGCCGACCTGGTCGTGCTCGTTGCCGAGGCCGCGTGGATGGTGGTCCGACCGGCTCTGCAGCATGAGCTTCGCGACGTACGGGGCGTTGGTCGCGAGCACGATCACCTTCGCCGGCTGCACGTGTTCCTCACCGTCGGCGTCGAGATAATGGACCGCGCGCGGCCGACCGGTGCCGTCGACGACCACCTCCGTCGCGCGTGAGCGGGCCCTGACGTCGAGGTGGCCGGTAGCTCGGGCCGCGGGCAGCACGGTCACGAGGGTCGACGCCTTGGCGTTTCGGGTGCACCCGAAGTGCGTGCAGTGCCCGCAGAGGTTGCAGGCCTGGCGCAAACCGCCGGGTTCGGCCCGGGTCAGCACGCCGGCGGGCGGGCGGTAGGGGTTCCAGCCCAGCCGCCGCGCGGCGTCGGTGAGCATCCGCGCGCGGCCGCTGTCGGGAAGGGGCGGCTGCGGGTACGGCGCGTGCCGCTCGGGCTCCCACGGATGGGTCGTGCCCGCGCTGACCTCGAACATCGCCTCCGCGGACTCGTAGAACGGCTCGAGGTCTTCGTAGGAGATCGGCCAGTCGGCCACGCTCGAGCCGTCCGGGACGCCGCACTCCGAGGCGACCCGGAAGTCGGAGGGATGGAAGCGGAACGAGAACCCGCTCCAGTGGTGCGGACCGCCGACGCCGATGTTGCGGGCCAGCCACGGGAACGGGATCGGCGGTCCGTCCTCGAAGACGAGCACCTCGGGCTCGGCCCACTGCAGCTTCAGGTCGACGACGTGCGCCACCTCGTCGGTGTCGAACTCCTCGGCCGCGCGGGTCGGGTCGTGATCGGGCCCGGCTTCGAGTCCCACCACCGACAGGCCCGCGTGCGCGGCTTCCGACGCGATCGTCCCGCCCGCGGCACCGAGGCCGACGACGCACAGGTCGACGGGCGCGTGCGGGATCACCGCGTCTCCCGGTCGACGGTCAGCTCGTCGGCGGTGTAGCCGCGCGGCTGGGGGAAGCCGTTCGCGCCGAACCGTCGCCAGCCGACCTCGTCGCGGTTGCCACCATGGCGCGGCTCGCAGAGGAAGCCCTCCCACGCCCAGGCCCGCACGCGGCGGAACACCTGGAAGTCGAAGGCGTCCGGGTCGGCGGCCAGCGCGGCCACGACCACGTCGGGATCGGTGTCGCCGCGAAGGTGCGGTCGCAAGGCTGCGAGGAGCACCGGGTCCTCGCGGTCGAGCCGGCCGACGACGTAGTCGATGGAGCCCGCGGTGCGGGCTCCGGCGCCCGACGTCGACGGCAGCATCACGTCGAGCAGTCGCTCCAGCGCGTCGATCTCGTCGGCGGTCAGCACAAGCGCTGACGGTACGATGGTCAGACCGCGTCGAGCAACCGCACGGCCAGGTTTTGCCCTGCCCGTAACAAACGACGGCTCCGGCCTGGTGGGGGGGACCACCAGCCGGAGCCGTCGCAGCACGGGATCCGCGGGTGGAGGCCGGGTCCCGCGATTCTCCCGTGACCGACTACGACGGGCTGGCCGCCATGTCGGTCTTGGCGAACGTGTCCGGCACCGGGTACATGCCGAGCACGTAGTTGAGGATCGCTTGGTGTTGCATGTCGACGATCTGGATCGAACCAGCCAGCTGGATCGCGTCCTTCCCGGTGAGCGAGGCCACCGCGTTCTGGTAGGTCGCAGCCGCGATCTGCTCCAGCTGCAGGGCCAGCTTGGCCGCGCCGCCGAAGTCGGTCACCTTGGCGAACTCGGTCTGCACCGTCGCGTTGAGCTTGGCGTCGGGAGCGGTGACAGCGGGCTTGCCCGCCGCGCTGAGGACGCCGTTCCACTTGTCCAGCGCGGCCGAGTGCTGGGTGATCGCGGTCTGCACGAAGTTCGCGCCGGCCGCGGGGACCGGGCCGAGCTTGTTGGCGGTTGCCGCCGCGAGCGCCGCCTTGTACGTGTTGACCGCGAGGACCTCGAGGCTGGCCGCGAACGCAGCCGTGGCGAGGTCGCCGCCCGCACCGCCGGCAGCTGCCGTCGAGGTGGTACCGGCCGCCTTCTTGGTGGTGGTGGTCTTCGACGACGACTTGCTCGAGCTCGAGCCACAAGCTGCGAGCGCCGCGGCGCCGGCGACGGCTCCGGTACCGATCAGGAAGCCGCGGCGGGAGAACCCGCCCACGGATCCGAGGTCGGCACCCGGGGTGGATGTCGGGTTGACGGTGTCATCGGTCATTTGACTGCACCCTCCTGGGGCGGGCTGGCCATGGTGATTCCCTCGAAGGGATCGGGGAAGGCAACGCTTCCGGCCGCGGCCGGGAGCTTCGACGCGTCGACCGGCACGGCGATGAGGTCCACCGCGCCTGCAGCGAGCAACGCACCGACGGCTCGCAGGGTCGCGAGGTGCTGAGCCTCGACGCCCATCACGCTGGCCATGACCTCTTTCGACTTCGTGTCGGTGAACTGGTTCAGGTCCGACAGGTAGGTCTCGGTCGCCACCTGCTCGAGAGTCATGGCCAGCTTCACCACGTCGGCGGGCGCCTTGAGCGTCGGCACCGCCGCGTCGACGACCGGCTTGTACTTCGGGTTGGGCTGGTCCTGGACCTTGCCGCCCAACGCCGTCGTCTGGGCCTGGAAGGCCTGACGGTGCGCGTCGTGCTGCATCATCGTGGTCTGCGCGAACTTCACGACCACCGCGTTGCCGTCCTTGATGAACGGCAGCGTGAGTGCTGCGCCGTACGTGGCGACCGCGAGGATCTCCAGCGATGAAGCCGTCTGCAGGATCTGCACGTCGAGGGCCTTGTCGGCCGCCGCAGGCTGGGCCAACAGAGCGATCAACGCCGCACCGACACCGCCGGCCAGAAGGCCCTTGCCGCCGTTGCTCTCGGTCAAGCGGCTGATGAGCGACTTCCTGCCCTCGTTGAACTGCTCGACCTCAGCCGGGTCGACACCGTCGTCACGCCGATCCGCAGCGACGTCGCGGAGATCCGAGGCGACCGCTGCGTTCTGGCGCATTGCGTCCGACTGGAGATCTTGCGACTCCACAATCAGACCGTTGAGTTCTCGATCGTCGATGTTCAAGATCGCCTCTTTTCTCGGGCGTTGCTCCGGGGGTTTGGCTGCTCTACGGAGGCGCGCGCGACCGCGGACGTCGATTTCCCGGACTTTCTTGTGCGTCGGGGATCCCCCGGGCTCCGCGGCGACCGCTTCGGTCAGCTGGAGCCGGCGAGGTCGAGCACGAGCGGACCGTCGACCACGAGGCTGAACCGTCCCCGCCCGGTCTTCTGGATGCGCATCGGTGCAACCCGCTCGTCGAGCCGGCGCTTCAGGAGGATGAGGCGGCTCTCGAGGTTGTCACGGAAGGCCGGGAGCTCCAGCGACGGATCGAGTCGCACCTCGCGGTTGCTGAACTCGGTGCGCCCGTCGTCGCGGTGCTCGCGCAGCAACCGCCACAGGATGCGGCCGGGTACGCCTTTGACCAGGTAGTCACCGTTGACGAAGGTGCTGCCGTCGGCGGGGAAGAACCGAACCGTGTTCACGCGCTCGGGCTTCCCCGTCGGTGCCGACGGCGCGTGCACCGCGCCACCTTCTCCCGCGGGCGCGTCCGGTCGCGCGCCGACTCGCGCGCGCTCACCCACGCGGTCGAGCTCGATCGCGCCGGCGACCAGGTGCGCGACGACACCGAGCAGCTCCTCGTCCTCGGGACCGAACGCGCCCTGCCGCTCGCTCTCGACCGCGAGCACCCCGATGAGCTGGCCCATCACCATGGCGGGCGCGGCGAGCTGGCTCCGCGCCGACGCGAGCCCCGGAAGCGGAATGTCGTCGACCTCCGGACCGACGGACCGCTGCACCGTGCGCGCGTACGTGACCATGCGTTGCACGTTGCTCACGCGGATCGGGATGCCGCGCGCGGCGACCACGCCGATGATCCCCTCACCGACGTCGACCTCGGACCCGATGCCCGCGCGGTCGTAGCCGCGACTCGCGATCGTGTAGAGCCGATTGCCGGTCTCGTCCACCATCATCAGCATCGAGTGCTCGAACCCGAAGAGCTGCGCGAGCGCATCCAGCGACTCGGTGATGATGGCGTCGAGGTCTCCACACCGGCCCAATCGGCCGGTGAGCACGGCCAACGCCGACAGGTTGGGGACGGTCACCAGCCGCCCGGCGACGACACCAGCGTCCAACGCAGGACGCGGTGCACGTCGGCGCCGCGGAGCGCGAACACATGCTCCATGTTGGTCAACGACGCCACCGCGTCGATCGACGCCCGCAACGCCTCGAACAACGGGCCCGACGTCTCCGTCCGCTCGAACCGCAGCTCGAACCGGTAGGTCCGGTCGGTGATCGAGTCGGTGACGAGGACGCTCGACCGGGGGTTCTCGGCCAAATTGGCGGACGTCTTGCCGAAGAACTGGTTCGACAGCGCGAGGTGCTCGGCGTCGACGGGGAACAACTGGGAGAGGTGGGTGAGGTTGGGCGTGCCGTCAGCCGAGCACGTCGCGATGACGGGCGGGACGACGCCGTCGAAGCAGCCGCGCATCGCCTCGAGGTCGAGGCGCATACCTTCGGTGGCGCCGGGACCGGCGTCGGTGCCCGGCGGCGTCACGCGCTCGTCGCCGGCATCGCGTGTCCGGCCCGCGCACCGGGACTCTGGTCGAACAGCTCCTCGACCTCAAGGGCCACCGAGAGGAGCGCCCCCGGTCGGAGGCAGCGTTCCCAGTTCGGGGGGAAGCCGACCTGTACCAGGGCGGCGGCGAAGCGCTGGTCGTACTCGAGCATCAGCTCGATCTCGGCGGGCCCCAGCGGGTCGATCCCACCCACCACCCGGCCCTTCACCTGGACCGAGGTGAAGGTGGTGATGTCGGTGACGGTCACGGCGATGCGGTTGTGGGTGCGCAGGTTCTCGAGCGTCGCGCCACCGTCGGACGGGATCAGCACCCGGAGTCGGCGGGGCTCCTCCATGCGGGCTCCCCACACCCGGAACGCTTCGGGCACGAGGCCCGGACCGACCGACGCGCCCAGCATCGCGACCGGCGAATGGAGGAAGGCATCGAGCTCTCCGGCGTCCATGACCCGCTCAGGATAGTGGTTAGCAATCTCTCAAGGTCTTGGCACGATCCATTCAGGAAACGCCGGCGGCCGGATTCCTTACCGTCAGGAGGACACACGAACCGCCGGGCCCGAAGCCCTCGGACCGGCACTTGACCAGGAGGAATCCCATGGACACCGCACTCGACGCCCAGAGCCCCGCGGTCGGCCCGGCCGGCTCGCCCATTCCCTTCGACCTGTACCGCGAGGTCCACAAGGGTCTGCGGCTCGCCCTCTTCGACCTGATCACCGACCTCGGGGCGACCGACTGCCGCGACGACGCCGGTCGCGAAGCTGCCGCCGCCCACGTGCAGCGGGTCATCGCACTGCTGCACGCACACCATCACCACGAGGACACGTTCATCCAGCCGTTGATCGAGACCCACGCGCCCCGGCTCGCGGCGATGATCGAGGCCGGTCACATGGAGACGGAGGCCGACCTGGTCGAGATCGAGGTCCGCACCGACGCGCTCGTGTCGGCCACGGGTGACGACGCGGTCCTCGCCGGCCACGAGCTGTACCAGTTCCTCGCCCTGTTCGTCGCCCGCTACCTCGCCCACATGGCCCTCGAGCAGGGCGCGGTGATGGAGGAGCTGCGGGCGGCCGTCGGCGTCGAAGCCCTGTTCCAGGTCGAGATCGCCCTCCGCGGCTCGATCTCCCCGCCGCTGATGTGCGACTTCATCGCGGTGATGGCACCGTCGATGAACGTCGACGAGGTCACCGGGATGCTGGGCGGCATGAAGGCCGGCGCGCCGCCGGAGATCTTCGAGATCTTCCGGGCCGCGACCGAAGCTGCACTCGACGCCGCCCGCTACGCAGCCGTGGCCGGCCGGATCGGGGTGGCGTGATGCGGATCGGAATCGCCATCCCCCAGATCGGACCGCTGGCAACGCCCGACGCGGTCCGGACGGCGGCCATCGCCGCCGACCGGGCCGGGCTCGCCTCGGTGTGGGCGCTCGACCGGTTGCTCGCGCCGGTCGACCCCCGCGACGCCTACCCTGCCGCACCCGACGGCGTCCTTCCCGAGGAGCAGGCGACCGTCCTCGACCCGATCGGCACCTTGACCCTCGCGGCCGCGGTGACCGAACGGGTGCGCGTCGGCACCAACGTCCTCGTGGGCCCCTGGTACCCGCCGGTGCTCCTGGCCCGTTCGTTGACGACCCTCGACCAGATCAGCGCGGGCCGGCTCGACGTCGGCTTGGGCCTCGGCTGGTCCCGGGACGAGTACGAGGCGGTGGGCGTGCCGCAACGCGATCTCGCGGCCCGCTCCGAGGAGCTGCTCGACGTGCTCGACGCGATGTGGGGTGCGAACCCGGTGGCGTACCGCGGCGAGCGGACGCACATCGCGCCGTCGACGGTCGGCCTCAAGCCGGTGCAGTCCCGGCCGCCGATCCTGCTCGCGGCCTACACACCGCAGGGCTTCGACCGGATCGCGCGAAGGGCCGACGGGTGGACACCTGCAGGCCTGCCGGTGGAGGCGGTCGCGCCGATGTGGGGTGCCGTACGCGACCTGGCCGCCGAGCACGGCCGCGACCCCGACGAGCTCTCGCTCGTCGTCCGGGCCAACACGAAGATCACGGACGAGATCACGTCCGACCGCCTCAGCTACTGGGGGAGCATCGCCCAGATCGCCGACGACCTGGACGCGACGCGCCGGGCCGGAGCCGACGAGGTGATCCTCGACCTCCAGGGCAGCGTGGAGACCGCGGCCGAGCTCATGGACGTCGTGCTCGACCTCGTCTCCCGGATCGGGGCAGCGGTTGCCGCGTGAGCCGGACCGGCGGTCCCGGTGGTGGTGCGATCCACCTCCGGGGCCGCCGCGGCGCGCGATCTGCAAGGGTTGGGCGTGACCGAGTTCCCCGCCGAGTTCCCCGCCGGCTTCTTCGACCGCGCCGACCCCGGGCCCGACGCCTCGTTCTACGCGCCCGACCGCTTCGTCACCCATATCGACCCCGGTGCCATCGCCGCGGTCGGTGCGCTGTACGAAGAGCTCGCGATCAGCGGCGAGGTGCTCGACCTCATGTCGTCGTGGGTCTCGCACTTCGTCACGGCACCCCGGCGGCTCGTCGCGCTCGGGATGAACGCCAACGAGCTGGCCGCGAATCCGCAGGCGGAGTCGCGGGTCGTCCACGACCTCAACGTCGACCCGGTGCTGCCGTTCGCCGACGCGAGCTTCGACGCCGTGACGTGCTGTGTGTCGGTCGACTACCTCGTCCGCCCGGTCGACGTGTTCCGTGAGGTGGCACGCGTGTTGCGCCCCGGTGGCCCGTTCGCGCTCACGATCTCCAACCGTTGCTTCCCCACCAAGGCCATCCGCGCCTGGCTCCGCACCGACGCCGCCGGCCACATCGACATCGTCCGCGAGTACTTCCGCAGCGCGGGCGGCTTCACCGACCCGACGTCCCAGCTCCGCACCCCGAGCACTCCCCCCGGCGATCCCTTGTGGGCCGTCTGGGCCACCCGCGCCTGAAGCAACGCTCCGTGCGTGCCTCAACTACCTATGAGGTCGTTGAGGGACGCACGGGGATCGTTTGCACACTGCCGAGCTCGGACAGCGGGCGGCCGTTCAAGGTGGGTCCCGACGTGTGGAGATGACACGCGACCGTCCCGCCGCTCGTGGTCGGGGTCGGCTGCGGGTCCTCGACGCTGCAGATGTCCATCGCGTAGTTGCACCGCGTGTGGTAGCGACAGCCCGACGGCGGGTTCAGGGGGCTCGGCGGGTCGCCGCGCAGCACGATCCGCTCGCGGTCGCGTTCCACCTGCGGGTCGGGAACCGGGATCGCGGAGAGCAGCGCCTCGGTGTACGGGTGCCGGGGCCGCGTGTAGATCTCTTCGGCGTCACCCACCTCGACGAGCGCGCCGAGGTACATGACCGCGATGCGGCTGCTCGCGTGGTGCACGATCGAGAGGTCGTGGGCGATGAAGAGGAACGCGACGCCGAGGCGCTGCTGCAGGTCGAGGAGCAGGTTGACCACCTGCGACTGCGTCGACATGTCGAGCGCGCTCACCGGCTCGTCGGCGATGATCAGCTTGGGCTCGAGCGCCAGCGCGCGTGCGACGGCGATCCGTTGCCGCTGACCGCCGGAGAACGCGGCCGGGAAGCGGCGGAGGTGGTGGGAGCCCAGGCCCACCTGCTCGAGCAGCTCCACCACCTTCTTGTCCCGCTCCTTGCGGCTCATCTTGAAGTGGACCTGGAACGGCTCGCCCACGACGTCGGCCACGGTGGCGAGCGGATCGAGCGAGGAATACGGGTCCTGGAACACCATCTGCATGTCGCGGCGCGCCTTGCGCAGCTGTTCGCCGCCGAGCGCGCGGACGTCCTTGCCGTCGAGCTCGACGGACCCTTCGGTGGGCTCGATCAGCCGCAGGATCAGGCGCCCGGTGGTCGACTTGCCGGAACCGCTCTCGCCGACGAGCCCGAGGATCTCGCCGGTGCCGACGTCGAAGTCCACGCCGTCGACCGCCCGGACGTGCGCGACGGTGCGCCGCAGCACACCCTTCCTCACCGGGAAGATCTTCCGGAGCCCGCGCACCCGCAGGAGCGGCGTGGCGCCGGACGGGCCGGTCCCGTCGGTTCCATCGGTCACGCCGGTCACTTCGGTTGCGTCGCTCACCGGGAGATCTCCAGGCTGAGCTCGGCGTGGCGGATGCAACGCACCTCGCGGCCGTCGCCGGTCGCTTCGAGATCGGGAGCCGTGACCACGCACGCCTCGACCGCGTACTGGCAGCGCGGGTTGAAACGGCATCCGACGGGAATGCGGCTGGGCGGCGGGACGGTGCCCGCGATCATCCGCAGCCGCTCGCCCTTGGCGACGGACTGCGGCATCGAGTCGAGGAGGCCGGCGCTGTAGGGATGCAGCGGGCGGGTGAAGAAGTCGTCGATCGGCGACTGCTCGATGACCTGGCCTGCGTACATGACCGACACCTGGTCGCACACGCTCGCGACGACGCCGAGGTCGTGGGTGACGAAGATCATCGCCATACCCAGCTCGGCTTGGAGCGACTTCAGGAGCTCGAGGATCTGCGACTGGATCGTCACGTCGAGCGCGGTGGTCGGCTCGTCGGCGATCAACAGCTTGGGCGAGCAGATCAACGACATCGCGATCATGACCCGCTGCCGCATGCCGCCGGAGAAGTTGTGCGGGTACTCGCCCAGGCGCCGCTGCGGCTCGGGGATGCCGACGAGACGCAGCATCTCCGCGGCGCGCGCCGTCGCCGCGCGCTTGGAGCCGCCGCGGTGGTTGCGGTACGCCTCCGCGAGCTGGTTGCCGACGGTGAACGACGGGTCGAGGCTCGTCATCGGCTCCTGGAAGATGATCGAGATGTCGTTGCCGCGCACGTTGCGGAGCTTGCGCGCGGGCATGTTGACCAGCTGACGCCCATCGAAGGTCGCCGAGCCGGTGACCCGTGCGCTGGCCGGGAGGAGCCCGAGCAAGGCGAGCGAGGAGACGGTCTTCCCGGAGCCGCTCTCGCCGACGATCCCGAGGGTCTCGCCCGCCCGCAGCGAGAAGGAGGCGTGGTCGACGACCGTCACGATCTCCTTGTGGCCCTTGAAGGCCACGGAGAGGTCGGTGACCTCGAGGAGAGGACGGGCCACGCCGCTACCGGGCGCGGCCGCGCTCGCCATTGCGGGGGACTCCGAAGCCGTGGGAGGAGGACCGGTGCCGTTGGTGGTCATGCGCCGCGCGTCTCCGTGCCGAGCGCGTCGCGGAGGCCGTCGCCGATGAGGTTGAACGCGAGGACCGTGATCGCGATCGCACCGCCGGGGATCCAGAGCAACCAACCCGCCTCGTAGACCTGCGCGAAGGCCCGGCTCAGCATGGTGCCCCACGAAGCGTCGGGCGCCTGGACCCCGAGACCGAGGAAGCTGAGGCTCGCCTCGGCAAGCAGGGCGAACCCGAACGTGACCGCAGCCTGGACGATCAGCGGCGACGCCACGTTGTGGAGCACGCGCTTGCGGATGATGAACAGCGGTTTGGCCCCGATGGACCGGGAAGCCTCGATGTAGGTCTCCTCCCGCACGCCGATGACCTGCCCCCGCACCAGTCGGACGAATCCGGGGGCGAAGACGATCGCGAGCGCGAGCCCGACGTTGGTCGTGCTGGGGCCCAGGATGCCGGAGATCACCAGGGCGAGCACCAACGCCGGGATGACCTGGATGGCGTCGGAGATGCGCATCAGCACCTGGTCCACCCAGCCGCCGACGAAGCCGGCGACGAGTCCGAGTGGCAGCGCGACGACGAGCGCGAGTGCCACCGCGAGGAAGCTCGCCTCCAGCGAGATGCGCGCGCCATAGATGATCCGGGCGAACACGTCGCGCCCGAGGTCGTCCTGGCCGAACCAGTGCGCGCCCGACGGCTTCGCGTTCACCTGGAGCAGGTTCTGCACGTTCGGGTTCTGCGGCACGAGCTGCTTGGCGAAGACCGCGGCGAGGACCAGCAGCACGAGATAGATCGCGGCGACGAGCGCGACCTTGTTGCGGCGAAAGCGCTTCCAGAAGCCGATGTGCGGAGGTACCTCGTCGTGGGACGGGAGCGAGCTCGGCGTCCACACTCCTTCGGTGTCGCGCTCGAGCTCGACGTCGAGATCGAGGCGTCGTTCGTCGCCGCTCGTGGGGAACGGGTCGGTGGAGACGTCGGAATCTTTCCGCTCGTTCATTCGACCCGCACCTTAGGGTTGAGCAACGCGTACGAGACGTCGACCAACAGGTTGACGATGATGGTCAACAGGGCGATGAACATCACGGAGCCCTGGATCGCGGGAAGGTCGTCCCGGGTCACCGCGGTCAGCACGTAGCTCCCGAGCCCGGCGATCCCGAAGATCGATTCGACGATGACCGTGCCCCCGACCAGGTACGCGACCTGGAGCCCGACCACGGTGAGGACGGGCGCCGAGGCGTTCTTCAGTCCGTGCTTGCCCACGACCTTCAACGGCGCGAGGCCCTTGGACCGGCTGGTCCGGATGTGGTCGCTCGCCATGACGTCGGCGAGGGCACCCCGCAACTGCCGGGCGATGGTCGCGGCGGTGAGCACGCCGAGCGCGATCCAGGGGAGCAGGAGGTGCCGGAACCACTCGTACGGCGAGTCGCTGAAGTTCACGAAGCCGCGCGACGGCAGGATCTGGCGGTACACCGCGAAGTTGAGGATCAGGATCAACGCGAGCCAGAAGCTCGGCATCGCGATCGCCGCGCTCGTTCCGAAGACCACGGCCCGGTCGGCGACCGACCGGGGACGGATCCCGGAGATGATCCCGAGTGGGACTCCGATGAGCAGGCCGAAGAACAGCGCACCCCCGGCGATCTGGAGCGTGATCGGGAAGCGCTGCCAGATCTCGCTGGTGATGGTCTGGTTCGAGTACAGCGAGCGCCCGAAGTCGAGGTGGATCGCGTGTCCCGCCCAGCGGCCGTACTGACTCAGGAACGACCGGTCGAGACCGAGCTGGTGGCGGACCTGGAGGATCCGGGCCGGGGTCGCCTGGTCCCCTCCCGCCAACGTGGTCGATGCGTCGCCGGGCACCAGCACGATCAGGCCGAAGACGATCACGCTCACGATGAGCAGGAGCGGCACGAGTGCGGCAATCCGCCGGATGATGAAGGTCAACACGGGATATGCGGCCTCGGTCCGGTCAGCGGGTAGGTATCGGACGTCGGTGGATCAAACCCTACGCCCGGGTGGCCGAGTGCCACCCGGGCGGTCGTTCGTCGCGTGCTACTTCTTGGCGGTGGTGATGGCCAGCTGCGAGAAGTCGACGCCCTGGCAGGGGCCGTACACCTGCCAGTTCTTGCTCGTCACGTACGTGCGGTGGACCTCCGTGTTGACCGGGTACACGATCGGCACCTCGAGCGCCTGCGTGACGATGGCGTCGACGGCCTGCTTGTAGCCCTGGCCCTGCACCGTCGGGTCGACGGAACCGGTGATCTTCGCCAGGCCGGCGACGATGTTCGGGTCGTTGTTCTTGCCCGCGTTGGCCGATCCGTCCGGGGCGAACTGGCGTGAGATCGTCACCGACGGGTCGGGGCGAGGCGGCCAGAGGGTGAACTCGATGTCGCCCTGTTGCTTCTGGAAGTACGTGTCGAGCAGGTTCGGCGACGGGGCGAGCGTCAGGTTGATCCCAACTGCCTTCAGCTCCTGCTGCACGATCTCCGCGAAGCGCTGGAACGTGGCGATGCCGGCCGGGTACGCACCCGTGATGCTGACCGGCGTGGTGATGCCAGCGGCCTTCAGCGTCGCGATGGCCTTCTTCGGGTTGTACGGGTACTTGTTCGCCATGTTCTTCTGGTACTGCAGCTTGAAGGTGGTCGGGTACGGCTCGGCCGCCACCTCGGCGCTCGGCCCGAACAGCGTCTTCGCGATCGTGGCCCGGTCGATGGCGTAGTTCATCGCCTGCCGGAACTGCGCGTTGTTGAGGTTGGGCTTGCTGGTGTTGATGTTGATCTTCCAGTACGAGGCGCCGGTGGCGGTCTCGATCTTCACGTTCGGGTCGTGCTCGGCCGGTGCGTTGACGTCGGTTCCGCCGTCGGTGCTGTCGATGTCACCCGCGATCACGCTGTTCACGCCCGCGTTCGCGGCGGTGGTCACGTAGTCGATCCCTCCGAGCTTGACGCTCTTCGCGTTCCAGTACTTCGCGAACTTGGTGAGTGAGATCTTCTGACCCACGGTCTGCGAGTCGAAACCGAACGGGCCGGCCCCGATGGGATGCGTGTCGGTGCTCGCGGCGGCGGCGAGGTACCCCTCACGACCCGCGAGCGTGTACGGCATGGCTGACGCCGTGGGCGTGGCGAGGTGCAACGTGACGGTCAGGCCGTCGGCCCCCGCGTCGACTCCGGTCACGACGCTCAGCGTCGGGTTGAGCTTCGACGTGGGTGCCCGGGTGATGTCGAGCGCCGCCTTCGCCGCGGCCGCGTCGAGCTTCGTTCCGTCCTGGAACGTGAGGTTCGGCCGCAGCTTGAACGAGAACGTGCTCGGGTCGACGACCTTCCAGCTCGCGGCCAGGTTCGGCACCAGTCGCTGGGTCTTCACGTCGAGCTTGATGACCGGGCTGAACACCTGGTTGCCGACCACCGCGTCACAGATCGCGGTCATCGCCGCCGGCTGCAGCCGCTGGCTGAAGCCGGAGCCGTCGAGCGGCGTCCCGTAGACGAGCCGGGCTTTGGGATTGATCTTGGCGGCGGCTCGAGCGCCGGCCGAGCCGTCACCCCCACTTGCAGAGATCGTGGCTCCGCCACACGCTGCGGCCACGAGCGCCAACAGCATCACCAGACCTATGGCTGCGGTGCTGCGCTTGAACATCAATGGTCCCCCCCGAGACGATTGCACGGACCCGTACCTCGGTGGTCGAGGCACACGGTCCGTGTTGGTGTTGTAACCCAGTCCCCCTGCCGAGGCAAGGAACTTGCCGTTGACGAACGGGATCCGTCCGGCGGCCGATCGCCGCCGGGACGGAACCCGGTGTTGCGCTACTTCTTCGCGGTGGTGATGGCGACCTTCGAGAAGTCGATGCCCTGGCACGCCCCGTAGATCTGCCAGTCGTTGCTCGTCACGTACGTGCGGTGCACGTTGGTCAGCGTCGGGAAGACGACCGGGAGCTCGTAGGCGTTGTTGACGATCGTGTCGACCGCGGTCTTGTAACCGGCCTTCGACGCCGCCGGGGTCGCCGCCGTCTGGATGGCCGTCAGCGCGGTGACGATGGTGGGGCTGTAGTTGTTGCCGGTGTTGTTGAGCTGGCCGGGAGCGAACTGCCGGTAGATGGTCACCGACGGGTCGGGACGGGCCGGCCACAGCGTGGTGATGAACTGGCCGTTGCCCTGCTGGAAGAACGTGGTGAGCAGGTTGGGCGAGGGCGTGAGGACGACGTTGACGCCGATGGCCTTGAACTCCGACTGGATGATCTCCGCGAAGCGGGTGAACGTCGGGAAGTTGGCCGGCAGCTGCGCCTGCACCGTGACCGGCGTGGCGACGCCGGACGCCTTCATGGCCGCCTTGGCCTTCTTCAGGCTGTAGGGGTACTTGTTGGCCAGGTCCTTCTGGTACTGGTCCTTGAAGCTCGTCGGGTACGGCTGGGTCGCGACTTGCGCGCTCGCACCGAAGAGCGTCTTGGCGATCGTCTTCTTGTCGACCGCGTAGTTGAGCGCCTTGCGGAAGTTGAGGTTGTCGAACGGCGCCTTGCTCGTGTTCCAGTTGAGCTTCCAGTAGTCGGAGCCCGGAGCCGTCTCGATCTTGACGTCCGGGTTGTGGGCCGCCGGCGCGTTGACGTCGGTGCCGCCGTCGACCATGTCGAGGTCGCCCGCGATCACGCTGTTGACCTGGTTCGGGAGCTCCGCCTCGACGTACTGCAGACCACCGAGCTTCACGTTCTTGGCGTCCCAGTAGCCGTCGAACTTCGTGAGCGAGATCTTCTGGCCGATGGTCTGCGAGTCGAACGTGAACGGTCCCGCGCCGATGGGGTGCGTGTCGGTGCTGGCGGCCGCCGCGATGTAGCCCTCACGGCCGGCGAGGGTCAGCGGCATGATGCCGGCCGACGGCGTCGCCAGGTGGAGGGTCACGGTCAGGCCGTCGGTCCCGGCGTCGATCGAGGAGATCGCACCGAGCGTCGGGTTCAGCTTCGACGTGGGTGCCCGGGTGATGTCCATCGCGGCCTTGGCCGCCGCCGCGTCGAGCTTCGTGCCGTCCTGGAAGGTGAGGTTCGGACGCAGCTTGAACTCGAACGTGCTGGGGTCGACGACCCTCCAGCTCGCGGCGAGGTTCGGGACCGGCTTGTTGGTCTTGGTGTCCCGGCGGATCAGGGTCCCGTAGATCTGGTTGCCCACGACCGCGTCACAGATGGCGGTCAGCTGCGCAGGCTGGAGGCGTTGGCTGAAGCCGGCACCCGTCATCGGGAGGCCGTAGACGAGCGTGGCCTTGGGGTTGATCTTGGCGGCACCCCGGGCGCCCGGCCCCACGTCGCCACCGCTGGCGGAAATCGTCGCCCCGCCACAAGCAGCGGCCAGCAGCGCCAAGGTCAGCACCAGCGCGCCGACCGCGGAACTCCGCTTCATCATGAGTCCTGTCCCCCCCGGGCGACGGTGCGGGCCGCTACAAAGACCCTCGAGGTGAACCGCCGTGGAGGGTGTTGTAATGCAATCGGTCCCGGCGTGCAAGCAATCACCTCCGGGTTTCTCCGCCCGATCCGGACTCCACCCGGAACCGGAGTCAACCCGTTCACCTGCCGTTTTGGGCGGCTGGGGCCGGAATGCGCATCGTCCCCACGGGCAGGAGGTCCCGCTCTGCTGGGCGATGTCACCGGCTCGCCCCGGTCATTGCGTCCACCCATTCGGTAGATTGGGCCGCATCTGCTTTCGCCAAATCCGATCCCACACCCGATGAATTTGCGGAAGCCGATTGGTGCCAGAGCGGACGCCAGAGCCGGTTGCATTCGATGATCGAGACCGGCGATACGAGCCGAGCATTGTGCGTTTCGCGCGCAGAGCCCTCCGAGGCCGCATGCCGGCAGGCCTCGGTGACGTGGGTACGTCGACCCGAGTGGAGGACCTCGGCGCGCCGCGACCCCGCCCGACATGGTCTCAATCTTCATAATGATAAGAGCAGAGCCCGATTTTGGGTGCGCGGTTCCACGTCGGCTTTTCCGGAAACGGAGACCGACGGAGGGGCGGACACGGCGTGGGAGAGGCGCGCAAACTGCCGACCCGGGCCGCGCAAATGTCGCGCCGCTGGGCCGCAGATCGACATCCACCGGCGACCTGACGGCGAATCAGATGCCGGTCGGCCCGCCGGCGGTCGGATCCGGCGGCGCCGCGGCGCGATCGCGCAGCAGGTGCTTGCGGATCTTTCCGGCCGCGTCCCGGGGGAGCTCGTCGGTCAGCTCGATCACGCTCGGCACCTTGTACCCGGCGATCCGTTCCCGGAGGTGCGCCACGAGCTCGTCGGCGCCGACATCGCCGTGGGTCTCGACCAGCGCGTGCACCCGTTCGCCCTCGCGGTCATGGGGCACGCCGAAGACCGCGCAATCGACGACGGCGGGGTGCAGGAACAGCGCGTCCTCGATCTCGCGTGGATAGATGTTCACCCCACCCCGGAGGATGAGATCCTGCGAGCGGTCGGTCACGTACAGGAAGCCGTCGTCGCTGAGGTAGCCGATGTCGTCAACGGTGCAGTAGCCGTCGATCCACGCGGCCGAGGTCTTCGCCGCATCGGAGTGGTAGTGGAACCGGGAGCCTCCCGGCGGCCGGACCGCGATACGGCCCACCGCTCCGGCCCCGAGCGGCTCGTCCTCGGGGCCGAGGATCCGGATGGCGACGCCGTCGACCGGTCGGCCCGCGCTGCCCGGGTGGGTGCGCCAATCGGCCGAGTTGATGCGCGCGACGCGCCCGCCCTCGGTGAAGCCGTAGAACTCGGTGATCTCCGTCTCGGGTAGCCAGTCGAGCATGGCCTGCTTCACGGGCACCGGGCAGGGCGCTCCGCCGTGCGTGATCAGCCGCAACGTCGACAGGTCGGAGGCCGGGCGCTGGGATTCCGGCACGTCGAGCAGCCGCACGAAGTGCAGTGGTACCGCGAACGTGGTCGTGACGCCGTGCTCCCGGACGAGTCGGAGCCAGCCGAGGGTGTCCCAGCGCCGCATGATGACGACCGACGCCCCGGCGACGAGGTGCGCGCTGGCCAGGCTCCAGGGGGCGCCGTGGTACGCGGGCGCGGCAAGGAGGTGCACGTCGTCGGGGACCAGTCCGTAGGCCGCCACGTTCTCGGACGCGCCGCTGCGGGCCCGGAGATGCTCGTGCACCACGCCCTTCGGCCGACCGGTCGTGCCCGACGTGTACAGCATCAGCGTGGGGACGACCGTGGGAGCGGGCACCGCGCCCAGCGGGGACGTCCCGCCCAACCTGCGCTCGTAGTCGGGACCGGTCCACAGCACCGTGCACCCGGGCACACGCGCCGCCGCCGGTTCGACCTGGGCCGCGAGCTCGCGGTCGGCGATCAGCACCTTGGCCTCCGAATCGGCCAGGATCCAGGCGATCTCGTCGGGCATCAGGTGCCAGTTCACGGGCACGAGCGGAAACTTGCCGTGCGCCGCCGCCCGGTTCGCCTCGAACAGCTCGATCGAGTTCGGCAGCATCACCGCGAGGCGCTCACCCGGGCTCATTCCCGATTCGAGCAGCGCGGCGGTCAGACGGGTCGAGCGGTCCTCGAGCTGGGCGTGGGTGCAGGTGCGGTCGCCGTCGACCAACGCGAGGTTCGCTCCGAAGCCGGCCATCGCCGGTTCACGCTACCGACGTCAACGGCCCTTGCGCTTCGGCGCGTCCTTCGTGATCCGTGCGACCTGTTTCCCGCGTTTGTTCGACTCGTTCGGCTGCGTGCGTCGGGCCGCGGCTGCGGCCTCGGCGTGGAACGCGCGCCAAGCCTCCAGGCGCTGGGGCGACAACTCGTTCGCCGCGATCGCGCCCAACACCGCGCACGAGGGCTCGGTCTCGTGCTTGCAGTCGGCGAAGCGGCACTGCAAGCCCAGCTCGTCGATGTCGTCGAAGGTCGCGTCGACCGCCTCGGCCTCCACCCACAGGCCGACGGCACGGATGCCCGGGGTGTCGATCAGCACTCCACCGGTCGGCAGCACGTGCAACTCGCGCGAGCTCGTCGTGTGGCGGCCCTTCGAGTCGCCCGCCCGCACCGGCCCGAACGCCGCGACCTCGGCACCGAGCAGCGCGTTGACGAGGCTCGACTTCCCCGCGCCGGACTCGCCCAGCATCGTCACGGTGCGGTCGCGCGCCAGCTCGCGCAACGCGTCGAGCCCCAGCCCTTCCTTCGACGACGTCACGAGGATCCCTATGCCCGGGTTCTCCTCCGCGACGGTCGCTGCGATCGCGTCGGCGGACTCGGTCACGGCCGCCTTCGTCAACACGATCACCGGGGTCGCGCCGGCATCCTGGGCGAGCGCGGCGCCGCGCTGGATGCGGCCCTTCTTCACCGGGCGGTCCAGACCACACACGAGCAGCACGACGTCGACGTTCGCGGCCAATGCCTGCGCGCTCTCCCCCAACGCGGATCGGCGCCGCAGCAGCGAGAGCCGGGGCAGCACCGCGACGAGGGTCTCGGGTGGCTCGTACGCCATCCAGTCGCCGACGGTGGGCGCCGGATCGAGGCGGGCGACGAGGGGCGCAGCCACCACGCCGTCGTCGGGCGTGGCGATCAGGAGCCCGGCGCCGTCGTGGCGGACCACCCGCGCGGGCAGGCAGCCCGGGTGCTCACGGAGCGGTTCGAGCCAGCGGTCGTTCCATCCGTACGGGACCAACGCGGGGAAGAGCATGCAGACCTGACTGCGGAGCGGAGCGGAGCGGGGAGCGGGACCTCGTGCCTCGGGAACGGTAGCCGGGGGATCCCGCCGTACCGCCGCCCGTCGGGGGCGCAGTTACCGACTGCCGCGGCGCTCGGCGGCCGCCAGGGCCGAGGCCTCCTCTGCCGCGTGCAGGGCGGGACCGTACGCCGGAGTGTCGGGCTGGTAGCGCCAGCCTTCGGCGAGCGGGCCCGCGTCGACGACGTCGAAGCCGAACTGGTCGATGAGCCCGGCGACCGTACGCTTCGCGGCGGCATCGTCGCCCGCGATCGCGAGGGCGCGCCGGTCGGGGGAGCCTGCGGGAAGACCGTCGTCCGCGAGCTCCCCGAAGTAGATCTGGTTGAACGCCTTGACGACCTTCGACGTCGGGAGGTGCGCCTGCAACAGCTCCGCGCTCGTGATGCTCTCGTCGTCGAGCTCGGGGATCTGGCCGTCGCGCTGCGGGTAGTAGTTGTTCGTGTCGATCACGACCTTGCCCGCGAGCGGCTCGACCGGCACCGCCGGGTAGGCCTTGAACGGGATCGAGACCACCGCGATGTCGGCGGCCGCCGCGGCTTCCGCGCCCGTGGCGGCCCGGGCCCCCGGTCCGAGCTCGGCGACGAGATCGGTGAGCGTCTCCGGGCCGCGCGAGTTGCTCATCACCACGTCGTAACCGTTCGCGAGAGCGAGCTTGGCGACGGTGCTGCCGATCCGGCCTGATCCGATGAACCCGAGAGTCGTCATGGGCCCGCCAACCCGCGCCGGACACGGACCATTCCCGCATGCCAAGGTGACTGCGGCGAGAGGGAGATGCATGACTCCGAGCGACCAAACCGTGTTCGAGCTCGAGACCTTCGGCTTCACCGTCCTCGAGTCGGTGATCGACGCCGCAACCGCCGGCGGTTACTCCGGCACGTGTGCCGGGCTCGACGCACGGCACGGGACCGACTACGTCCACCAGGAGGCGTACGCCCGGCACGTGATGAGCGTGCAGACGCTCGACCGGACGCTGCTCGACCTTGCCGACCATCCCGCGGTGCTCGAGGTGCTCGAGCACTTCATGGGCCCGCAGATCATCCTCGGCTCGATGAACGCCCGGAACGTCCGTCCGGGCGATCCCGACCAGCCGCTCCACTCCGACGTGCCGCCGCCGCTGCGCAAAGCGGGCACCGCGGGCACCCATCCGGTCATGTTCAACGCGGTGTGGATGTTCGACGGGTTCACCGAGACGAACGGCGCGACCCGCATCGTGCCCGGATCCCACCTCGCGGAGTCGGCGGCGCCGCCGGACGGGCTGGACGTCCCGTGGGTCGCGCAACCGACCGGTCCGCCCGGCTCGGTGCTCGTGTTCAACGGGCAGTGCTGGCACGGGGGCGGCGCCAACCGCGCCGACCACGTTCGTCACGCGGTGTTCGCGCACTACCGCGTGAGCCCTTGGATGCGCTTCCAGTGCGATCCGCACCAGGGGTTCCCGACCGAGTGGTGGGACGACCTGCGCCCGCGACAACGCGAGCTGCTCCGCATGGAGACCGGGGTCGGCCAGCCCAACTCGTCGGACTACTGATCACTAACCTGACCCCGTGAACGTGCTGGTGGTGAACGCGGGCGGCATCACCCTCGAGCTGTCGGTCGTCGACGACTCCGGCAACGTCGTCGCCACGCGCGAGATCGACCCGTGGGACGGGCACGAGACCGACGCGATCGCCGGGTTCGTCGCCGATGCACCGACGATCGACGCCGTCGGACACCGTGTCGTCCACGGCGGTACCGAGCTCACCGCGCCGACGTTGATCGACCCGCACGTCGAGCAGCTCATCGAGGCCGCGTCGAATCTGGCCCCACTGCACCAGGACCGGATCCTGTTCGGCATCCACACCACCGAACGGCTCCTTCCCGGGATCCCGAACGTGGCGTGCTTCGACACCGCGTTCCACACGACGATGCCCGAGGTCGCGTCCACCTACGCCTTGCCGTCCGCGTGGCGCGACCGTTGGCCGTTGCACCGCCTGGGCTTCCACGGCTCGTCGCACGCGCACGTCGCCGCAGTAGCCGGCTCGATCGCCGGCGCCCACCGCGACCAGCGGAGGATCGTCAGCTGCCACCTCGGCTCCGGCGCGTCGGTCTGCGCCATCCTCGATGGCCGGTCGGTCGATACGACCATGGGATTCACGCCGCTCGAGGGGCTCGTGATGGTCACCCGTTCGGGCAGCGTCGACCCCGGCCTGCTGCTCTGGCTCATCAGTGGGGGCGGACTCGGCGCCGACGAGGTCGAGCACGGGCTGTACCACGACTCGGGGCTGGTCGGTCTGGCCGGAGGCTCGGGCGACATGCGCGAGGTCGTGCAGCGACGCGACGCGGGGGACGAGGCGGCCGGGCTCGCGTTCGACGTCTACATCCACCGGCTCCGGCGCGAGATCTCGGCCATGACCGCGTCGCTCGGCGGGATCGACATCCTCGCGTTCACCGGCGGGGTCGGGCAGCACATGGGCCGGGTGCGGGCCGCCGCGGCCGACGGGCTCGGCTACCTCGGGGTCGCCGTCGACCCGTCCCGCAACGACGTCGCCCAGTCCGACGCCGACGTCACCGCCGACGGAGCCACGACTGCGTGCATCGTCGTCACGACCGGTGAGGCGATCGAGATCGCTGCCGCCACCCGGCGGACCGTGCTCGCCACGCGAGCTTAGGAGTCGAAGACCTTGCCGACGCCGTCCTCGACGGTCACGGTGAGCTGGTGCTGCGCGAACGCGATCCGCTCCAAGGCCAGGTCGGGAACCTGTGTCAGGTCGGAGCGTCCGATCCGGAGCTCGGTCCGGTCCTGCGAGGGCGCGAGGTCCAACATCGTCCGGATCAACAGGAGGATCGACGCCGACGACCACGCCTGCGGTGAGCACGAGGCCGGGTACGCGACGGGCATCGGCGCGGCCGCGCGGGAGATGCCGGAGAAGAGCTCGGGCGGGCGGCCGTTGAACTGGATCGCGGCGTCGAACGCACCGTCGACGATCGCGTCGACGACGTCCCAACGCCCGTAGCGGGCGGCGCCCGCGGCGCAGAGCGCGGTGTCGTGCGGCCAGACCGAGCCGTTGTGGTAGCTCAACGGGTCGTACGCGGCCATCGACGCCGCCAGCGTGCGGAGCCCCCAACCCGTCCACATCTCGGTGTCGAGCAAGTGGTCGAGATACTGGTCGGCCAGCGTCTCGTCCGCGATCCCGGTCCAGAGCGCGTGGCCAGGATTGGTCGACAAGGAATCGATGCGGCGGCCTTCACCGTCGAGACCCATCGCGTACCAGCCGCGCGGGTCCCAGAAGCGCTCGTTGAACCGAACCTTCAGGCGCTCGGCCCGGTCGCGAAGGTCGTCGGCGTCCAGGTCGAGGGCCATCGGCGCGACGAGGTCGGCGACGCCGCGCAGCGCCGCGTACGTGTAGCCCTGGACCTCGACCAGCGCGACGGGAGCTTGCGGCAGCGAGCCGTCGGCGAAGTTGACGCCGTCCCAGGAGTCCTTCCAGCCCTGGTTCGAGAGGCCCGACGCGTGCCGTCGGCGGTAGTCGACGAAGCCGTCCCCATCGGTGTCGCCCGAGTGGAACACCCAACCGAGCGCGGCATCGACCGCGGGCGCCAGACGCTCGAGGTCGCGCGGGCCCAACGCGCCCCAACGCCAGGCTTCGGCCGCGAGCATCAGGAACAACGGCGTGGCGTCGACGGTCCCGTAGTAGCGGTCGCGCGTCGCGAACGGACCGGCTCCGCCGTGCCGGCGCAGCTCGTGGAGGATCTTGCCGGGTTGCTCCTCCGACGCGGGATCGTCGACCTTGCCCTGGAGCTCGGCCAGCGTGTGCAGCACACCGACCGCGAGCGTCTCGTCGAACGGCAGCGCCATCCACGACGTGAGCAGCGAGTCACGCCCGAACACGGTCATGAACCATGGCGCGCCGGCTGCGATCACCACCCGGTCGGGATGCTCGGGGTCGAGGATGCGCAGGGCCGCGATGTCGGCCAGGGCCTGATCCACGACGACCGAGAGGCGCGGGTCGGTGGAGACGATCGACGGCACGTCGGCCAGCCACCGCGCCTGACGTTGTACCGGGACCGTGTCGTCGGGAAACACCCCGCACCCGAAGGCGAGACCGGCCGGGTCGCCGTTCACCACCGGCTCGACGGTGAGGCAGACCACGACCTCGCCGTGGGCCGGCACCGAGAGGTGCCACGTGAAGGTGCCGGCATCGACGTCGACCGCGTCGGGCGGGGGCGTCGACTCGATCCGGCTCGACGCCTCGATCCCGCGCTCGGGATCGGTGATCGTCCAGACGTCGCCGGGGCCGCCTCCCGTCATCGGTCCGAGCGGAGCCGACAACCCCGCCTTCACATCGAAGATGTGCGCGAAGTCGGCGCCCAACTCGACCCGCAGCGTCAGCCGTGCCGGCTTCGCCGCGGTGTTCTGCACCTCGATGTCCTCGCGCAGGCCGCTGGCGACCCATCGCCGACGGGTCACGACCCCGTGCACGGCGGATCCGGAGGCGGCGCCGAAGCGTGCGACCGTCACCGCGGAGAGCGGCGTGGGTGCGCTCGACGCGAGGATCTCGAGCGATGCCTCGTCGAGCCAGAGCCGGAACCGTGACAGGTGCCGGAGGTCGTCGTGCACCATGCCGTGCGTGGGCGCCCACATCGCGCCCGCTTCGTCACTGATCGCGAACGTCCGGCCGTCGACCAGGACGAGCTGGCGCCGCCCGATCGTGGCCACACTCTCCGCCAGGGCGTCGAACGGCTCGCGCATCGCCCACCAGTCTTGCTGATCAGGGGGCGGGCCCCGACCATGGTCCGGGCCCGCCCATGGTCAGGTGCGGTCAGGTCTGATCGACGAGCAGCTCCCGATCCCAGAACCGTCCGGCCTGGCACGCCTTCACGAACTTGGCCACGCCGTTCCGGCCGTTGAGCGGGACGAGGCCGTCGTCGGCGTCGGGTGCCACCCCCGCGCCATCGAGGAGCGGGACCGCGCTGTCCACGTACCCGATGAACTTGCAGTGGGCGAAGGCATCGGAGATGAAGTCCTTGGTCGTTGCGTCCGGCGCGAGCAGCTCCGCACCGGCGGCGGAGGCCAGGACCACGACCGCGTCGTAGAGGACCGACGGACCGCCGTCGATCTTCTGGTCGGCGGGCAGCAGCTTGCCGTCGCTCAGCTTGGCGCCACCGATCTTCGGGGCGACGATCTCGAGCACCACGTTCTCGGCCGCCAGCGCGTCGGCCAGCTTCGCGACGATCGCCGCGTTGGTGCCGTCGGTGACCAGCGCCCCGATCTTGCGACCCGCGAGCGATTCCGGCGGGTTGCGCAGGATGCTGAGCGCCGGGGAGATCGGAAGATCGAGCCTCGGCTCCGCCGCCGCCGGACTCGCCGGAGGAACCTGCGGGAGCCCGAGTCCGTCGGCGATCGTCGCCGCCAACTGGTCGTTCACGTTGCGCAGGTTCGCGACCATCCGCTCCCGGATCGCCGGCGTATCCACCTTGCTGAGCTCGAACACGAACGAGTCGGCGATGTGCTTCTGCTCGATGGGTGTCTGGCTCGCGTAGAACTGCGCGGCCTGGCTGTAGTGGTCGGCGAAGCTCGCGGGCCGGACCCGGCGCATCTCGCCACCTTCGACCGCGGGATACGTCCTGTACCCGGCCTTCGGGTTCTCGCGGGGGCCGCTCGACGCTCCGGTCTTCGAGTTGGGCTCGAAGTTCACCTGGCCCACGGGGTTGATCATCGCCATGTGGCCGTCCTGCTGGAAGTTGGCGAACGGGCACTTCGGCGCGTTGACCGGGATCTGCGTGAAGTTCGGGCTGCCGAGCCGGCTCAGCTGCGTGTCGAGGTAGGAGAAGTTGCGGCCCTGCAACAGGGGGTCGTTGGTGAAGTCGATGCCTGGCACCACGTTCTGGGTGCAGAACGCCACTTGCTCGGTCTCGGCGAAGAAGTTGTCGACGACCCGGTCGAGCACCAGGCGTCCGACCCGCTGCACCGGTACGAGCTCCTCCGGGATGATCTTCGTGGCATCGAGGACGTCGAAGTCGAACTCGTCGGCGAAGTCGTCGTCGAAGAGCTGCAGGCCGAGCTCCCACTCGGGGAAGTTGCCCGACTGGATGGCGTCCCAGAGATCGCGTCGGTGGAAGTCGGGATCGGCACCGTTGAGCTTCACCGCTTCGTTCCACAGGACCGACTGCATGCCGAGCACCGGCTTCCAGTGGAACTTCACGAAGGTCGACTCGCCGGCTGCGTTGACGAGCCGGAACGTGTGGACGCCGAAGCCCTCCATGAACCGGAACGAACGCGGGATGGCCCGGTCCGACATCACCCACATGAGCATGTGGGTCGACTCGGGCATCAGCGACGCGAAGTCCCAGAAGTTGTCGTGAGCGGTCGCGGCCTGCGGGAAGCCCCGGTCGGGCTCCTGCTTGGCCGCGTGGATGAGGTCGGGGAACTTGATCGCGTCCTGGATGAAGAAGACCGGGATGTTGTTGCCGACGAGGTCCCAGTTCCCTTCCTGCGTGTAGAGCTTCACCGCGAAACCGCGCACGTCGCGGGCCAGGTCGGGCGATCCCTTGTTGCCCGCCACGGTGGAGAAGCGGACGAAGACGGGGGTGCGCTGGCCGGCCTTCTGGAACGGGTCGGCTCGGGTGATGTCGGTCAGCGGCGCGTAGTTCTCGAAGTAGCCGTGGGCGCCGTAGCCCCGTGCGTGGACGACGCGCTCGGGGATCCGCTCGTGATCGAAGTGGAAGATCTTCTCGCGGAAATGGAAGTCCTCCAACGCCGCCGGACCCCGCTCGCCGACTCGCAGCGTGTTCTGGTCGTCCGCCACCGGAGCGCCCTGAGCGGTCGTGAGCGTCGGCCGGCCACGGGCGCCGACCTGATGGGTCTCACCGCCGGAGCCCCGCTCCACCTTCTCGTCGCCGTACGTGACGCGCTCACGGTTGTCGCTCGAGTCGCTCATCGAAGCGGCCCTTTCCTGTCGGAGTCGCGGACCGGCGCCCGGGACACATGGGTTGTCGGTCGCCGTTCGACGACACGCGGGCTCACCTACCCCCGCGGGCGGAGAGAAAAACTGGGACTGCGCACGGAGCACGAGCGCCCGGACCGACGAGCGCGGCTTGGCTGCGCGGCTGCAGGCGTGGTGTCCTGTCCCGATGCCGAGTCCGAAGGCGCGTCCCGACATACCGATGCTCGATTTTCCCACCGCGGGCAGATGGAAGGCTTGGGTGGCGAAGCAGCCCCCGACGTCGGTCGGCGTCTGGCTCAAGATCGCGAAGAAGGGGTCCGGCGTCGCGAGCGTCACGTACGCCGAGGCGCTCGACGTGGCGCTCTGCTTCGGGTGGATCGACGGCCAGAAGCGCAAGCTCGACGACGACTTCTGGCTCCAGCGATTCGTGCCCCGGGGCCCCCGGAGCCAGTGGTCACAGCGGAATTGCGACCGCGCCCTCGAGCTCGTCGACGAGGGGACCATGCATCCGCTCGGCCAGGCCGAGATCGACCGGGCCCGGGCCGACGGGCGTTGGGACGCCGCGTACCCGTCGCAGAGCAAGGCGGAGGTCCCCGAAGACCTGCAGGCGGCCCTCGCGCGCGACCCCACGGCGGCGAAGTTCTTCGCCGGCCTCGACCGCGTCAACCGGTACGCGATCCTCTACCGGATCCATTCGTCGAAGAAGCCGGAGACCCGGGCCCGCAACATCGACAAGTTCGTGACGATGCTGCACGAAGGCCGGACCATCCACTGACGCCTCTTGCTACGGCTTGACGAAGCGCTGCACGAACGCGAGCGACGTGTCGGCGACGTTGCGCCATCCGTGGTCGATCACGAGCGAGTGCCCGACACCCGGAATCTGCTCGATCTCGGTCACGCCCACGTTGCGCTTCTGACGCTTGTACGCCGCGTTCGCGATCGCCCACGGGACCGTGTGGTCGAGCTCGCCGTCGAGGATGAGCAGCGGGCCGCGGTCGGAGTTCTTGGTCTTCACCTTGACCTCGGTCCACGGGTTGAGGTTCGCGCTCGCGGCCTGGAACAGCGGGACGCCGGAACCGGGCACCGCGTAGGTGTTGTGGAGCTCCTTGGCCTCGTCTTCGGACACGGCGTTCGCGAACGCGTACCGGAACTGGTCGTACGTCAGCGGGACCGCCCGGCCGTGGTTGAGGGGATTGCCCAGCACCGGGGATGCCGACTTCAAGGCTGAGATCGGGAGCGGCAGCACGCCGCGGAACGGCGCGGGATCGATGGCGACCGACGCCGCCGACAGGCCGCGCCCGGCGAGCATCTGGGCCAGCAAGCCGCCGAACGAATGCCCGATGATCGCGGGCTTCTTGTCGAGCGTCTTGATCACGTCTTCGTAGTGGTCCGCGATGTCCCCGACCGACTTGTGCGCCATCACGTCGGGGTGACGGTTCGCCTCTGCGACCGAGTTCGGGTCGTCGGGCCAGCCCGGTGCGAGGGTGACGTAGCCGGCGTCCTCGAACACCTTGCGCCACCGGTCCCAGCTGCTGGGGAGCAACCACAGGCCGTGGACGAACACGACCGGGGTCTTGCCCGAAGTGTTGGCTGCGTCGACCTGCGCCGCTTCGTGGTCGGTGATCTCCGTCATGTGCGACCTTCCTGGTGTGCGATCGGTATCGGCTCAGGTTATGAGCAGGATGCGACTTTGAACACCGGCCCCCAGAAGGGACACTCCACGCAATTCGTGGCGCCTCGCGTCGGTCACTCCAACAGCAACCGTGACCAGCTGTCGGCGAGCCACCGCTCGAACCGGCGTGGGGACCACCCCCGCTCCACGGTGAGCATGACGTAGAGCTCGGGGCTGTTCGTCGCCCAGATCGTGTCGGCTGCCTGGTCGACCGACAGGCCGGCCCGCAATCCGCCGGCGTCGCGAAGATCCCTCACGAGCGCGCGCATGTTCACAGCTCGGCGGTCGCTGATCTCCTGCCAGACCGCGTGAGCCTCGGGCTCGGTAGACGACGCATCGCGCAACGCCAGGAAGAGCGGCGCCATCCGCTCATGGATCCGGCGCACGGCGGAGGCGTAGATCGCCAGCTTCCGGGCCGGATCGGGTTCGGCGCGCATCGCGACGGCGTAGTCGCGCTCGGAGCCCTCGACCGGGTGATCGGTGCCCGACAGCGCCTGCTCGATGAGCGCCCTGAGCACCAGCGGCTTCCGGCCCACCAACTGGTAGACGGTGTCGGCGTGCACCCCGGCGTCAGCCGCGATTGTGGCGACGGTGGCTGCGCGGTATCCGTGCTCGAGGAAGCGCGCCCGGGCCGCGTCGAGGATCCGCTGCCTCGTGGCCGCGGATCGCGTGCGCCGCTCGGTGGTGTCGTACGACCTTCGCTTGACCGACTGCCCCATCACTGCCAGCATTTCATCCGACACGCCTTCGGATCAACCTTGAGGAGCCCGCCATGCCGTATGCGTTCGTCCAGGACGTTCCTGCCGACGCAGCCATGTACCAGCGGATCGTCGATGGCCTGGGGCCCGAGACCGCGCCGGGCCTGATCGCGCACGTCGCGATCGTCCGGCCCGAGGGCGGCCTTCGTTACGTCGACGTCTGGGAATCCGAGGCCGACTGGGACCGCTTCGCCGAGGAACGGCTGCACCCCGTCGTGCACGCGATCCTGGCCGAGATCTTCGGCGACGATCTTCCGCCCGAACCCGAGCGCACCGAGATCGACGTCCTGCATGTCTGGGCGCCGTAGCGATGAGTCCACCTCCGCCGTGCGGTCGTACTCCTGACGGATCGCCCTTCACCCGGAGGCGCCACGCATGACGATCACCAACGTCCTGACCAATCTGCACGTATCCGACGCCCACGCGGCGACCGCGTGGTACGAGCAGCTGTTCGGCCGCGAACCCGATCGCCGGCCGATGGACGGTCTGGTGGAGTGGCAGCTCGCGACCACGGGCGGGGTCCAGGTGTTCGACGATCCGGAGAGCACCGGCGGCACGACCGTGGTCCTGACGGTCGACGACATGGACGCCCACGTCGCCGACCTGGGGAGCCGGGGCATCACGCTGGTCTCCGACGACGTCCCGGGGGCCAAGTTCCGCGTGGCCACGGTCGATGACCCGTCGGGCAACACGATCGTCTTCATCCAGCCGAACTGACCACGACGCCGACCTTCCGAGATTCCCGAAAGGAATCCGGCGGCCGGTGTCGATCGGGCCGGGGGTCGTTCGTAGTAGTCGTGAGCGCCGGCACCGAGCCGGTCCACCCGAGAGGAGCACTCCATGGCGCAGTACCTGTTGTCGGTCCACATGGTCGAGGGCGAGGACAGCTACCCGGACGAAGCCGAGATGCAGAAGGCGTACCAGCAGGTCGACGCCTACAACGCCGAGCTCCGGGCCAACGGCCAGTGGGTGTTCGCCGGCGGCCTGGAGCCGGCCGACATCGCGACCGTCGTGCGGTCCGAGAACGGTGAGGTGGTCACCACCGACGGCCCGTTCGCGGAGACCAAGGAACACATCGGGGGCTTCTGGATCATCGACGTTCCCGACCTCGACGCCGCGCTGGCGTCGGCCGCCAAGGCCTCCGCCGCGTGCATGGGCCCGGTCGAGGTCCGCCCGTTCCAGGCCGAGCCCGAGGCCTGATCGCCGGCATGCGTGATCCCGGCGCCGACCCGCCCGACGGCTCGCAGCTGGCCCGGGTGTTCCGCGACGAGTCCGGCCGCGCGATCGCCACACTGGTCCGTCTCTTCGGCGATATCGACATCGCCGAGGAGGCGGTCCAAGAGGCGTTCGTGGCCGCGGCGACCCGCTGGCCGGTCGACGGGATGCCCCCCAACCCGGGCGGTTGGATCACCACCACCGCCCGCAACCGGGCGATCGACCGACTCCGACGCGAGGGATCCCGACGTGAGCGATACGCGCAAGCGGCGCTGCTCCACGAGCGCGACGAGCCACGCGAGGCGGTGGGCGTCGTGACCGACGACCGGCTCCGGCTCATCTTCACCTGCTGCCATCCGGCGTTGGCTCCCGCCGCCCAGATCGCGCTCACGCTCCGCCTGCTCGGCGGCCTCGAGACACCCGAGATCGCGCGCAGCTTCCTCGTTCCCGAAGCGACCGTGGCCCAGCGGATCGTGCGGGCGAAGCGCAAGATCCGTGACGCCCACATCCCGTACCGGGTGCCCGACGACGCGGAGCTTCCCGACCGCCTGCGCGCGGTGCTGGCCGTGATCTACCTCGTCTTCAACGAGGGATACACGGCCACCTCCGGCGATGCGCTGGGACGCGACGACCTCAGCGTCGAGGCGATCCGGCTTGCCCGGCTGCTCGCGGAGCTGATGCCGGACGAGCCCGAGGCC
>JAODBH010000086.1 GCA_025463865.1 Actinomycetes bacterium | reverse complement strand
CGTAGAGCTCGATGTGCTTGGGATATGTCTTCGTGATCCGGATCTCGATCCGGCGCTGCATCGTGTTTCCGGGTGCCGCTTGGTCGACGATGTAGAGGCGCGCCCTCGGATCGTCGACCCCTGATGCGGGTACGTCGACGAGCCGGACGCCGATGCTCCCGGTAGCCGTCGTGCCGGTATTGGCACCGTCTTGCGGTTGCCGACTGCGCGCGGTTGCCGAAGACGTTCCCGCCACGACGGTGCTGGCGACCACCACGACCATCAACAAGCCGCGCCAAGGCCAGTTCGTTTGGCGGCTATGTGGGGGCACTCCGAGCGTCCTAGATGACCGAGTGCGTGATGGTCGCGCTGTAGACGGCAACGGCCATGCCGCCCGGCACCGCGACGTTGATCGTGGGGTTCCAGGTCGCGGAGTTGTCGCCCGTGATGCCGGTTGCGGTCACCACGGGAGCAACCCCGGTCAGGTTCGGGGGATCGTTGGCGGTGTACGTCGCGGTGCCCACCTTCGTGATGGGGCCGACGGTGTAGCCCACCGCGCTGGCCGGGATCGCTGGTCCGGCGGGCGGAGTGAACGCGGTGGAGGTGACGCTCGCCACCCAACCCGATCCGGCCGCGGCGCTGCGGGCGTCGCTGACCTGCACCTGACCGAGGGGACCGCTGATGGTTCCTCCGCCGACGCTGTTGATCCGGGTTCCGAGGCTTCCCGCGTCGACCGGGACCGTCAGGGACAGGAAGCCGCCCGTGATCGTCACCGTGGCTGACGTCGCCCCCGTGGTATCGGCTGACGCTGCGGGAATCGACACGAAGGCGGCGAACACGAGCAAGAACGCTGTGACAGCTACCGGGATGCGCATGGCTCCTCTTGAGGATGGTTGTGCATGCCCCGGTGCTGGAGCGTCTGTCCGTATCGACACTGTTTGAGCAATCTTGAATGATTATGAACGATTGCTACAGCGGTAACCCGCGTCAGTGGTGGTGGCCCTGGCGGCCGAGGGTCTCCACGGGGGTCGCGCCGGGGCGGGTCCACTGCGGCACGGGCCGGCTGGTCGGGCCCCAGGTGGCGACGCCGTCGGCGTCCGAGCGCCAATACCAGCAGGCCGGGCCGCCCGTGGACGGGTGCCCCGTCGTGGAGTACGAGGTCATGCGTGTGCGGTGACCAGCCAGCAGGCCGCGGTGAAGGCGACTTCGTCTCTTGTCACGTACGGATCGAACGCCGGTCGGACCGTCTCGATGATGCTGCTCCGGGTGGACGCGTCGAGGCCCGCCATGGCGCGGCCGAGGGGACCGAGCTCAGTGAGGTACGGAACGAGATCCTTCTCCGGAAGGGTGCAGACAGCGTCCACGGGCTCGATGTCGATGCCCTTCCAGTGGCTCCGCTCCAGGATCGCTCGCAGGCGGGTCTCGTCCGCGAGGGCGAACTGTCCGGGCGCGTCGGGTGGGGTCGGTGGGATCGTGACGAGGTCCTGGGCAGCACGTTCAGCGGTCGTCATGAACGAGTTCTCTGCGGCACTGCGCCACGTGATGATCCGAAGCGCTCCACCTTCGGTTGCCGCACTCCGCAGGTTGGTGAACGCGTCGACGAAATCATCGAAGAACATCACGCCGAATCGCGACACGATCGTGTCGAACTGCGCGGGCCGGAACTCGAAGCGCTGGGCATCGGCCCGGATGAACTCCACCGGCACCGATTCGCTCTCGGCGCGGCTCCTGGCCGCGGTGATCAGCGGTTCGGAGATGTCGATCCCGGTGGTTGCCCCGCTCGTTCCGAGGCGGCGGGCGATGGCCAACGTGGTGCCGCCGGCACCGCAGCCCACATCGAGGACTCGTTCGGCATCATCGCCGATCCCGTCGACGAGCACGTTCCCCAACGGCTGCAGCATGCCTTCCAACACGTCCTGCAGTCGGGCCCAGCCGGTTCCGCCGGCTCCGTTCCATACCGCCGCCTGATCGCCGTCGGCTCCGTCCGCGTTCGTGATCACCGCTCCATCTCCCTACGCTCCTGTCGCCGAACTGCGTGCGCGGACGGATCCCGCGGCCGTCGGGGGGCGTCCGTTCACTGTTGCTCGTCGAAGCTCGACGACGGTCCGTCGACGCCGCGTGCGTGGGCGACGCGCCGAGGACGCTGTCGTCTTTCATGTCGCACCGCCGACGGGGAACCACGGGATCTCGCGACGGCCCTCCGCTCGCCGATCGTCGTCAGGCCTTGTCGGCGCGTTGCCTCGACGCGGCCAGGGCCGCCTCGATGCCCGCCTGCACCATCTTGTCGTTGTCCTTCGAGATGAACTTGTGGACCCGCCGTTCGAGGATGCGGCGCACGAACGGGTTGAAGACGTGGTATCGCTCCAGGAAATGGACCCGCGTCTTTCCATCCGGGAGGCGCTCGAAGCGATGTTCTCCTTCAGCACGCGACCACAACGGCTTGCCGATCGCGTAGTACTTGCCGGACTCGTTGGGAACGACCTCCGTGACGTGTTCCCACGACTGGCCGACGCCACCGCTCAGGAGGTACTTCGGAACCCGGAAGAAGCAATGGCGAACGAGACCCGCACCGTTCTCGTCACCGTCGTGCAGGATCTCGATCGTCACCGGACCGTGCTCGATCTTCCTGGTCATCGGGCCGAACTCTCCCTGCTCGCCCTGACCACTCGGGTGAGCCGGAAGGCGCGGATGCATCGCGCTCCAGATCTCCTCGGGCGTTGCGTCCACGACGAATGAGTAGCGATGTTCTTGCACCGTGCACTCCTCGAGAAGCGGAATCGGATGTCGATCATGGCTCATCACGATCGGTGGCGGTCACATCCTCCCGTTCGCGGTCGCCATCGTCCTGACGGAACCCACCGGGTCGTGACGTGACCCACGACCGCAGGAGTGACGATGACGGACGCCGGCACCCAGGGAATCAAGACCGTGCTCGTTCCCGTATCCGACCTGACGACGGCCAGAGCGGTGTACTCCGCCCTGCTCGGCGTGCCGCCGCCATTGACGCACCCGGCGAGTCGTGGGCTCCTGGTCGTCGGGGCGCTACCGTGTGTTTCCCGCCCGTGATATTTCCCGCGCATGATGCTTCCTGCGCGTGAGATGGGGAGCCGCGTGGCCGACTCGGTGAAGAGCGTTCGCTGATGGACTTCGATCTGTCCGAGGAGCACGAGGCCTTCCGCAAGGTCGTGCGGGATTTCGCCGAGCAGGAGATCGCCCCCCACGCCGAGCGATGGGACCGTGATCACGTGTTTCCCGTCGACGTCGTCCTGTCGATGGGCGAGCTCGGACTCTTCGGCTTGCCGTTCCCGGCCCGTTACGGCGGTTCGGACGCCGACTTCACCACGTTCTGCGTGGCGATCGAGGAACTGGCGCGAGTGGATTCGTCGATCGCGATCACGCTGGAAGCCGCGGTCGGACTCGGCGCCGCGCCGATCGCCACGTACGGCACCGAAGAGCAGCGTCTCGAGTGGCTGCCCGACCTGTGTGAAGGACGCAAGTTGGCGGGATTCGGTCTGACCGAATCCGAAGCCGGGAGCGACGCGGGCGCGAGCCGGACGCGAGCGGTGCGCGAGGGTGACGAGTGGGTGATCGACGGCTCCAAGGCCTTCATCACGAACTCGGGGACGCCGATCACGTCGCTCGTCACGGTGACCGCGCGCACCGGAGCGGCACGCGAGATCACGGCGATCATCGTGCCTGCGGGGACCCCCGGGTTCATCGTCGAGCCGGCGTACCGGAAGATGGGATGGCATGCGTCCGACACGCATCCGTTGACCTTCGAGTCGTGCCGCATCCCCGCGGCCAACACGCTCGGCGTCGAGGGCGACGGCTTTCGCCAGTTCCTCGCCATCCTCGACGACGGCCGCATCGCCATCGCCGCACTCGCCGTCGGTCTCGCGCAGGCATGTCTGGAGCAGAGCGTCCGGTACGCCGGTGAGCGGATCGCGTTCGGTGCTCCGATCGGGGCGAACCAGGGGGTGGCCTTCCGCTGTGCCGACCTGGCCGTGATGGTGGAGAACGCGCGGCTGCTCACCTACAAGGCCGCGTGGCTCAAGGATTCGGGCCGCCCGTTCAAGCAGGCGGCGGCGATGGCGAAGCTCTACGCCACGGAGGCGGCGGTCGACGCCGCCCGCCACGCGACGCAGATCTTCGGTGGCGCGGGCTACATGGACGAGACGCCGGTCAGCCGCTTCTACCGCGACGCCAAGATCCTGGAGATCGGCGAAGGCACGAGCGAGATCCAACGGGTGGTGATCAGTCGCGAGCTGGGGCTGCCGGTCCGGTGACCAGAGCTGAGCCGCCCGCATCCCGTCCGATCCACGGCAAGTGGTTCGAGGAGCTCGAGGTCGGATTGGTCGTGCAGCACGCGTTGACCCGCACGGTGCTCGACTCCGACAACGTGCTGTTCTCGACGATGACGATGAACCCCGCGCCGTTGCACCTCGACTTCGACTATGCGGAGCACGAGACCGAGTTCGGCCGCCCGTTGATGAACAGCCTCTTCACCTTGGGGCTCCTGGTCGGCTTGTCGGTGTTGGAGACGACGCACGGTACGACGATCGCGAACCTCGGCTTCCAGGCCGTCACGTTCCCGGCTCCGGTGTTCGGGGGCGACACCATCCACGCCGAGACCGAGGTGGTGGCGGCACGGGAGTCGCGAACGCGGCCGGACAACGGGATCGTCACGTTGGAGCATCGGGGCTTCAACCAGCGCGACGAGCTGATCTGCCGGGCGACGCGCGACACGCTCATACGGAAGCGGCCCGGGTGAGCGCACGACGACTGCGGAGCCTGCTGTTCGCGCCGGCCAGTAGGCCCGACGTCGTCGCCAAGCTCCCACGGAGCGAGCCCGACGGCATCGTGCTCGACCTCGAGGACGCCGTCGCGGCCTCGGGCAAGAGCGAAGCGCGCGCGGTCGCCCGCGAGCTCGGCGGAAAGCTTGCGTCGGAGAACCCCGGAATCGCCGTGTACGTGCGCGTCAACGCGGTGGTCAGCGAGTGGTTCGCGGACGACATGCGCGTTGCCTTGCAGCCGGATCTGGCCGGTGTGGTCGTCCCGAAGCTCGACTCGGTCGCACAGCTCGACACGGTTGCGGAAGCCCTCGCCGAAGCCGGTTGCCGCGACCTCCCCGTCCTCGCGGGGATCGAGACCGCGGCCGGCGTTGCCCACCTCGACGATCTGCTCCGGCCACCGGTCGCGGTCGCGTACTTCGGCGCCGAGGACTTCGTTGCCGACATGGGCGGCGTGCGAACGGCTGGGAGCCGGGAGGTGCTCTACGCGCGCTCGCGTCTCGTGCTCGCGGCGCGCCTCGCCGGGGTCCACCCGCTCGACCAGATCGTGGCGTCGTACGACGACGAGGCGACGTTCGTCGCCGACGCGGAAGAGGGTCGCGCGCTCGGCTACCGCGGCAAGCTCTGCATCCATCCGAACCAGGTGCCGTGGGCCAATCGCGTGTTCTCCCCGTCGGAGGAGGAGCTGGACCGGGCCCACCGGCTGCTCGATGCCTACACAGCCGCGGCCGCCACCGGCGACGCGGTCATCGTGTTCGACGGTCAGATGGTCGACGAACCGATGGCGCGCCGCGCTCGGGCTCTGCTCGAAGAACGATCACCCGCGGGAGGTGACGCAGGTCCGGCCTCTGCGGGGGCCTGACCGGGGCCGACTCGGGCTCAGTCGGTGACGACCGCCTCGAGCACGGCGAGGACCTGGTCGCGCGCAACCTGGTCGGTCCCCGCGACGAGGACTTCACGCACGACGGCGTCGAACGGCGCGCGCAGGGTGTGCTCCATCTTCATCGCCTCGACCACGGCGATCGTCTGCCCTTCAATGACCTGATCACCGGGCGCCACGTGGACGCTGACGACGGTGCCGGGCATCGGGCTCGCGATCGTCGTCTCCCCGGTGCGGTGCGCGGCCGCGCCCGGGGCCAGAACGTCGACCTCGGTGAGGCTCCACGTCTCCCCGCCGGCGCCGAGCCACGTCGTCGCGCCGGCCCGGATCGCCGTGAACGTCACCGTTTGACCGCCGGCGACGTCGAGCCGGAGCTCTTCGCCGTCGAGGAAGCTCGCGAACGGGACCGCGGTACCGCCGTCGACCTTCGCTTCCCAGCCCTGCTCCGCGCGTCGCAGCGACACCTCGACCGGATTGCCGTCCGGGCCGACGGCTCGCCACGACGAGGACGCCGACGGACCGAGTCTCCAGCCGCCGAGGTCCTGCCATGGATCATCGGCGGCACCGGCCGACAGGCGGGGCAGGATCGCGGCCGCGATCGCGACCGCTTCCGGGAGCGCGGCCGGAGGAAGGCGATCGGCGATGCGCTCGACCAGTCCGGTGTCGAGCGCGCCGGCGGCGACGTGCTCGTCGGCGAGGACGGTTCGCAGGAAGCCGGTGTTCGTCGTCACCCCCAGGATGCAACTCCGGGAGAGCGCATGGTCGAGGCGCAGTCGCGCGGTGTCGCGGTCGGGTCCCCAGGCGATCACCTTCGAGAGCATCGGGTCGTAGTTGCTGCCGATCTCCGTGCCGGGAAGCAGTGACGAGTCGACCCGCACGTGCAGCAGATCGTCCGGCTCGCGCAGCGTGCGCACGACGCCACCGGTCGGCAGGAAACCGCGCTGTGGGTCCTCGGCGTACACGCGGGCTTCCATGGCGTGACCGCTCGGAAGCAGGTCCAGCTGGCTGAACCCGAGCGGCTCGCCCGACGCGATCCGCAGCTGGTGTTCGACGAGGTCGAGGCCCCACACCATCTCGGTCACCGGGTGCTCGACCTGCAGGCGCGTGTTCATCTCCATGAAGAACGGCTCGTGGGGCCGGTCGCCGGCCACGATGAACTCGACCGTCCCCGCGTTCTCGTAGCCGCACGCCCGGGCCGCGGCGACGGCTTGCGCGCTGATGAGCTCGCGGTCGCCGTCGGACAGGAACGGCGACGGTGCCTCTTCGATCACCTTCTGGTGTCGTCGCTGCAAGCTGCACTCCCGCTCGCCGAGGTGGACGACGTTGCCGTGCGCATCGGCGAGGATCTGGACCTCGATGTGGCGGGGCCGTTGGATGAGGCGCTCGATCAGCAGCGTGTCGTCGCCGAACGCACCGAGTGCCTCCCGCTTGGCGGCGGCGATCTCCAGCAGCAGGCGATCCGGTGACTCGACGACCCGCATTCCTTTGCCGCCACCACCCGCCGAGGGCTTGATCAACAGGGGAAAACCGACCTCGAGCGCGCGTTCGGCGAGCTCCGCGTCGTCGAGAGCTGTGCCGTCGAGCCTGATGCCGGAGACACCCGGGACGACGCGGACGCCGTGCGACGCGACCAACTCCTTGGCCTTGATCTTGTCGCCCATTGCTTCGATCGCGCTGAGGGGTGGCCCGACGAACACGATGCCCGCGGCCCGACACGCCTCCGCCAACCGCGCGTTCTCGGAGAGGAAGCCATAGCCGGGATGCAGCGCTTGGGCGCCCGTCGCGATCGCGGCGTCGAGGATCCGGTCGACGTCGAGGTAGCTCCCGGACGCGGCTGCGGGTCCGATGCGGTACGCGGCGTCGGCCGCGACGACGTGACGGGCGTCGCGGTCCGCGTCGCTGTACACGGCGATCGAGCGGATCCCGAGGGCACGGAGCGTGCGCGTGATCCGAACCGCGATCTCGCCGCGGTTCGCGATGAGGACGGAGTCAAACATCGTCGGTCGTCACATGCGGAAGACGCCGTAGCCGATGGGATCGAGCGGGGTCTGCCCGGCGATGGAGAGGGCGAGGCCCAGCACCCTTCGGGTCTGCGCGGGCTCGATGATGCCGTCGTCCCAGAGCCGGGCGGTGGAGTAGTACGGATGCCCCTGACGCTCGTACTGGTCGCGGATCGGGCGCCGGAACTCGGCCTCCTCCTCGGCCGACCACTTGGTGCCCGCGCCCTCCAGCTGGTCGCGTCGTACCGTCGCGAGCACCGCCGCGGCCTGCTCGCCACCCATGACCGAGATCCGCGCGTTCGGCCACATCCACAGGAAGCGGGGCGAGAAGGCCCGGCCGCACATGCTGTAGTTCCCCGCGCCGTAGGAGCCACCGATCACGACGGTGAGCTTCGGCACCCGTGCGGTCGCGACGGCGTTCACCATCTTCGCGCCGTGCTTCGCGATGCCCCCGGCCTCGAACTCACGTCCGACCATGAAGCCGGTGATGTTCTGCAGGAAGAGCAGCGGGATCCGGCGCTGGTCGCACAGCTCGACGAAGTGCGCGCCCTTGAGCGCCGACTCCGAGAACAGGACACCGTTGTTCGCCACGATCCCGACGGGATGGCCGCAGATGTGCGCGAAGCCGGTCACGAGCGTCGCGCCGTACAACCGCTTGAACTCGAAGAAGCGACTCCCGTCGACCACGCGGGCTATGACCTCGCGCACGTCGTACGGCGTCCGGTCGTTGGACGGTATGACGCCGTGCAGCTGGTCGGGATCGACCAGAGGCTCCTCGGACGGGCGCCGATCCCACGGAGGCGGCGCCGGATCGGGGAGCGTGCTCACGATCGAGCGCACGATCTGCAGCGCGTGCGTGTCGTTCTCGGCCAGGTGATCGGTGACACCCGACGTGGTCGAGTGCATCTCGCCGCCGCCGAGCGCCTCGGCGGTGACCACCTCTCCGGTCGCCGCCTTCACGAGCGGCGGTCCACCGAGGAAGATCGTGCCCTGCTCGCGGACGATGACGCATTCGTCGCTCATCGCCGGCACGTACGCGCCGCCGGCCGTGCAGGAACCGAGCACGGCGGAGATCTGGCCGATGCCCCGGGCCGACATCTGCGCCTGGTTGTAGAAGATCCGCCCGAAGTGGTCGCGGTCGGGAAAGACCTCGTCCTGCTCGGGCAGGAAGGCTCCGCCCGAATCCACGAGATAGACGCACGGGAGCCGGTTCTGCAGCGCGATCTCCTGCGCCCGGAGGTGCTTCTTCACGGTCATGGGGTGGTAGGTGCCACCCTTCACGGTGGCGTCGTTCGCGACGACCACGCACTGCTTGCCGACCACCGAGCCGATCCCGGTGATGATGCCGGCCGACGGGACGTCTCCGCCGTACATCCCGTGGGCGGCGAGGGGCGAGAGCTCGAGGAACGGCGACCCCGGATCGAGCAACGCGTCGACCCGCTCGCGCGGAAGGAGCTTGCCCCGCGCGGTGTGCCGGTCGCGTGCCACCTGGGACCCGCCGGCTCGCGCGACCGACAGCTCGTGCCGAAGGTCGGCCACGGTTGCGTCGAGCGCGGCCACGTTCTCCTGAAAGACGGGATCGTTCCGGTCGACGCGACTCGCCAGCTGAGGGAACTCCATGGGTGTTCCGGCTCTCCCGACCTCTGGGATCTGCCCTTAGTGCAGACTAAGGTAACTTAGGCTGGACTCAGGACAGGTGCAATGGCCAACGCCAGTCGATACTTCGCCGTCGCGCCCCGCAACGGGCCCCGTCCGTCGCGGCGGGATGAGCTGCTGGCGAGCTCCGCCGACCTCTTCGCCGCCGGTGGGTTCTTCGGCGTGACCATGGACGACATCGGCGCGGCCGCGGGCATCTCGGGCCCGGCGCTCTACCACCACTTCGACAGCAAAGAGGCGCTGTTGGGCGAGATGCTGGTCGGGATCAGCGAACAGCTGCTCGCTGCAGGCGAGGAGATCCGCGACAGCGTCCCACCGGAGGAACGGCTGGGCGCGCTGGTCGGGATGCACGTGGAGTTCGCGGTCGATCGGCGCCCGCTGATCACCGTGCAGCTCCGCGATCTGGTGAACGCGCGCGAGACCGACCGGCGCCGGGTCCAGGAGCTCCAGCGCGCGTACGTGGACATCTGGGTCGGCGCGATGCTGCAGCGTCGGCCATCGATCGGACCGCGGGTTGCCCGCTCGGCCGTCCACGCCGGGTTCGGGCTGATCAACTCGACGCCGATCAGCGGCCGGCTGCGGCGAGATGTCATGGTCGACCTGCTCGAACGGATGGCCCACGGCGCGCTCGTCGGGGTCATCGAATCGCCCCTCGGCGAGTAGGTTCGGGAGCGATGCAACCGCTCTGGAGCCCGTCGCCCGGGCGCGTCTCGCACACGCAGATGTTCACGTTTGCGCAGTCGGTGGGTCGGCCCGATTACCCGGCCCTGCACGCGTGGTCGGTGCAGGATCCGGATGCGTTCTGGCCTGCGGTGTGGGAGCACTGCGGAATGCCGGGCCGTCCTGGCGCACCGATCGAGCCCGGCGACTGGTTCGGCGCGACGCGCTACTTCCCGGAGGCCGCGCTCAACGCGGCCGAGGTGATCCTCGACGGACGCGGCGCAACCGCTGACGCGCCGATGTGGATCGAGGTCGACGAGGCCGGTGGCCGACGGGTGATGTCGCGGGGCGACGCCCGGCGACTGGTTGCGGAGACGGCCGCCGCGTTGCGTGCTGACGGAGTCGGGGTGGGTGACCGGGTCGCCGCCTGGATGCCGAACGTGATCGAGACGATGGTGTTGATGCTCGCGACGAGCACGATCGGCGCGGTGTTCTCGTCGACCTCGCCCGACTTCGGTACCGCCGGGGTGCTCGACCGCTTCGGCCAGATCGAGCCCGTGGTCCTCGTGGCCGCCTCCGGCTACCGCTACGGCGGCAAGCAGATCGACTGCCGCGACAAGCTCGTCGAGGTCATCGCGGCGTTGCCGAGCGTGCGGCGGACCGTCGTGCTCCCGTACGGCGGCGTGGACCCGGCGGTGGGCGGCACCACCACGTGGGCCGACTGGACGGCCGCGCGCCGCGGCGCGGAGGCCGAGTTCGTCCAGTTGCCGTTCGACCACCCGTGGTACGTGCTCTTCAGCTCGGGCACCACGGGGGTGCCCAAGTGCATCGTGCACCGGACGGGCGGTGTGCTGCTCCAACACCTGAAGGAGCACCAACTCCACGCCGACATCCGGCCCGGCGACCGTGTCCTGTACTTCACGACGTGCGGTTGGATGATGTGGAACTGGTTGGCATCGGTGCCGGCGTCGGGTGCGACCGCGGTGCTCTACGAGGGCTCGCCGTCGTATCCCTCACCCAACGCGCTCTTCGACCTCGCGGGTCGCGAACGGCTCACCTACCTGGGTGTGGGCGCCAAGCTCATCGACTCGTCCCGCAAAGCCGGTATCTCACCGATCGAGGTGCTCGAGCTCCCGGAGCTGCGGACGGTCGCGTCCACGGGATCGCCGTTGTCGGTCGAAGGCTTCGAGTGGGTCTACGAGCACGTGAAGGCCGACGTGCACCTCACATCGATCTCGGGCGGCACCGACATCTGCGGCTGCTTCGTCGGGGGCGACCCCACGTCACCGGTGTTCGCGGGCGAGATCCAGCGTCCCGCGCTCGGTATGGCGATCGGCGTCCGGACCGACGCAGGCAAGGAAGCCGCGGTGGGGGAGCGCGGTGAGCTCGTGTGCACCCAGCCGTTCCCGTCGATGCCCCTCGGGTTCTGGGGCGACGACGACGGCGGGCGATACCGCGCCGCGTACTACGACCGTTTCCCCGGGATATGGGCGCAGGGTGACTTCGCGTCGTGGACCGAGCACGGCGGCATGATCATCCACGGTCGCAGCGACGCGACCCTGAACCCCGGTGGCGTGCGCATCGGCACGGCCGAGATCTACCGCCAGGTCGAACGCCACGCGGAGGTGGCCGAGGCGTTGGTGTTCGCGCAGGACTGGGACGACGACACCCGCGTCGTCCTGCTCGTCCGGCTCCAGTCGGGCGTCGAGCTGACCGACGAGATCGTCGCCGAGATCAAGGCGCAGATCCGCCGCGAGTGCACGCCCCGGCACGTTCCCGCCCTCGTGGTCGCGGTCGACGACCTCCCGCGCACCCGATCGGGCAAGCTCGCCGAGCTGGCCGTCGCCGACGCGGTCAACGGCCGCGAGGTCCGCAACACCGCGGCCCTCGCAAACCCCGAGGCGATCACCGCGATCGCTCGTCACCCGGCTCTTTCGTCCTCGTGAGGGGGCCGGAGCGATTTCCCGAGTACGAGTTCGTCGGCGTCGTGTCCGTCGGGCCATGCTGTGCCGACCGCTCAGACGGATGGAGTTGACCGACCGATGACCATCGTCGAGACGCCCGAAGCGCCGAGGCCTCCGGCCGCGCCGGACGACCACCGCGGGCGGCGGGAAGAGCTGCAGACCCGCTTCGTGCTCCCGCTGTTGCTGCCGATCGGCTCGGCGCTGCTGCTCCTCGTGCTCGTCCTCAGCATCTCCAAGGTCTTCCTCGCGGGTGGGAAGAGCTCGTGGGTGACCGCCACGATCGTCACGCTGATGATCCTCGGGGGCGCGGCGGCTCTCTCTGCGGCGCGCCGCATGCGTGCTTCGTCGACGACCGTCCTCGTCGGGGTCGTCGTCGTCATCACCCTGCTCGCAGGCATGGTCGTGCTCGGTGCGAGCGGTGAGGAGAAGGCGGGCGCCGGCTTCGTCGAGCCGACCGGCCCTGCCGTCCAGAAGCTCGCCATCACCGCGTCGAGCTTCAAGTTCGACCAGACCCAGTACAACCTCGGGAAGGCCGGCATCACCGAGGTCGACTATCTCGACGGCGG
>JAODBH010000085.1 GCA_025463865.1 Actinomycetes bacterium | reverse complement strand
CCGACCCATCCCCGACGCGCCACCGGTGACGATGGCGGTCTCACCGTCCAGCAGACCCATGTCTCCCCCTCGACCGATCGGAGGAGCAGCCTGCCACGCAGCCCTCGGATGCGTCAGCCCAGATCCGCGTCAGCCGCAGATCCGGATCAGCCGCGCGCTAGACGGGCAGGCAGATGTCGCCGACGATGGGTATGCAGGGCGCGGGTGCGCCGCCGCCCCCACCAGTCCCGGAGCTGTCCGCGGTCGTGGTGGTGGTCGGTGGCGCGGTGGTCGTCGGCGGGTCCGTGGTGGTGGTCGGCGGATCCGTGGTGGTGGTGACCGGCTTCCGGGTGGTGGTGGTCGGCGGGTCGGTGGTGGTGGTGACCGGCCTCCGGGTCGTGGTGGTCGGCGGATCCGTGGTGGTCGTGACCGGCTTCTTGGTCGTGACCGGCGGGTCGTTGTTGGCGGCCGGAGCCTTGGTTCCCGACGTCGGACCCGCGCTCGTGGGCTGGTTGCCGACCCGCGGCGAGGTGCTGCCGCTGCGCCGGCTCGTCGTGGTGGTCGACTTGGGTGCGGTGGTTCCCGCGCCACTTTGGAGCTTCGCGATCGCACCGAGAACGCCGCGCGTCGTGATGGGCGTCACCGAGGTGGTCCCCGTGGTCCCTGTGGTCGACGGGGTGCGGAACGCGCCGGTGGTGGTCGCTCCACCGTTGGCGGGCGCGGTGGCTCTCGGATCGACGGCGGCGCCGCTCAGGATCGAGTCGCTCGTCGTGGTGGTGGTGTTGTCGGAGGCGAGCAGCCGGGCGGCGCGCTCGGCACGCGCGACGTCGGCCGAGTTGGGCTTCCGGTAGATGCTGGGGTTGGCGATCAACGCGAAGATCGCGAGCAGGGCGATGATCCCCACGAGCCCGGCGAGCAGACCGTGCGACGCATTGATGCGTGGTTCGCGTGGTGAGTCCATGCTGCTCCGCTTCAGGGCATCAGCGTCCGTGTGCGGCCCCGACGTGGGAACGACGCTAGCCCTGGCCACTTCGCGCTCGCAGTGACCGGCTCGACCACGGAGCGCGCGAACAGGCGGGTGCGACGCGCCACTTCCGCCGGGCGGCGTGAGATGCGAAGCTGACGCGCATGTCAGAGGAAGAGACCGGGACGGAAGCCGTCGGGACGCCGCTGCGGGATTGGGGCACGGTTGCGGAGGAGCTGCTCGAGCGGATCGTGATCGTGTCGCCGCATCTCGACGACGCCGTGCTCGGCTGCAGCCAGCTCATGGCCGCGCACCCGGGGGCCACGGTGGTGACGGTCTTCTCGGGCCCGCTCGAGCAGTACCCGAACCCCATGACGCACTGGGACCAGCTCGCCGGCTTCGTGCCCGGCGACGACGTGCTCGTCGCCCGGCGCAAGGAGGACGCGGAAGCCCTGGCCGAGCTCGACGCCCGATGGGTGTGGCTCGACTACACCGAGCACCAGTACCTCGAGCGGCCCCAATGGGTGCAGGCGCCGGCCGTCGTCGACGAGCTCGAGCAGGTCATCCGCGATCTGGAGCCCACGGCGGTGTTCATCCCCTTCGGGCTGGCCAACCCGGACCACGACGTCACGCACCAGGCGGCGATGCTCGTCCGCGAACGCTTCGCGGACGTCCCCTGGTTCTGCTACGAGGACAGCGGCTACAAGCACATCCCGGGCATGCTCGCGTGGCGCGTCTCGCAGCTCTTCCGCCGGGGGATCTGGCCCACGCCCGCGTGCCCGAGGATCGATCCCGGCCAGGAGCGCAAACGCGCCGCGTTCGCGCACTACACCTCGCAGATCCTCGCGCTCGACCACGACTGGGCCATCCTCGCCAAGCTCGACACGCCGGCGCCCGAGCAGTACTGGCGCCTCGACCCTCCGCCCGAGGGCTGGGGCGGGTTGCTGCAGCAGGGCGACGACTGATGCGCTTCGGTCTCGACATCGCCCAGCAACGGCTCGAGTGGGACGAGATCGCGGGGCGGGCGAAGTTCGCGGAGACGCTCGGCTTCGAGGGCGTCTGGGGCTTCGACCACTTCCAACCGATGTACGGGGAGGGCCCGGGCAACTGCTTCGAGGGCTGGACCACCCTCGCCGCGCTGGCCGGGGTGACCGAGCGCGTCCGGCTCGGGCTGCTCGTCACCGGCTACACCTACCGGCACCCCTCGTTGCTGGCGAGTGAGGTCATCACCGTCGACCACGTGTCCCACGGCCGGGTCGACCTCTCGCTCGGCGCCGCGTGGTTCGAGGGCGAGCACCGGGCGCTCGGCTTCGATTTCCCTCCGACCGGGGAGCGCATCGAAGGCTTCGAGGAAGCGCTCCAGGTGATCGAGCTCCTCATGACCGAGGACGACGTGTCGTTCTCCGGCAAGCACTTCCGGCTCGACCACGCAACGATGCGTCCGCGGCCGGTGCAGCAACCGCACCCCCCGATCTGGATCGGCGCCGGCGGCGAGCGCAAGATGCTGCCGATCGCGGCCCGTCACGCCGACGTCTGGCACTCCTTCGGCTCGGTGGAGGATCTGACCCGCAAGAGCGCCCGGCTCGACGAGCTCGCGCTCGAGTACGGCCGCGACCCCGATGCGATCGAGCGGGCGACGTCACTCTCGCTCGACGGCTCCGACGACGAGGTCGCGGCGCAGATCGACGCGTGGACCGAGGCCGGCTTCGACCACCTGATCGTCGGCTGGCCTGCTACCGGCCGTCCCCGCATCGAGCAGTTCGCCTCGCGATTCCTCTGAACCCAAGGGCTGGGCCTAGTACCAGGGGGACCACTTGGTGGTGCGGAGAAGGCGGCTCTCCCAGTCGTCGCGCACCTCGAAGGCGTCGTTCATCCAGGTGCCCGGAGCGCGCTGCTCGGGGGTGAGCTCGGTCATGATCAGCGGCTGGATCCGGTCGAGGTCGACGACCTTCTGCCAGAGGATGACCTCGCGGCGCTTGGGGGCCGCGCCCCACGCGGTCTGGAAGACCATCTGGAGCTCGAGCATCGACTTACCCTTGAAGTGGCGGCCCTCCTCGAGCGACGGCGCGTACTGCTTCTGCGCCTTCTCGAGGTAGTCGTCGAGCTTGCCTTCGTAGGGCCACGCGCTGTCCTCCATGAACAGGCTCAGCTCGTGCTCGCCCTTCGGGTCGGTCGGCACGGTCGAGAGGTCGATGTCCTGCACCGGCGAGAACGGCGCGGGCACGATGATCTTCGACGCGACGGTGTGGCGCAGCCGGTCGGTCGCGGCCGCCCACTCGCGCAGGTCGCCGGAGCGGAACCGCTCGACCAGTCGTCCGTAGGCCGCGCCGTCCTTCACCGCGGTGACGGTGGTGACGCGGTAGGCGAGCCCGCCGCCATGGGACAGGTGCATGAAGTAGAGGAGGCGGGCGTCGTCACCCCCGGCGAGCAGCGGCATGTAGTCGTCGCGGACCGTGGCTTCGAACTCCAGCTCCTTCGGACCGATGACGGCGTGGGTCTCGTGGATGAAGAGCATTGCTTCCCCCCGGAAGTCGGAAACCTGACGAGGGCGTCAACCTACGGGTCCCGCGCGCGGCTTGTCGAGCGGCGATCCGTTGGGTTCACCCATCGTTCAGGCGGGCGTGCGCCGCGGTCTACCGGGCGTCGAGCAGGTAGTCGATGCACCGCGTGACCGCGGCGACATCCTCCGGATCGATGGCGGGGAACATCGCGATCCGTAGCTGGTTGCGGCCGAGCTTGCGGTACGGCTCGGTGTCGACCACGCCGTTGGCCCGCAGCGTCGCCGCGAGCCACGCGGCGTCGACCGAGTCGTCGAAGTCGATCGTGCCCGTCACCGGGCTGCGTTCCGCGGGCGACTCCACGAACGGGCGCGCGAGCGGGTGCGCGTCGGCCCAGCCGTAGAGCGTCGCCGCCGACGTGTCGGAGCGCCGCGCGACCGCGTCGAGGCCACCCAGGTCCAGCATCCAGTCGATCTGCTCGGCGAGCATGAAGATGGTGGCGAGCGCAGGCGTGTTGTACGTCTGGTCGAGCCGCGAGTTCTCGAGCGCGAGCGGCAGGCTCAGCATCGCCGGCGTCCAGCGGTCCGAGACGCCGAGGTTCGCGATGCGTTCGATCGCGGCGGGGGAGCACAGCGCGAGCCAGAGTCCCCCGTCGCCGGCGAAGCACTTCTGCGGCGCGAAGTAGTAGGCGTCGAACTGGGTCGGGTCCACCCGCACGCCACCGGCCGCGGAGGTGCCGTCGACCACGACGAGCTGGTCCTGGGTGGCACCGGCCGGTCGCTGGATGGGCATCACCACGCCGGTGGAGGTCTCGTTGTGGGTCGCCGCGTAGACGTCGACCGCCTCGCTGTAGCGCAGCTCGGGGTGGGTGCCCGGCCCGGTCTCGATGACCTCGGGCTCCGCGAGATGGGGCGCGGCCGCGGCGGCCTGGGCGAACTTGGCCGAGAACTCGCCGAAGACGAGGTGCTGGCTCCGGTCGTCGATCAGGCCGAAGGTGGCCGCGTCCCAGAACAGGCTCGAGCCGCCGTTGCCCAACAGGACCTCGTAGCCGTCGGGCAGGCTGAACAGGTCGCGGAGGCCTTCGCGGACGCGGGCGACGGTCGAACGCACCCCGGTGCGCCGGTGACTGGTCCCGAGGTACGAGCGCCCCGTCATGGCCAGCGCTTCCACCGTCTCGGGGCGCACCTTCGACGGGCCCGAGTTGAACCGCCCGTCCTTCGGGAGCAGATCGGGCGGGATGCGTACGTTGACGGCGGCCATGCCCCGAGGGTACCGGAGCCCCCGTCGGCCTCTCCGCTCGTTTCGGCGGGCGTGGCGCCGCTACTTCTTCCTCGTCGTCGACGTGGCCGCTGACGTGGTGGTGGCGACCGTCGTCGTCGTCGGCGCGATGGTCGTGGTCGTGGTGGTGGGGTTCTTCCACGACGTGAGGTCGTAGATCTGGCCGATCTGGCCGATGACCGCGTCCGCGATCCGGTCACCGCCGGCCCGGGTGAAGTGGATGCCGTCGGCCGCGCGCATCTCGACCTGCTGCCCGTTGACGGTCAGGAACTTGTTGTAGTTGCCGGCCGCGTCCTGGAAGAGCGGATACGTGTCGACGAAGTAGGCGTTGCCGGGCCGCTTCGCCGCCTCCTGCGCGTAGATGGTGTTGAGCATCTGGTAGCGCGCGTTGCGGCCGGTGTTCTCGACGATCGGGATGCCGACCCAGATGACCTTGTGGCCGGCGTTGATGACCGTGTCCATCATCCCGCCGACGCGCGACGCGTACTCGGCCTTCCACGGGTCGGATCCGAGCGGGCCGATCGGATTGCCGGCGCCGAACAGCGACTGGTCGTCGTTGGCGCCGAACGTGAGGATCACGAGATCCGGGTCGAGCGAGGCGACCTGGTCCTTGACGTGCTGGAACCAGTTGAAGACGTCGGGCCGGGCGAGGCCGGTGCTGACCCGACCGTCGAGGCCCTTCACGTCCATCACCTGGGTTCCCGGCGCCTTGTTCAGGAACGACTCGCCGGGGGTGATGGAGAGTGAGTCGCCGGCGATCCAGATCTTGAGCGGGTGCTGGGGGCTGAAGGCGAGCTTCGCGGGCGCGGCGGGTGGAGCGGTGGTGACGCCGGGCGCGGTCGTCGGTCCGGCCGGGGCGGTCGTCCCGGCTCCCGGCGCGGTCGTGGCCCCCGGAGGCGCGGTGGTGACGGTGGTGGTGACGGTGGGCCGGGCGACGAAGAGGTTCACGTCGTCGTCGCCGGAACGCCCCGATGCGTCCTGCAGCGCTTCACGCGCGCTCTGGATGCACACGCCGGTGAACGGCACGCACACGTTCCCAGCTGCCCAGTGGAACGGCCGCATGAAGTCGATGGCGACGTCGCGCTTCCAACCGAGATCGAGTCCCTGCGCCGTCTTCCACATCCCCTGCGCGTTGAAGACGGTCGCGACCAGGAACGCGATGACGATCACCTTGATCGCGTTCCCGGCCGGCATCGGCGCGCGGGTGACCGGCGGCTTCGTCTCCCGCTCCTTCGGCCGCGCCGCGCCGTTCCCGGCGGAGTCGGTTCCAGGCGCGGGCGCGCCGTCGTCGCCGTCGTCACCGTGCTTCGGGCTGGGCCGGGGCCGGGTCGTCGCCATCAGAACTGCTGGTAGATGAAGTCGGGGATCCCGCGCGGGCCGAGGGTGTCGATCACGATGAAGAACAAGCCGATCAGGATGCCCTGGGTGACCGGGTGGAGGCGCGAGGCCCGGGCCAGCAGGCGGGCGCCGAAGTCGCGGGGCACGAACTGCACGCCGAGGCCGATCGCGATCGCGAGCAGCACGCCGCCGGTCACGAGGGGATCGTCGACGAACGGGGTGTAGCTGCTGTTCCAGTGCCAGTCGGTGAAGAGGCGGCGCACGATCTCACTCGCGGTCGACAGCGACTCGGCGTTGAAGAAGATCCACGCGAAGCACACGACGTGGAACGTGAGGAGGCGGCCGCCGCTCCGGCGCCAGACCGTGTCCCTCGGTGGCGCGAGCCCGAGCCGCGCGCGCCGTTGGCGGTGCCAGTGCTCCCCGAGCAGCCCGAAGCCGTGGATGACGCCCCAGATGAGGAACGTCCAGCCCCGGCCGTGCCAGATCCCGCCGAGCGCCATGGTTGCGAGCAGGTTCCCGAGGATGACCACGCCCATGATCGTGAGGTCGGACGCGGCGAACACGAGGAGCAGCGCGCCGATGAGGAGGAAGTCGAGCCACCAGAGCGACGGTCCGCCGACGAGCCGGCTCGCGCAGAGGAGCGCTTGCGCGACGAGGAGCCCGACCGCCGCCGGGTGGTCGTTCCACACGGGCTTCCCGCTCCGCCCCGGGGCCGTGGCCAGGAGCGCGAACACGGCGATGACGAGGAGCAGGTTCCAGCCCCACACGTCGGCGATGTCGAACAGCCGAAGGCTGGTGACGGCCAGCATCAGCACCGTGACCGCGATCGCGTAGCTCGGGATCACCGGTCGGCGCCCGGCCTCCCCGGTGGCCGTGGTCGGGCGGACGTCGGGCGCGCGGGCGCGGACCGAGCCCGGTGACTCGGCGGCACCGCCGCCCGTGGTCGCCTTCGACCGGGCCGGCACGATCCGGTTCCCGACCTTGCGCACCCCGAGCACGAGCGCGCTCTCACGGTTGCCGCCGAGTGGGATGTAGAGGTAGTCGCGGAGGAAGCGCGACAGCGTCATGTGCCAGCGCCGCCAGAAGTCCTGGAGCGAGACCGCGGTGTACGGCGCGTCGAAGTTCTGCGGGAACTTGATGCCGAGCAGCAGCGCGATGCCGATGGCCATGTCCGTGTAGCCGCTGAAGTCGCAGTAGATGCGGATCGCGTACGCGTAGATCCCCACGAGGATCTCGGCCGACGTGTGGTTGCCGGGCGACGTGAACGTAGGGATGACGATCGAGTTGTTGAGGAAGTCGGCGAGCACGAGCTTCTTGAACAGGCCGCCGCTGATCAGCGCGAAGGCGCGGGTGGCGTCCACCCTCCGCGGGTCGTGGCGCTCGTACATCTGCGGGATGAACTCGGCCGCGCGCACCACCGGTCCGGCGACGAGGTGCGGGAAGAAGGCGAGGTACGTCGCGAAGTCGAGCGGGTTCACCGGGTCGAACGTGTTGCGGTAGATGTCGGCGGTGTAGCTGATCGCCTGGAACGTGAAGAACGAGATCGCGACGGGGAGCGCGATCGAGAGGACCGGCAGCGGGAAGCTCAGACCCATGTCGGTGAACGCGTTGTGCGCCTGCGTGACGAAGAACTCGTAGTACTTGAAGTAGCCGAGGAACGCGAGGTTGAAGACGACGGCGGCCGCCAGCCACAACCTCGGACGGGTGAACCAGGTCCGGCTCGCGCCCGGTTCGCGGGCGCGGTCGATGTCGCGGGACCAGCCGAGCCCCTGGCCGAGCGCCCAGTTCACGACGGTGGAGATGAACAGGATCAGCGACCAGGTGGGCAGGGGAACGATCAGCACGTGGGTCGTCGGGCTGAAGTAGCCCAGGAACACGTACGACGCGACGAGCATCGCCAGCTTCCACGGGACGCCCTGGATCCGAGCCCCGAAACACCGGTATGTCCGGTGGAGGGTGGGCATCAGGAACCAACTCAGCGGCAGGACGACCAGAAAGAAGATGGCGAAGGTGACTCTGGGGAAGGCCATGCCGTCCTGGGTAAGCCGGTGAACGCTGAGCGCCGGGACCGCCACTCAGGGTAGGTGCGGACCGTCGATTCTTCCACGAACGCCGCGTCGCGAGCAGCCCATCAATTCAGGATTCCTGCTGCTCCCGGCCTCGGCGCAACACGGACTCGCGGCGACTCGCGATCTCGGCTGGGTCGACGCGCCAGGAGCGGAACACCTCCTGCTCGATCGCGAGGCCGTCCGCCGGCGCGACCGCGGCGGTGCGGTGATAGAGCGCCTTCAGGTTGCGCACCGCGCGCTGATCGTTGCTCACGATGTCGGCTGCGAGCCGGTGGGCGGTCGGGAGCAGGTCGGCGTGTGCGACCACGAGGTTCACCAGACCGATCCGCTCGGCCTGCTCCGCGCTCACGAAGTTGCCCGTGAGACTGATCTCCTTCGCACGTCGGAGCCCGACTGCCATCGGGAGGAACACGCTCATGCCGCCTCCCGGGGTCACACCGACCCGGGCGTGGGTGTCGCCGAACGTCGCCCGGTCGGAAGCGACGAGGAAGTCGCACGCGAGCGCGAGCTCGAACCCGCCGGTGACCGCGGGCCCGTTGATCGCGCCGATGACCGGAGTACGCATCGACCCGAGCGCAGTGAACGGGTTCGACGGACGGTCGGCATCGTCGCTGTGGACGTTGAGATTGTCCGCCGTGCTGCCGAGCTCGCGCAGGTCGAGGCCCGCGCAGAACGCGGGATCGGATCCGGTGAGCACCACCACGTCGACATCGGGGTCCTGGTCCGCGTCGTGGAGCGCGTCGGCCGACGCATGTTGGAGCTCGCTGTCGAGGGCGTTGCGGACCTCGGGTCGGTGCAACGTGATGGTGCGCACCCGGTCCCGGGTCTCGACGAGCACGACATCGGCCACGTCGCGGACTCTAGGCCGTTCGTCACTTGGCGATCGTGTACACGACGTGGACCGCGACGGTCAGCGACTCGGAGCCCGGCTCGATCGGAACCGGCGACGCCGACGCATCGGCTCGGAGTCCCTGCATGGTCGCGAACACGGTCGGCAGACCGCTGCTGTCCTCGGTCATCGACTTCACCGGGCCGAGCTTGACGCCCGCGCCGCGGGCGAGCTGCTCGGCCTGTCGCCGCGCCTGCCGCACCGCGTCCGTGCGGGCCGCCGCGAGCAGCGAGCTGTTGTCGGCGAACGAGAACGAGACGCCCTCGATCCGGATGTCGTTGCCCGCGCTGGACGCGACGTCGTCGAGGATCGCGCCCGCCTTCAGCAGATCGCGCAGCTTGGCGTTCACGGTATTGGCCACCGAGTACGTGAACCGCTTCCGCTTGTCGTCGAAGCTGGGGAAGATGGAGAAGTTGCGGGTCTGGATGTCGGCGACCGCCACGCCGGCGGTCTTCAGGGTGGTGATGACCTGCCCCGACTCCTGGTTCGCCCGTTCGAGCGCGTCCTTGGCGGAATCCGCGGTGGTCGAGACGCCGACGTTGACCTCGAGGAGGTCGGGCGTGCCCTGGACCAGACCCGTGCCGTGGACGTCGATCGTCCCGGCGGCCTTCACGGTCGCCGCGGCCGCTCGGGCCTGCAGCGCCGGCGCGGCCCGACCCGCCGTGCCGTTGCCGAGGGTGCCGCATCCCGTGGCCAGCACGAGCAGCGCGCCGAGCGCGGTCGCGCCCGCGAGTCGTGGGTGCATGGGTTCTCCTCCCGACGCGGCGGGCCGGTGGCCCACCTGCTGCATCGTCTGACGACCCGCGTCGCGACCCGGTTCCCGGCCAGCGTGAGACGGTTCAGTAGCGTGCGCCCGTGGATCCGATCGCCGGCACCCGAGACACGGCCGACGAACCGCTGTTCCGCCGGGACGGGAACCGCTTCGTCCCCTCGGCGAAGACCCGCGGGCCGTGGGACCCGAACGCGATGCACGGGGGGGCGCCGTCTGCACTGCTCGCCCACGTGATCAGCGGGTTCGAGCCCGGGTCCACCACGTTCGTCGGTCGGATGACGGTCGAGCTCATGCGACCGGTGCCGCTCGTACCGCTGACCGTGGCCGTGGAGGTGGTGCGGCCGGGGAAAAAGGTGCAGCTCGTCGACGCGGTGATCCGCGTGGGAGACACCGAGCTCGTGCGAGCGCGTGCGTTGCGGCTGCGCGAGATCGACCTCCCCACCGACGACGCGGTCATGACCGGCGACGTGATGGAACCCGGTCCCGCCGGGTCGACCCCCTTCGACTCGAGGACCTTCATCGAGAGCGAGGGCTTCTTCCACGCCTTCGACGTCGCGCTCGCGCGCGGTGCTTGGGGTCGCCCGGGCCCGGCCGCGATGTGGTTCCGCCTCCGGAGCGAGGTCGTCGCCGGCGAGCCCGTCGTCCCCTTCTCCCGTGTGGCGGCCGCGTCCGACTTTTCCAACGGTCTCGGCAACGCGTTCCCCTGGGGCGGCTATCTGTTCATCAACCCCGACCTCACGGTCACGGTGGCGCGGCCACCGGTCTCCGAGTGGGTCGGGATCGACGCCCAGTCGGTGGTCGGCCCGAACGGGACCGGGTTCGCCGAGTCCGCCGTCTACGACGAGCAGGGACGCATCGGCCGTGCCACCCAGTCGTTGCTGCTCGATCGCCTCTGAGGTGGACGTCGAGCCGCGGTTCGAGTTCGAGTCGGTGCGGGTCGACGGGAGGAACGCGGGCTCGCCGCGGCTCGACGACCTGTCGCTGCGGGTGCCGAAGCACGGCATCACGGTGGTGGTCGGGCCTTCCGGTGCGGGCAAGTCGACGCTGCTCCGGGTGTGCAACCGGCTCGACGTCCCCGACTCGGGCGTCGTCCGGCTCGACGGGCAGGACACCGCGACGCTCGATGTCCTTGCGCTGCGGAGGCGCGTCGGCATGGTGTTCCAGCAGCCGACCCCGTTTCCGGGAACCGTGCGCGAGAACCTCGCGGTCGCGCAGCCCGGGCTGTCGGACGACGAAGCGGCCGAGATCCTCGCCCGGTGCCTTCTCGACCGGGCGTTTCTCGACCGGCCCGCCACCGAGCTCTCCGGTGGTGAGCAGCAACGCGTGTGCCTGGCCCGGACGCTCGCGACGAGACCCGAGGTGCTGCTGATGGACGAGCCCACCTCGGCGCTCGACCAGCCGTCGACGTTCGGCCTCGAGCGTCTGGCCCGGCGCCTCTCGGGCGAAGGGATCCCGATCCTGTGGGTCAGTCACGACCTCGCGCAGATGGCACGCATCGCCGACCTCGTGGTCGTGCTGATGCACGGCCGCGTCGCCCAGGTCGCCGAACCTGCGCTGCTCGTCGGCACCGCGCCGCCGGACGTCCGGGCGTTTCTCGCGAGCGACGCCGAATCCGATGGGAGCGGTGAGCATGAACAGTGACATCGGATGGTCCGGGCTCGGCATCTCGGCCGCGCTCGTCGCGATCGCGCTCGGCATCTCGGCCTGGCAGCACCTCGGCGTCGAGCGCACCCTCCTGTGGTCGAGCCTTCGGGCCGCGGTGCAGCTGGTGCTCGTCGGCGTCGCGCTGCACTTCGTGCTGGCCGCACACCGGTCGATCGGTTGGTCGTGGCTCTGGCTCGCGGCCATGGTCGGGTTCGCGTCGCTCACGGTGTGGCTGCGCGCCCGGGACGTGCCGGGACTGCTGCCGCTCGCGCTGTTCGCCTTCACCGTGTCGCTCGCGGTCACGCTCGGCGTGTTGCTCGGGCTGCAGGTGTTCCCCACCGACGCGCGGACGTTGGTCCCGCTCTCGGGGTTGATCGTCGGCAACTCGCTCGCGGCGACGGTCCTGGTCGGCCGGCGCGTCTACGAGGAGCTGCGTGACAAACGGGGCGAGGTGGAGGCCCGACTCGCCCTCGGCCAGTCGGCGCGCGACGCGGCGCAGCCGTACGTGCGCTCGGCCATCCGGAGCGCGCTGATCCCGCAGATCGAGACCACCAAGGCCGTCGGGATCATCTTCCTGCCCGGTGCGATGACCGGGCTGATCCTCGCGGGTGTCGACCCGCTCAATGCGGTCCGGGTGCAGATCGCGGTGATGTACGTGGTGCTGGCCTCGGTTGCCACGACGACGTCGATCGTGGGGCTGGGCGTGGCCCGACGGCTGTTCACGTCGGACCACCGGGTGGTCCGGCTCACCCGCAAGGCCGAGTAGCCGACCTGCCGGAGCCCGCGGTTGCTACCTGCGGCCGACGAGGGGACGCTTGCCGTGGTTCGCCTTGTTGCGGCGGGCCCGGAGCTTGCGCTTCTTGGTCTTCTTGCTCATCGGAGGTCCTCGAGGGCCGAAAAACGGGTGCGCGCGTCGACCAGCGACGGGTGCGGGAACCGGAGGATCGTAGCCGAAGCCGCCGATCGGCATCCCGGGGGACCCCGCCGAGGGCGCCGGGCGGGGCCTTCGCTACCCTGGCGGCAATGGAGCATCTCGGCCTCGTCGGCCTCCCGAACTCGGGTAAGAGCAGTCTGTTCAACGCGCTGACCGGCGGTGACACCCTCGTCGCCCCCCACCCGTTCTCCACGATGGAGAGCGCCCAGGGCGTGGCCCAGGTCCCCGACGAGCGCCTCGACCGGCTCGCGGTGATGTCGGAGAGCAAGAAGGTCGTGCACACCGGGGTCGAGGTCGTCGACATCGCCGCGCTGGTCAAGGGAGCCAACAGCGGTGAGGGGCTCGGGAACCGGTTCCTCGGGGCGCTGCGCGACTGCGACGCCATCCTGTTCGTGTTGCGGGCGTTCGAGGACCCGTCGGTCCCGGGCGACTCCGACCCCGAGTCCGACCTGCTCACCCTCGAGCTCGAGCTGGTGCTCTCCGACCTGGCGTCGGTGGAGGCCCGCCACTACCGCCAGTCACGGGCGGCCAAGGGCGACAAGAGCCTCGGGCCGGAGATCAAAGCGCTCGAGCACGCGCAGGCGGTGCTGGGGGAGGGGATTCCTCTGTACCGCTCCGACCTCGACGCCGACGAGCGCGCCCTCCTCGCGCCGATCTTCCTGCTCACCGACAAGCCGATCCTCGTCGTGGTCAACATCGGTGAGGACCAGCTCGAGCGGGCCGAGGAGATCGCGGCGCCGTTCGGCGAGAACGCGCTCCCGGTCTGCGTGCAGCTCGAAGCCGAGGCCGCCCGTCTGGATCCCGACGAACGGGCCGAGCTGCTCGACGGACTGGGCCTGGGCGCGGGTGTCGTGCCCCGCGTCGCCGCGGCCGCCTACCACCTGCTCGGACGGCGCACGTTCCTCACCACCGGAGACAAGGAGAGCCGGGCCTGGACCTTCCGGGCCGGCGCCAAGGCGCCGGAGTGCGCGGGTGTCATCCACTCCGATCTGCAGCGCGGGTTCATCCGGGCCGAGGTGATCCACTGGGACGAGCTGCTCGAGATCGGCTCGTGGAACAAGGCCAAGGACCTCGGCAAGCTGCGGGTCGAGGGGAAGGACTACGAGGTCGCCGACGGTGACGTCCTCGAGATCCGGTTCAACGTCTAAGCGATGGCCTGGTTGGTTCGAGACGGCGATGTGCTCGCGGCCGCCGAGGTCGCCGACTCCGGCCGCTCCCGCCGGCGTGGCCTTCTCGGGCGCGATTCGTTCGAGGGCGCCCTCGTCCTCCAGCCGTGCCGTCACGTCCACAGCTTCGGGATGCGGTTCGCGCTCGATCTCGCGTTCTGCGACCGCGACGGCCGGGTCCTGCGGACCTGCACGCTGCGTCCTTGGCGCCTCGCTCCGATCGTGCGGCACACCGACTTCGTGGTCGAGGCCGAAGAAGGCGCGTTCGACCGGTGGAACCTCCACGTCGGTGACGCGCTCGAGGTGAAGCAGTGACCGACGCGGAGCCGCCGGTCGCGGGTACGACCGGTCGGCTCGTCCTGGTGGGCACGCCGATCGGCAATCTCGGCGACCTCTCTCCCCGCGCGGTCGAGGCCCTGCGTGCGGCCGACGTGCTCGCCGCGGAAGACACCCGGCGGACCCGCAAGCTGCTCTCGCACGAAGGGATCCCCGCGGCCGGCCGCCTGATCGCGATCCACGAGCACAACGAGCGTGACTCGGCCCTGGAGGTCGTCGCTCTGGTGCGCGCGGGCAAGACGGTCGTCTACGTGAGCGACGCCGGCATGCCGGTCGTGTCGGATCCGGGTGAGCGTCTGGTCGCCGCATGCGTGGACGCCGGGCTGTCGATCGAGGTGGTGCCGGGGCCGAGCGCGGTGCTGACGGCGCTGGCGTTGTCGGGCCTGCCGGCGGCCCGGTTCACCTTCGAGGGCTTCCTCCCGCGCAAGGGGCGCGAGCGGGCCGAGCGCCTCGCAGCGATCGCCGACGGCGATTGCACGGTCGTGATGTTCGAGTCGCCGCACCGGGTGCCGGCCACGGTCGACGACCTGCTGGAGGTCTGCGGCGGCGAGCGCCGGGTCGCGCTGGCACGGGAGCTGACGAAGCTCCACGAGGAGACGTGGCGCGGCACCCTGACCGACGCGGCCGAACACGTGCGGCGGGTCCCGCCGCGGGGCGAGTACGTGCTCGTGATCGGCCCCGCACCGGTGGTCGACGCGCCGGTCGACGACGACGCGATCGTGGGCGCCCTCCAGCGGGAGCTCGCCGGCGGCGCGTCGGGCCGGGACGCGGCGGCGTCGGTGGCGCGCCTGCTCGGCGTCCCGAAGCGCAGGGCCTACGACCTCGCGATCTCGCTGCGCTCCTGAGCTTCGAGCGTCCCTGGAGCACGATATGTGTGCTCAGGGGACGCACGAAGAGTCTCTAGGCGTTCGGCGGGCCGGTGAGGCGCCCGACGCACTCCTGGCACACCAGCTTGGACTCGAACTCGCGGAGGTCGGTGATGGCCCCGCAGAAGACGCAGTGCTCCTCGAGCTTGGCGAGGACGATGTGGTCGCCGTCGACGAAGATCTCGACGAAGTCACCGTCGCTGATGTCGAGGAGCTTCCGGAGCTCGGCCGGGAGCACGATGCGGCCCAACGAGTCGACCTTGCGCGCGATGCCGAGCGACTTCACGGGAGCTCCTCAGCCCGGCCAAACAGCGGGAGACGGCCGATGCCGTCTGGGTACCCTAGGCGCGTGCCCGGACAACCGTTCTTCATCACCACCCCGATCTACTACGTCAACGCGCCGCCCCACATCGGGCACGCGTACAGCACGGTCGCGGCCGACACGATGGCCCGCTGGCGGCGGCTGTGGGGCGACGACGTGGTGTTCCTCACCGGGACCGACGAGCACGGCCTCAAGATCCAGCGCGCCGCCGAGGCCGAGGGCGTCACGCCCATCCAGCTCGCCGACCGCGTGAGCCAGACCTTCCGGGACGCCTGGGAGCTGCTCGCCATCTCCAACACCGACTTCGTCCGCACCAGCGAGCCCCGCCACTACCAGGCGGTGCAGACGATGCTCGAGCGCGTCCACGAGGCGGGCGACATCGAGCTCGGCACGTACGAGGGCATCTACTGCGTCTCCTGCGAGGCCTATTACAACGAAGAGGACCTGATCGACGGCCTCTGCCCGATCCACCTGCGGCCGGTCGAGCTGGTCGTGGAGGAGAACTACTTCTTCAAGCTCTCTCGCTTCGAGGACCGTCTGCTCGAGTACTACGGCAACAGCCCCGACGCGATCGTGCCGGCGGGCAAGCGCAACGAGGCCATCGGCTTCATCAAGCAGGGCCTGCGCGACTTCTCGATCTCGCGCACGTCGATCTCGTGGGGTGTGCCGATCCCCTGGGACGAGAAGCACGTCTCGTACGTGTGGTTCGACGCGCTCATCAACTACATCACCGCCATCGGCTACGGCGTCGATCCCGAGCGCTTCCATCGATACTGGCCGACGGTCAACCACGTGATGGCGAAGGACATCCTCCGGTTCCACGCCGTCTACTGGCCGGCGATGCTGATGTCGGCCGGCGAGCTGCCACCACACCGGGAGGCGATTCACGGCTTCCTGCTCGTGGGCGGCGAGAAGATGAGCAAGACGACCCTCAACCAGATCGCTCCCGCCGACCTGGTGGCCGACTTCGGCGTCGACGGCTTCCGCTACTACTTCCTCGCCGACCAGCGCTTCGGTCCCGACGGCGACTTCAGCTACGAGGCGATGCTGGCCCGCTACAACGCGGATCTCGCCAACAACTTCGGCAACCTGGCGAGCCGTGTCCTCAACATGGCCGTCAACTACTGCGGTGGCGTCGTCCCCGAAGCCCGCGCCGACGGCCCGCTCCGGGAGGCCGCGGCCACGGCGTTCGCCACCCTCACCACCGAGCTCGAGGCGTACAACTTCTCCGACGGCTTCGGCGCGGTGTGGGAGCTGATCGGCGCGGCCAACGCCTACATCGAGGAGCAGCAGCCCTGGGCGCTGCACAAGGCGGGCGAGCACGAGCAGGTGGCCGCCGTCATCGGCGACTGCTTGGAGACGCTGCGCATCGTCGCGCTGCTCGCGTCGCCGCTCATCCCGATCGCGGCCGCCGACCTCTGGTCGCGGCTCGGACTTCCCGGTCGTCCGGAGGACGCGCGCCTCCCCGACGCGGCCGAATGGGGTGGCCTCACCGCCGGCAGCCTGCTCGAGAAGGGTGAGTCCCTCTTCCCCCGCGTCGACCCCAAGTGACGTCGGGGTCGACGGTGACATGGGCAGACAGTCACTGCCATCTCACCGGGTTGGACGAGAGCGCGGACGACGTGATCGACCGTGCGCGTGCGGTCGGCGTCGAGGTCATGGTCTGCGTCGGTACCGACCTCGCCTCGTCACGGGACGCGGTCGCGCTCGCGCAGCGACAGCCCGAGGTCTTCGCCGCCGTCGGCCTGCATCCGCACGATGCGTCGCGTTGGGAGTCGGAGGGCGCGGAGCTCGAGGGCCTGCTGGGGGAGTCGGGCGTCGTCGCGGTCGGCGAGTGCGGGCTCGACTACTACTACGGGCACTCCCCGGCCGACGCCCAGCAAGCCGCGTTCCGGGCCCAGATCCGGCTCGCGCTCGACCGCGACCTGCCGCTCGTGATCCATACGCGCGACGCGTGGCCCGAGACGTTCGTGATCCTCCGGGACGTCGGCGTGCCGCGGCGGACGATCTTCCACTGCTTCACCGGGGACGCCGACGTCGCGCGCGAGGCCCTGGACCTCGGCGCGTACCTGTCGTTCAGCGGCATCGTCTCGTTCAAGAACGCGGCCGATCTGCGCGAGGCGGCGGCGATCGCGCCGCTCGACCGCGTGCTCGTCGAGACCGACACGCCGTACCTCGCGCCGGTGCCGCACCGCGGTCGCGAGAACCGCCCGGAGTTCCTTCCCGATGTCGGCGCCGCGCTCGCTGCCGCGATGGGCCGGTCGGTCGACGAGGTCGCGCGTGCGACGCTCGCGACGACGCGCGCCGTCCTGACCGATATTCACTCTTTGTAGTCGTCCCTGGTCAGAGGGTGCGCACCCTGCGCGTGCTGCGGGGTGAGGTTGCGACGCAGCGCGAACCCTCGCTACGGTCCGCGGCAATCCGGGGTCGGTTCTGGACCCGGTAGTGAGCGGCACCATCGCTCCTGAGCGGGAGGCGGACCCGATCTCAGAGCCGGTACAACGTTCCATGGCGCGCCACGCGCCGCGAGACACGAAGAGCCGGCGGGCGATCGCCGCGCGCCACTACGCGCTGCGGTCCGTCCGACCCTCTCCGGCGCGCGCCGAAGCGCCCGTGCCCGAGGCCTGGCTGCCGCTCGGCGACCTCCGCAACCTGCCGGAGCTCGACGTCGTCATCGTGCCCGCGGCGCTCGTCGACGCCGACGCCGTCGCGCCTGCGGTCGAGGCCCGGCACGCGCCGGCTCCCGGGGCCGAGCCCGAGGACCGCACCTCCGCCGTCGAGCGGATCGAGCCGGCCTTCACCGGCCACGTCGACCTGGCCGAGCTGCCCGACCTACCCGACTTGCCCGCGTGGGAGTCCGCACCCGCGGTGCAGGCGTGGGACCGGCGCAGCCGCCGGGCCGCGGAGCGACGGGCCCGCACGAAGCGTCGACGCACCCGGCTCGCGATCGCCGCCGGGCTGGTCCTCGTCGTCGGGACCATCGTGTGGAGGCTGCTGCTGCCGACGAGTCACCCCGTCGAGATCAACGTCGACGGCCAGCGCATCCGTACCGACGCGGGTGGTGCCGACACCGTGGGTGACGCACTCGCGCACGCCGAGATCTGGGTCGGCCCGTTCGACCGCGTACAGCCCGCGCTCGGCGCGCCGATCCCGCCGCGCGGTGCCATCTCGCTCCAGCGCGCGCACCCCGTCGAGCTCGACATCGACGGCAAGCAGCAGTCGGTCTGGACGACCGCGACCACGCTCTCGGGTCTCCGCGCCGAGCTGAAGATCGATCCCGCGCTCGTCGCGCTGGGCGTCCCGAGCACGCCGAAGCTCGACCCCGCCGTGCCGATCGTGTTGCGGAGCAGCCGCCCGGTCACGGTCGTCGTCGACGGTCAGACCCTGGGCCTGTCGACGACCGCCCTGACCGTGCGTGAGTTCCTGAACAACAACGCGATCACTCTCGACGGCAACGACCAGGTGACGCCGGGCCTCGACCAGCCCGTCCCGGTGAACGGCACCATCACGGTCGTGCGCATGGACGCGGGTCAGCGAATGGAGACCCAGCCGGTCCCCTACGCGACCGTGCAACGCACCGACCCGACGCTCCCGAAGGGTCAATACCGCGTGATGCAGGAGGGCGTGAACGGCTCGGCCCAGATCACGTACCAGCAGACGATCCGGGACGGCCGGGTCGTCGCCGAGCGCGTCGTCTCGACGGTCGTGACCGTCGCGGCCAAGCCGAAGATCGTGGCGGTGGGTGCGAAGGCGACCGTCCCGCCGAGCGGCAGCGGCTCGGGTACATCCGGAACGGGATCGGCAGCTCCCGCGGGCCCAGCGCCTGCGGCCGCGCAGCCATCCGGCACGGGGCACAGCGAGAGCGGTGGCGCGACCTGGTACCAGATCACGGCCGGGACGTGCGCCCACAAGACGATTCCCATGGGCACGGTCGTCACGGTGACGAACACCCAGAACGGGCGCTCCACCACCTGCGTGGTGGCCGACCGCGGCCCGTTCGCCGCGGGTCGGATCATCGACCTGTCGCCCGACACCTTCGACAAGATCGCGAACCGTTCGCAGGGTGTCGTCCCGGTCACGCTCAGCTGGTAGTCGTAGGCCGACGATCCGCCAGGAGCCGCAAGGTAGCGTCGCGGCGATGTCACTGCTCACGCCGGGCTCCATCAACGCCCTTCTGCGCGAGCACGACGTCCGCCCGAGCCGCGCGCTCGGGCAGAACTTCCTCGCCGACGGCAACACGGCGCGGCGCATCGTCCGACTCGCGGGTCTGGAGCCCGGCGACCACGTGCTCGAGATCGGGCCCGGGATCGGCTCGTTGACGCTGGCGCTGCGCGAGCGCGGCGTGCACGTTCGTGCGCTGGAGCTCGACCGGCACCTCGTGCCCGTGCTGCGGTCGGTCGTCGGCGACGACCCGATGGTCGACATCGTGCAGGGGGACGCCCTCGAGATCGACCTCGGCGCGCTGCTCGCCGACGCGCCGTCGTGGCGCGCGGTCTCGAACCTGCCCTACAACGTGGCCACCCCGGTCGTGATCCGGCTGTTGGAGCACGCGCCGATGGTGGACCGGATGCTGGTGATGGTGCAGCGCGAGGTGGGGGAACGGATGGCCGCCGCCGTCGACAGCGAGGCCTACGGCGCGATGAGCGTGAAGGTCGCGTACTACGCGACGGCGAAGGTCGTCGGGACGGTCCCACCCACGGTCTTCATGCCCGCGCCCAAGGTGGAGAGCGCGCTGGTCGCGCTCGACCGTCGCGCCGTACCGCCGGTGGACGTCCCGTCGGTCGACCGGATGTTCGTGCTCGTCCGGGCCGGGTTCGGGCAACGGCGCAAGACCCTGCGTCAGGCGCTCAAAGCGCTGCTCGGCGACGCGACCGTCGGAACCCTCGAAGCTGCGGGCATCGACCCGCGGGCCCGGGCCGAGACCCTGGGTCTCGAGGAGTGGGCCGCGCTGGCGCGGGTCGACGCCGCGTGAGCGGGCGGGTACGCGTGCGCGCCCACGCGAAGCTGACGCTGTCGTTGCGCGTCCTCGGTGTCCTCCCCGACGGCTACCACGGGCTCGACGCACTCGCGGTCTCGGTGTCGCCTCCCCTCGACACGATCGAAGTCGTCGCCACGCACGCCGGCGAGATCGCGCTCGGCCTGAGCGGCGTCACCGGGACCGTGCCCGCGACGGCCGACAACCTCGTGGTCCGTGCGGCGCGCGCGCTGCTCCGCCGGGCAGGCTCGGATCTCGGCCTCGCCATCTCGCTGCACAAGGGGATTCCCGCGGGCGGTGGCCTCGGTGGCGGGTCGGCCGACGCGGCCGCGACGCTGGTGGCCGTCAGCTCGTTGCTTTCCGGCGCCGGGCGGGTCGATCGCGCCGGGCTCCTCGCCGTCGCGGCGGAGCTCGGTTCCGACGTGCCGTTCTGCGTGGAGGGCGGCGCCGCGTGGATGCGGGGGCGGGGCGAGCAGCTCGCACCGGTTGGGCCCCTCGACGCGGTCACGGTGCTGATCGTGGTGCCCGACTTTCGGATCGCGACCCCCGACGTCTACCGCGCCTGGGATCAGCTCGGCGGCCCCTCGTCGACCCGTACGATCCCCGCACCGCCGGCCGTCGTGCATCTCCTACCCGAGCTCGGCAACGATCTCGAGCCGGCCGCCGAACGGGTCGAGCCGCGGCTGGTCGGCGCCCGGGCGGAGGTCGAACGGGTGACGGGTCGGCCGTTCCTCGTGGCGGGGAGCGGGTCGTCGCTCTGGACCTGGTTCGAGGACGCGGGATCGGCCGAAGCGGCCAGGACGCGGGTCGAGCAGGACCTCGGATTCGTGGCCCACGTGGGCGTCACGGTGCCGAAAGGCGTCGAGATCGCCTGATCGGCCCGACGCCAAGACGCGACGAGGCCGCCCCAGAGGGGCGGCCGCCGCAGAACCTGTGGGGCTCTACTTGCCCTGTTGACGACGCTGCCAGCGCGTCTTCTTCAGGAGCTTCTTGTGCTTCTTCTTGCGCATGCGCTTGCGGCGCTTCTTGATCAGTGAGCCCATATGGGGCGGAAATTAGCCGCTGCCCCGCCCGGGCGTCGATTCCGGCCCTTGGTGACGGGAAGAAGCGGTCGTCGATGCGCAGCCCGACCGGGACCGGTGGTGTCGGTGCGCGGCGCTATCGTCGAGGCCACCCGATCGGGGGTGGTGTAACGGCAGCACGGGGTCCTTTGGAGTCCCAAGTCGAGGTTCGAAACCTCGCCCCCGAGCTTCCCGTCGACCGATCGCACGACTTGCATCCGAGGAGCCGAATGGGCCAGTACCGACCGCTCTCAGCCGTCGTTCTCGCCGCCGGTGAGGGCACCCGCATGCGCTCCTCCACCCCGAAGGTGCTGCATCCGATCGCGGGCCGCCCGATCCTGCTCCACGTGATCGACGCCCTCACCGCGCTGCCGCTGCAGCGCATCGTCGTCGTCGTGGGTCATGGCGCCGAACGCGTGACCAAGACGCTCCAGGAGCAGCTCGCGACCGAGATGCCGGTGGAGTTCGTGGAGCAGCGCGTGCAACGCGGCACCGGTGACGCCACCAGCGCCGGTCTCACCGCGTTCGCCGACGACTTCGACGAGGACGACGTTCTCGTGGTGCCCGGCGACACGCCGCTGCTGCGCCCCGAGACCCTGGCCGCGATCGCCCGGGAGCACCGCAGCTCCGACGCGGCGGCCACGCTGCTCACCGCGGTCACCCACGATCCCGACGGCTACGGGCGGATCCTCCGCGACAAGCTCGACCGCGTCGCCGCGATCGTCGAACAGCTCGACGCGTCACCCGACGAGCTCGCGATCCAGGAGGTCAACACCTCCATCTACTGCTTCCGGCGCGGCTTGCTCATGCCCGCGCTCCGTCGCCTGAGCCCGGAGAACGCGCAGGGCGAGTACTACCTCACCGACGCGGTCGGCGTCCTGCGCGCCGCGGGTCACTCGGTGACCGCGGTCATCGCCGACGATCCGACCGAGGCGATGGGCGTGAACGACCGCGCGCAGCTCGCCGAGGCCGAAGCCGTCATGCGGGAGCGCATCAACACGCGATGGATGCGCACGGGCGTGAGCATGACCGACCCGTCGCACACCTACATCGACGCCGCGGTCGAGCTCGAGCCCGACGTGCGCCTGCTCCCCGGGGTGATCCTCGAGGGCCGGACCGTCGTCGGCGCGCACACCGTGGTCGGGCCCGACTGCCACATCGTCGACACGATCGTCGGCGAGAACAGCGTGATCCGCAACACGGTCGCACGCGACTCCGAGATCGGCGACCGGTGCTCGGTCGGTCCGTTCGCGCACCTCCGCGCCGGCACCCGTGTCGCCGACGACGCGCACATCGGCGGCTTCGTCGAGACCAAGAACGCGGAGATCGGCGAGGGCGCGAAGGTCCCGCATCTTGCCTACGTGGGTGACGCCGAGGTCGGCCCGCGGGCCAACGTCGCCGCGGGAACGATCACTGCGAACTACGACGGCAAGGACAAGCACCGCACCAAGATCGGCGCCGACGCCCGCACCGGGTCCAACTCGGTGCTGGTTGCCCCGGTCGAGGTGGGCGACGGTGCCTACATCGCGGCCGGTGCGGTGGTCACGTCCGACGTCCCAGCCGGCGCGCTCGCCAAGGGCGTCCCCGCGCGCATCACCGAAGGCTGGGCCGCCCGCCGCGACGAGAAGCCCACCCCTTAGAAACCCGTCGAGCACGCAACCGGTGCTCAGCAGAACGATCGAGGCGGCTCAGACCCTGACGACGAGCTCGGACCGGGAGCAGGGGTCCGGCGACGCCGGGGCGGTCGGAACGCTCGGACAGCGGGCTGTGCCGTGACCGTAGGATGGGCGGCCGGCGGACGCGACGAAACGGGCACCAGTGGAGCTGATCACCAAGAAGAAGCTGATGCTCTTCGCGGGTCGGGGCAACGTGGCCCTGTCCGAGGAGATCTCGGAGTGCCTGAAGGTCCCGTTGGGCGAGGTGGTCCTCTCGACGTTCGCCAACGGCGAGATCTACTGCCGCTACGGCGAGAGCATCCGCGGCGCCGACGTCTTCCTCATCCAGAGCCACTGCGATCCGATCAACGACCGCCTCTGGGAGCAGCTGATCATGATCGACGCCGCGAAGCGCGCGTCGGCCAAGCGCATCACCGCGGTCTGCCCCTTCTACGGCTACGCCCGCCAGGACCGCAAGGCCGAGGGCCGCGAACCGATCACCGCCCGTCTGGTCGCCGACGTGCTGGCCACCGCCGGCGCGCACCGGGTCGTCACCGTCGACCTGCACACCGGTCAGATCCAGGGCTTCTTCGACATGCCGGTCGATCACCTCACCGCGGTGCCGATGCTCGCCGAGTACCTCGGGGAGAAGATCCAGGGTGAGGTCACGATCGTCTCCCCCGACGCCGGCGGCGGCAAGCTCGCCCGGCGCTTCGCCAACTGCCTCACCAACTCGACCGGCATCGAGGGCGACCTTGCGTTCATCGACAAGCGCCGCCCCAAGGGCACCCACAACGTCGCCGAGGCCCAGGACGTCGTCGGTGTGGTCGACGGCCGCACCTGTGTCCTGGTCGACGACATGATCGACACCGCCGGCACGGTCACCTCCGCGGCCAATCTCCTCATGGAGAAGGGTGCGAAGGAGGTCTACGTGCTGGCGACCCACGGCGTGCTGTCCGGGCCCGCGGTCGAGCGCCTGACCAACTCGCCCGTCCGTGAGGTGGTCATCACCAACACCCTGCCGGTCCCGCCCGAGAAGCAGTTCGACAAGCTCACCGTGCTGTCGATCGCACCGATCATCGCCGACGCCCTCGATGCCGTGTTCGAGGACACCTCGGTGAGCGAGATCTTCCGGGGCGACAACACCTGATTCGCCGCCCGATCGGGCCCTGAGCCGCCCACCCGGGTGGCATCCGGCGCCCGGAACGAGCAGAATGGCTCGTTCCCCTGCAGTTCCACGAAGGACGACTCGCGCCATGGCGGACACCAACACTCTCAGCGCCGAACCCCGCACCGAGTTGGGCTCGCGCCCTTCGGGGCGCATCCGGCGCACCGGCTTGGTCCCGTCCGTGGTCTACGGCCTCGACGAGCCCTCCGAGCCGATCACCGTCTCCGCCCGCGATCTGAGCCGGATCCTCGGCGGTGCGAGCGGCTCCAACACGGTCATCACCCTCGAGCTCGGCGGCAAGAACGTCCTGACCCTGGCCCGCCAGATCCAGCGCCACCCGACCCGCGGTGACCTGGTGCACGTCGACTTCATCCGGGTGAGCGCCAACGTGGCGGTCGCCGCCGAGGTCCCGCTGCACCTGACCGGGGAGTCCGTCGGTGTCCTCGACGGTGGCCTGCTCGAGCAGTTGGTCTTCACCCTCACGGTGGAAGCGCTGCCGGCCGACATCCCCGCGGCGATCGAACACGACATCTCGGTCATGATCGTGGGCGACCAGATCCACGTGCGCGATCTCGTGCTGCCCCGTGGCGTGGTCACCACCCAGGACCCTGACGAGCTCGCGGCCCAAGTCGTCGCGCCTCGTGGTGTCGACATCGGCGAGCAGGAAGCCGAAGCCGCGGCCGAGGCTGCCGCCGAAGCCGGCGAAGCGGCTGAGGGCGACGGCGGCGACTCCTCCGGGGAGTAGCCCGTGCTCCGGCGCCCGTCGCGTGGCGGCGAGCGCACCGGGACCCCGGCCGACCTGCTCGTGGTCGGGCTCGGGAATCCCGGGGACGAGTTCCACCGCACCCGCCACAACGTGGGTGCGGAGGTCGTCGAGCTCCTTGCGTCCCGTCACGGCGGGCGGTTGAAGAAGAGCAAGGAGCGCGCGTTCACGACCGAGGTGCGCATCGGCGGCCGTCGCGTCGCGCTCGCGGTCCCGCTCACCTTCATGAACGACTCGGGGCAGGCCGTCGCGCCGCTCGTCCGGCGCTACGGCGTGGCCGTCCCCGACCTCGTGGTCGTCCACGACGAGCTCGACCTCCCGCCCGCGGCGCTGAAGCTGAAGATCGGCGGCGGTCTCGCGGGTCACAACGGTCTGCGCTCGATCAAGGCGCACCTCAAGGACGACGGCTTCGGGCGGGTTCGCATCGGGGTGGGCAAGCCGCCCGGCGGCAAGAAACAGGGTGCGGATCACGTCCTCAAGCGGTTCTCGAAGGCCGACCGCGAGGCCGTCGACGTGACGGTCGAACGCGCGGCCGACGCGGTGGAGCTCATCGCGACCGAGGGCATGGATGCCGCGATGAATCGGTTCAACTGAGAGCCGGTACCCTCGCGAGGTACCCGGGGAGTCGTTCTTCCGGGCCTCTTCGCGCGTCCAGAAAGCGAACATGACCACCGCTCCCGAGCCTCCCGAAATCGATCCCGCCGCGCCCGCGACTCCACCGCTGGCGGCGCTTCCTGCGCTGCTCGCGGAGGAGCCCGCGCTGCTCGGTGCGGCTGTCGGCCGCGACCGCGTCGTCGCGGTTCCCGACTCCGCTCGGGCGTTGTTCACCGCCGCGTTGCACTCGACGACCGGCCGCCGCCCGGTGGTCGTGGCGGTTCCCACCGCCAACGAGGCCGAGCGGCTCGAGCACGATCTGCGCCAGTACCTCGGCGACGCCGAGGTGGAGCGCTTCCCCGCGTGGGAGACCCTGCCGTTCGAGCGGGTCTCGCCCGGTCTCGAGACCATGGGTCGACGCCAACGGGTGATGTGGCGCTTGCGCGAGGGTGGCCGGCACACCCCAGCCGTCATCGTCGCCCCGATCCGCGCGCTCGTGCAGCGGCTCGGCCCGCACGTCGAGGACGTCGACCCCGTCGTCCTCCAACCCGGCCAGCAAGTCGACCGCGACGGCCTGATCGAGCGTCTCGTCGCTGACGGCTACCGGCGCGAGTACCAGGTCGAGTCGCGGGGCGAGGTCGCGGTGCGCGGCTCGATCATCGACGTCTACCCGTCGACCGCCGACCACCCGGTGCGCGTCGATCTGTGGGGAGACGAGGTCGACCGGCTGTCGGGGTTCTCGGTCGCCGACCAGCGGTCGACCCACGATCTCGCCGCGGTCGCGATCTTCCCGGCCCGCGAGCTCCTCCCGACGCTCGAGGTGCGGGCCCGGGCCGACGAGCTCATCACCGCCGAGCCGTGGGGTCGCGAGCAGTGGGAGCGCCTCGCCGAAGGCCAGGTCTTCGACGGCATGGAGAGCTGGCTGCCGTGGCTCTGCAAGGACGAGCGGCTGCTCACCGATCTGCTCCCGCGCGAGGCGTTGGTGCTCCTGGTCGAGCCGAAGCGCATGCGCGACCGGGCCCAGGAGCTCCTCGACGAGGAGGACGCGCTCGCACGCGCGCTCGGCGGTGCGTGGGGCGTCGACACCGACCGCGATCTTCCCCGTCTCTCGCTGCCCTTCGAACGGCTGCTCACCGAGACCAAGGCCGGCGCCGCGTCGCTGTTGAGCACGCCCGACGCCCCAGGAACGCCGATGCTCGCGTCCACCGCGTTCGATCCGGTCGTCGGCGATTCCGAGGCCTTGGCCAGCCGGCTGCGTCGCCTGCGGGGCGAAGGCATGCGCGTCGTGATCACCGCCGAAGGCACGGGTTCGGCGCGCCGGCTGCACGACGTGCTCGCCGGCGAGGGTCTCGAAGTCCCGGTGCAGGAGGACCTCACGCCCGCGCTGCTGCGCGAACCCGGCATCAACCTCGTGACCGCGCCGCTCGAGCGGGGCGCGGTCCTGCCGGGTGTGCGGCTCGCGATCGTGGCCGAGTCCGACCTGACCGGACGGCGACGCGTCCACCGGCGTCCGCGCGGTGCGCGCAAGGGAGCCGACTACTACGACGACCTCAAGCCCGGCGACTACGTCGTGCACCAGGTTCACGGCGTCGGCCGCTACGAAGGCATGGTCACGCGGGGTATCGGCGGCGTGGAGCGCGACTACCTCCTGCTCGCGTACCGCGGAGCCGACAAGCTGTACGTGCCCACCGACCAGGTGGGGATCGTCCGCCGCTACACCGGTGGAGAGACTCCGAGCCTGCACCGGCTGGGCGGCACCGACTTCGCCAAGGCGCGGGCCAAGGTGCGATCCGCGGTCAACGAGATCGCGCAGGAGCTCGTGGTCCTCTACCGACGCCGACTCGCGACCGCCGGCCACGCGTTCGCCCCCGACACGCCGTGGCAGCAGGAGATCGAGGACGCGTTCCCGTACGAGGAGACGCCCGACCAGCTCGCCGCGATCCTCGCGGTGAAGGCCGACATGGAACGCACCGTACCGATGGACCGCCTCGTCTGTGGCGACGTCGGCTACGGCAAGACCGAGGTTGCGGTGCGCGCCGCCTTCAAGGCCGTGCAGGACGGCAAGCAGGTGGCGGTCCTCGTGCCCACGACGCTGCTCGCGAACCAACACGGCCAGACGTTCCGGGAGCGATTTGCCAACTACCCGGTCCGGGTGGAGGTCATGTCGCGCTTCCTCACCGCGAAGGAGCAACGCGCGGTGAGCGACGGAGTCGCGAGCGGCGCGGTGGACGTGGTGATCGGCACGCACCGGTTGCTCTCCGAGGACATCAAGTTCAAGGACCTCGGGCTTCTCGTCGTCGACGAGGAACAGCGCTTCGGTGTGAGCCACAAAGAGAAGATCAAGCAGATGCGAGCCGACGTCGACGTCGTGACCCTCTCCGCAACCCCCATCCCGCGCACGCTCGAGATGAGCCTCACCGGCATCCGCGACCTGTCGCTGGTGAACACGCCTCCGGAGGACCGCCAGCCGATCCTGACCTATGTGGACGAGTACGACGAGCGGGCCGTCGCCGAGGCGATCCGACGCGAGCTTCTCCGTGAGGGCCAGGTCTTCTACGTCCACAACCGCGTGCAGGACATCGAGCACGTCGCCGCGCAGCTGCAGGCGATCGTGCCCGAGGCGCGCATCGCGGTCGCGCACGGGCAGATGGACGAGGGCCAGCTCGAGCGCATCGTGCTCGACTTCTGGGAGCGCAACTACGACGTGCTCGTGTCCACCACGATCATCGAGAGCGGGCTCGACATCCCGAACGTCAACACGCTGGTGGTCGACCGCGCCGACATGCTCGGGCTCTCGCAGCTCTACCAGTTGCGGGGCCGGGTCGGACGACGGGGACAGCGCGCGTACGCGTACCTGCTCTTCCCGCCCGACCGGAAGCTGAGCGAAGAGGCGTACGAACGGCTCAAGACGATCGGCGAGTTCACCGATCTCGGGTCGGGGTTCAAGATCGCGATGCGCGACCTCGAGATCCGCGGGGCCGGCAACCTGCTCGGCGGCGTGCAGAGCGGGCACATCGCCGCGGTCGGCTTCGACCTCTATTGCGAGATGGTCACCGAGGCGGTCGGCGAGCTCACCGGCCAGACGATCGAGAAGCCGAAGGAGATCACGATCGACGTGCCGGTCGACGCGCATCTCCCGCGCAACTACGTCGAGCGCGACGACGTCCGGATGGAGGCGTACCGGCGCCTCGCGGCGGTGGGCGACGAGGCCGACGTCCGCGACATCGAGAACGAGTGGCTCGACCGGTACGGGCCGCTTCCGGCCGCGGCCGAGGCGTTGCTCGAGGTCGCCCGGCTCCGTGCCGAGTGCGTGCGCCTCGGGCTTCGCAGCGTGACCGTCCAGAAGGGCGTGGCCCGGGTGGTCGGCCTCGAGCTCAAGGAGTCGCAAAAGGTGCGGCTCCAACGACTCGCGCCCCGGGCGGTGTACAAGCCCGACGAGACCGTGATCCCGCTCAAGGGCGGTCCGGAAACGGCCGCCGCGACGGTCCGCTCGCTGTTGCAGGACCTGATGCCGCTCGAGTCACCGGTCCCGGTAGGGTCCTCGGCGTCATGATCTTCCGCCGCATCCGCCTGGTGTCGCCAGTGCTCGTCGCCGCTCTGTGCGTCGCCTTCGTGGCGGCGCCCGCGGGCGCAGCGATCAGCGGGACCGCCTTCTCCGTCGACGGCAAGAAGATCTCGAACTCGTCGTTCACGGCGGAGCTCGACACCCTCGCCGCGAACAAGCCGCTCGCGAAGCAGCTCAAGGCGAGCGGGGTGAAGGCGGTCCGCACCGGCAGCGACAAGTACGACGCGGCGATCGCCGCCTCCTGGCTCACCAGCGAGATCCAGCAGAGCGTGGCCGACAGCGACTTCGCCCGGAAGAAGCTGAAGCTCTCCGCCGATCAGCGGGCCGAGGCGAAGAGCCAGATCATTGCGCAGTTCAGCACCCCGTCCGCACCCGAGGCGGGCGTTCCGATCGTCAACGGGTTCCCGGCGAAGTTCCGCCAGACGCTGATCGACCGCCAGGCCCGACTCATCGCGTTGATCGACGCGCAGGGCGGCGGCCCGCCGGGCGAAGCCGAGCTCGCGACCTACTACGCCGCGCACCGGACCGACCTCGAGAGCGGCTGCACCTCCAAGAAGCTGGTGCGCCACATCGAGACGAAGACCAAGGCCCAGGCCGACGCGATCGAGAAGAAGCTGGCGGCCGGCGGCGACTTCGCCGCGCTGGCGAAGTCCGACAGCACCGACCGCACCTCGGGCGCCGTCGGCGGTGAGCTCGGTTGCCTCGTCGAGAAGCAGTTCGTCGCCGACTTCCAGACCGCGGCCGAGGCGCTGCCGCTCAACCAGCTGTCGGCCCCCGTCCACGTCGCCAACTCGTGGCACATCATCCAGGTCCAGAACATGGAGTACGCCAACGAGAAGGGCCAGATCCGGCTGGCCATCCAGCAGGAGGACGCCAACAAGTTCTCGGCCGACTTCACCAAGCAGCTCGCGGCGGCGAAGATCAGCATCGACAAGCGTTGGGGCAAGCTCGTCCGCACCGACAAGGGCGTCGAAGTCCAGGCGCCCGGCACCAAGCCGACGACGACCACGGTGGCGCCGACCACCACCGCGCCGGCCACCACGGCGCCGGCCACGACGGCCGCTCCCGCTCCCGGCTCGTCCGGCTGACCGCGCCTCCCGGTAGATTGCCCCCCGTGCAGCGAACCTCTCTCGGCATCATCGCGTTCGTCCTCGTCGCCGCCCTGGTCGGCGCCGGTTGCTCCGGCTCTCCGCGGGCCGATGCGGCGACGGTCAAGGCCTCCTCGATCTCCACCAGCAGCTTCAACCGCGAGCTCACGGCGCTGCGCGACAACAAGCTGCTGGCGCAGGCGGTGAAGGCCGGAGGCGGATCCATCTCCGACGGCAAGCACCTCGTGAGCAGCTCGATTGCCGCCAGCTGGATGAACCAGGTGATCGTCCAGAAGATGATCGACCGCACGTTCGCCGCGGCGCACAAGAAGCTCACCGCGGCCGACCGCGCCGCGGGGAAGACACTCGCGCAGGGGTCCTTCGGCGGCGCCAAGACCTTCGCGGCCTTCCCCGCCTGGTTCCGCAACCTCGAGATCGACCGGAAGGCCCGCACCGTCGCGGTCACGAAGACCACCGCCGCGCAGCGCGCCGCGCTCTACCAGTCGAAGTTCGCGGCCAACGCGGCGCAGTGCCCCGACATCCTCCTCATCATCCAGGTCCCGGACGCGACCACGGCCGACGCGGTGATCGCCCAGATCAACGCGGGCGCCTCCTTCTCCGACGTCGCCAAGCGCGAGTCGATCGAGACGACGACCGCAGCCGAGGGTGGCGTGGCCGGTTGCGCCAACGACCCGAGCATCCCGGCGGAGCTCGCCGCCGCGGTCACCGGCCTCCAGCCGGGTGCGCCGTCGAAGCCGGTCACGGTCTCGGGCAGCACCTACGTCGCGACGGTCGAGCCCTACGGGCCCGAGGTCCTCGCGGCCGAGATCGCGACCGCGGCCCAGACCGAGGCCCTGCTCGCGATCCAACGGCCCTACCGCGGTGATGTCCACGTGAACCCGCAGTACGGGACGGTCAAGTTCGTCGCCGGTACCGGGTTCACCGTCTCGCCGCCGAAGACCCCCGCCACCTTGGACCAGCCGGGCGGAAAGGTCGCCGGCGCGCCCACGACGGCACCCACCGGGGCCACCGCGACGACCGCCACCACCGCGCCGCCGGCCGGATGAGGGAGCCGGCTTCCGGCTCGGGAGTCGTCTCGATCGTCGGGCTCGGCCCGGCCGGCACCGACCTGCTGCTTCCTGCGGCCCGCACCGCACTGACGGCCGCGGCGGCGCGATTCGTGCGCACGTCCCGCCACCCGGCGGTGCAGCAGCTCGAGGCCGAGGGCATCGGCTTCGAGAGCTTCGACGCCGTCTACGACGCCGCCCCGTCCCTCGCCGACGCCTACGGGACGATCGCCGGCACCGTGGTCGCTGCCGCGAACCGTGTCGGTCACGTCGTGTACGCAGTGCCGGGGAATCCCGCGGTCGCGGAGCAGAGCGTCGCCCTCCTGCAAGAGGCCGCGGGTCGTGGTGAGGTCGAGGTACGGGTCGTCCCGGGACTGTCGTTCGCCGATCTCGCCTGGGCCCGCCTGGGGATCGACCCCATGGGCGGGGCACGGGTCGTCGACGCCCGCGCCTTCGCGGCCGGCGCGGCTGGTCTCGGCGGCGCCATGTTGGTGGCGCAATGCGACTCGCAGTTCGTGCTCTCGGACGTGAAGCTCGCCCTGCTCGAGGTCCTCCAGGCCGACCATCCGGTCGTCGGCCTGCAGCGCCTGGGCCTGCCCGACGAGCTGGTGACCCACCTCGAGCTGGTCGATCTGGACCGCAGCCTCGAGCCCGATCACCTCACCGCGGTGTTCGTCGATGTCGGCGGGGCCAGGGTGGGCGCCGAGTTCGTCCGCCTGGTCGAGCTGGCCGAACGCCTGCGGGGGCCCGGTGGATGCCCTTGGGACGCCGAGCAGACCCACGCCTCCCTGGCGAAGTACCTGATCGAGGAGGCGTACGAGACGCTCGAGGCCGTGGAGCGCCTCCCACCCGACGCACCGCCGGCCGACGTGGATCCCGAGCTCGACGCTCTGTTGGCCGACGAGCTCGGCGACCTGCTCTACCAGGTGGTCTTCCACTCGATCCTGGCCGGGGAGCGGGGCGCGTTCTCGATCGCCGACGTGGCGCGCGGCATCCACGACAAGCTCGTGCGCCGCCACCCCGACGTGTTCGGCGTCGACGCCCCCGGGTCGGCGGCCGAGGTCCTCCAGACCTGGGAGCAGATCAAGCGGGCCGAGAAGGGTGGGCGGTCACTCGTCGCCGGCATCACGCCCGGTCTGCCCGCCCTGCTCTTCGCCGACAAGCTCCTCAGCAAGGCGAAGACGGCGGGCATCACCGATGCGGTCGCTCCTGAGGCGTTGCCGGCCGTGCAAGCCGCGATGGCCGCGTTCACTGCTGAACACGCCGAAGAGGGTGACGACACCGATACCCTCCTGATCGGGTCGATGTTGGGCGCTGTCGTCCTCGTGGCCCGGAGCCGCGGCGTCGACGCCGAGGGGGCCCTCCGGGCCTGGGTCCAGGACCTGATCCGCCGATTCCGATCGTTCGAGGTCATAGCGGACGAAGAGGGCGTTGATGTCACAACCCTCGACCACGTCCGGGCCGCGGAGCTGTGGCGCCGGGCAGGGGGCGTGCGGTCCGATCCGGCGTGAGAGCGGCCGCGCTCGGGCGCGCCGAGCTCGGTGACTGCGGCGACCACGATCGGTGATGGACGACGGCGCCGCCGACCGGATGTGCCGCGCATCCATTGGCCTGGCGCGGCGCTGACGATCCCGGCAATCACGCAGCGTGTCCCGCACGGGATTCGGACGTTCGACTAGCGTCTTCACACCAGTCACACCAGCCACAGCGAAGGCACAACGTGAGCAGCATCGCGGATGTACACGGACGCGAGATCCTCGACTCCCGCGGTAACCCTACGGTCGAGGTCGAGGTCGAGCTGATTTCGGGTGCGCGCGGCCGTGCCGCGGTACCGAGCGGTGCGAGTACGGGCGCGCACGAGGCGGTCGAGCTGCGCGACGGTGGCAAGCGGTACGGCGGCAAAGGTGTGCGACGCGCGGTCGAGTACGTCAACGAGGAGATCCGCGAAGCGGTGATGGGTCTCGAGGCGCTCGACCAACGCGACCTCGACGGCGAGCTGATCGCGCTCGACGGCACCGACGCGAAGTCGCGCCTCGGTGCGAACGCGATCCTCGGGGTGTCGCTCGCGGTCGCGCGCGCCGGGGCCGACGAGCTCGAGGTCCCGCTCTACCGGTACGTCGGCGGCACGAACGCCCACGTCCTACCCGTGCCGTTCATGAACGTCCTCAACGGTGGCGCGCACGCCACGAGCAACGTCGACTTCCAGGAGTTCATGATCGCCCCGGTGGGCGCCGCGAGCTTCGCGGAGGCGTTGCAGTGGGGCGCCGAGACCTATCACGCGCTCAAGAACGTGCTCCACGAGCGGGGCCTCAACACAGGTCTCGGTGACGAGGGTGGTTTCGCTCCCGATCTGGCAGGCACCGAGGCCGCCCTCGACCTCCTGATGGGAGCCATCGAGGCCGCCGGCTACAAGCCGGGGGAGGAGATCGCGCTCGCCATGGACGTCGCGGCCACCGAGTTCCACCGCGACGGCAAGTACGTCATGGCCGGTGCCGGTGTCACGTACGACTCCGCCGCGTTCGCCGAGTACATCGGCGGTCTGTGCGACGCGTACCCGATCGTCTCGATCGAGGACGGGATGTCGGAGGACGACTGGGAAGGTTGGGCCGCGCTCACCCGTCGCGTCGGCGACCACGTGCAGATCGTCGGCGACGACCTGTTCGTCACCAACTCGGAGCGACTCGAGCGCGGCATCGAGGATGGCATCGCCAACTCGATCCTCATCAAGGTCAACCAGATCGGCACGCTCACCGAGACCCTCGACACCGTCGCGCTCGCGACGCGCAGTGCCTACACGTCCATGATGTCGCATCGCAGCGGCGAGACCGAAGACGTCGTGATCGCCGACCTCGCGGTCGCGACCAACTGCGGACAGATCAAGACCGGTGCGCCGGCGCGCAGCGATCGGGTCGCGAAGTACAACCAGCTCGTGCGGATCGAGGAGCAGCTCGGTGAGTCGGCGGCCTACCTCGGTGGCGCCGCGTTGGCGCGCGACGGTGGCGGTGCCGATGGCTGAGGACGAGCCGGTCGAGGCCATCGTCGTCGACGTTCCGACCCGACGACGGGGCGCGGTCGTCTACATCGTCCTCGCGTCGCTCGCGGTCGTCGCGCTGCTGTTCGTCTTCGTGTTCCCGACGCGTTCGTACCTCACGCAGCGCCACGACCTCGCCCAGGCCGAGAGCCGGCTGCAGTTGCTGCGGAGCCAGCGAAAGCAGCTCGATCGGGAAGCGGCGAAGCTCGGGACCGACACGGAGATCGAGCGTCTGGCCCGCGAGACGTACCACCTGGTCAAGCCGGGCGAGCAGGCCTACGTCGTGATCCCGAGCGCGTCCACGACCACCGCGCCGGCCGCGACCACCTCCACCACCGCCGTTCCGCCGACCAGCGCGTCGCACGGCTGACCGTTCCCCGGGCCTCGTACACTGACGGTCGTGTCCACCGCCTCGGCCAGCCCGGCCGACATCGCCGAGCTCACCGAACTGCTGGGACGAACGCCGCGCGCCGACTTCGAGATCGTCGTGCGTACGCCCGTCGGCGCCCCGGTCGTCATCCGCAACGCCCCGTTGCTGCACGACGGGACGCCGATGCCGACCCGCTACTGGCTCGTCGACCGGGCGTTGTCGGAAGCGGTCGCACGGGTGGAGTCGCGCGGCGGTGTGCGCGCCGCGGAGGCCGGGGTCGACGCCGACGCACTCCGCGCCACGCACGACGCGTACGCGCGTGAGCGCGATGCCGCGTTGCCTCCGGGTCATGTGGGTGCGCGTCCGACCGGCGGGGTGGGCGGGACCCGGGTCGGCGTGAAGTGTCTCCACGCGCACCTGGCCAACCTGCTCGCCGGCAACGAAGATCCGGTCGGCCGCTGGGTGCGGGCCGAGCTCGACGCCGATGCGGCCGCTGGGAACGCGAGCTCGTGAGCGACACCTACGCCGGCCTCGACCTCGGGACGAACTCCACCCGGCTCCTGATCGCGGAGGTCGACCGTCACAACGACGGACCGCCGAGCCTGCGGACGCTCGAGCGGCGGATGACCATCACCCGCATGGGTCAGGGCGTCAACGCGACCCGCCGTCTGCGTCCCGATGCGATCGAACGGACGCTCGCGGTCCTGCGCGGGTACCGGGAGCTCCTCGACGCGCACGGATTGCATCACGCGCGCGCGACCACCACGAGCGCGGCACGCGACGCGGAGAACCGCGACGAACTCTTCGTGCCCGCGCGGGAGGTGCTGGGCTTCGATCTGGAGCTCATCTCGGGCGACGAGGAGGCGCGGCTCAGCTTCCTCGGCGCGACCGCCGAGCTGGACGCCCCGGCGCCGTACCTCGTCGTCGACATCGGCGGCGGCTCGACCGAGTTCGTGCTCGGCTCGAGCGAACCGGTCGCGGCGAAGTCGATCGACGTGGGCTGCGTCCGCATCACCGAGCAGTTCCTCGCGTCCGACCCTCCCGCGCCCGAGGAGCTCTCGAACGCGGTGGCCGTCGTCCGCGACTACTTGGCCGACGTCGACCACGAGATGCCCGGTCTACGCGATGCCCCCACCCTCGTCGGGCTCGCGGGCACGGTCAGTGCGGTGGCCTCGATCGAGCTCGGCCTCGCGACCTACGACCGCGATCGCATCCACCACTTCCATCTCACGCACGCCGCGGCCGAAGACGTCTTCCGGACCTTGGCGACCGAATCGTTGGCCGAGCGCAGGTACAACCCCGGTCTCGAGCCGGAGCGGGCGGACGTCATCGTGGGTGGTGCGCTGATCCTGGTGTCGATCTTCCGCCATTTCGGCTTCGACGAGATGTTGGTGAGCGAGGCCGACATCCTCGACGGTCTCGTGCGCTCGCAGCTCTGATCCGGTGCGGTGGACCCTTCGCACGCGCGCTCCGTGGCCGCGGGCCATGGCCGCTCCCGTGGCATCGGGCCCGGAAAGCCCTCCAATTCGTCCCGTGCGCTGCCGAGAACCCCGTATGGACACGGTTGCGTTCACTGCCGCACTGGAAGCGATGTCGGCCTCCGATCTGGATCGGGTCGCCGTCGGGCTCGAGCGGCTCACCGCCTTCCAGGGGGACGAGGTCGACGCCTGGCGGGCCACCATGGCGATCGATCGCGCACTGCGGCGCACCGATCGGACCCGCCGCGCCGCGCAGGCCGCGCAGCGGGCGGCCCGGGCCGTGCTCGAGGCGGCGACGCGCGCCGGCGTGAACCTTCCGGACGCCCCCACCACCTGTGTCGCCCGCGCCGCCGCGGAGCTGGCGCGAGGGTTCGTCGTAGCCGACCTGGTCGAACGCGAGCTCTCGTTCCTGTTGATGGCGTGGGAGCCCGTGCTGTTCGAGTCGGCGGCGCGATCGCCGATGATGCGCAGCCAGAAGGCCGACGGGTTGCGCTAAGCGGAGGTGCCACGCTCCGGCCCCGGCTCGGGAGCGCGCAGCATGTGGGCGCGGTAGTACTGCAGCTCCGCGATCGACTCGGTGATGTCTTCGAGGGCGCGGTGCGTCTCGCCCTTGTCGGGCCGCTTCGCGTAGACGTCGGGGTACCAGCGGCGGCACAGCTCCTTGAAGGAGGAGACGTCGACGCTGCGGTAGTGGAGGTAGTCGTCGAGCTCCCGCAGTTGCGCCGAGAGGAAGCGCCGGTCGGTGCCGATCGAGTTGCCGCACATGGGCGCGACTCCCGGCGTGGGGACCAGCGTGCGGATGTACTCCAGGGCCTGCGCGCCGGCTTCTTCCAACGAGAGGGTCGACGCCTCGATCGCCGGGAGGAGCCCGGACCGCGTGTGCATCCGCCGCACGAAGTCGTCCATCTCGGCCAGGGCCTCGGGCGGCTGGTGGACGACGACGTCGAAGCCTCCGTCGATCACCTCGAGCTGGCCGTCGGTGACGAGGACCCCGATCTCGACGATGACGTGGCGGTCGACGTCGAGGCCGGTCATCTCGAGGTCGATCCACACCAGACGGTCGCTCGCCGGATCGGGTGCGGTCTCCGCACTCGACGCGGCGTCCTCGACAGGGACGCCGTCGGCTACGGGCTCACGATCGACGGACACAGCCCGGAGCCTGGCACACACGCCGACGACGCGCCGACCCGGACGTCCACCGGACGTCCGCGCGGGGTCCGGCGGGTCGGTCCGACGCCCCCCGAGTGGAAACCTCCGGCCCCTCCTACAATGCGGCCGTGCTCGTTCCCGGCCGTCACCCGATCCTCGCGATGTCGATCTGCTGCTGCGCGCGCCGAACGGCGTCCGGTCGTGACCAGTAGCTGGGGCCGCCTGCTCGGAACCCGGGTGATGCTGCGACCGCTCACACTCGCGGACCATCCGGGCTGGGCGGACGTCCGCAAGAGGAGCCGGACCTGGCTCGAGGCGTGGGAGCCACTTCCCGATCGCGGGCTGCCGGATCCCGCCTTCGACGTCGAGGCCTACCGCGCCCGGTGCGGAGCGTGGGACCGTCAACGCCACTTCGACAGTGCCTACGGCTTCGGCCTCTTCCTGCGCGACGGCCGCTTCGTCGGCGAGATCAGCCTCGGCACCGTGCAGCGCGGCCCGTTCCAGTCGGCGTCGGTCGGCTACTGGATCGACCAGGACCAGGCGGGGAACGGCTACGTGCCCGAAGGCGTGGTGCTCGTCCTCCGGTACGCGTTCGACGAGCTACGCCTGCACCGGGTGGAAGCCGCGATCGTGCCCCGCAACGCGCCCAGCCGTCGGGTGGCCGAGAAGCTGGGTTTGCGCGACGAGGGCACCGCGCTCCGTCTCCTGCAGATCCGGGGCGTGTGGGAGGACCACATCCGCTACGCGATCACCGCCGAGGAGTGGCGGGTCCGCGGCCAGGATCTCGTGGCGAAGTTCCTGGAATAGCAGCTCTCAGTAGGCCTGGGCGAAGACGGCTTCCTCGACGGCGGGCTTACCCGAGACGATGCACGTGCCCTCGACGCCACCGGTCTCGAGCCGCAGGCAACGGATCGTGGCCTTGGTGTCGGCCTTCACCTTCGCCTCGGTCTCGGGATCGCCGTCCCAGCCCGCGATCGCGAAGCCGGTGCCGGCCTTCAGGAAGTCACGGAGCTCCTCGTACGTCTCGGGCCGCGCGGTGTGCTCCTCGCGGAACTCGAGCGCCTGCGTGTAGAGGTTCGTGTCGATCTCGTCGAGCAGGGGACGGACGCGTGCCGCGGCGGACTCGATCGTCCACGTCTCCTTGGTCAGGAGGTCGCGTCGGGCGACGGTGACGTTTCCGGCGGTGATGTCGCGCGGCCCGAGCTCGATCCGCACCGGCACGCCCTTCAGCTCCCATTCGTTGAACTTGTAGCCCGGGCGGTACTCGTCGCGGTCGTCGACCTTCACCTTCACGCCGTCGAGGCCGCGTGCGATCCCGTTGGCCACCTCGAGCACGCTCGCGCGCTCGTCGTCGGTCTTGTAGATCGGCACGATGACCACCTGCACCGGTGCGATCGTCGACGGCAGGCGGAGACCCTTGTCGTCGCCGTGGGCCATGATCACCGCGCCGATGAGGCGCGTGCTGACGCCCCAGCTCGACGCGTACGCGTACTCCACCTCGCCGGTGCGGCCCTGGAAGGTCACGTCGTAGGCCTGGGCGAAGTTCTGGCCGAGGTAGTGCGAGGTACCCGCCTGCAGCGCCTTGCCGTCGCGCATCAGCGCTTCCATCGTGAACGTCTCGACCGCGCCGGGAAAGCGCTCCGCGGCGCTCTTGCGGCCGGGGATCACCGGCATGCGCAGGACCTCACGCGCGGTGTCGACGTAGACCTCGTGCAGCACCCGCAACGTCTCGGCCATCGCCTCCTCACCGGTCTCGTGCGCGGTGTGGCCCTCCTGCCAGAGGAACTCGGTGGTGCGCAGGAACACGCGGGGCCGCATCTCCCAACGGAACACGTTGGCCCACTGGTTGTAGAGCAGCGGCAGGTCGCGGTAGCTCTGCACCCACTTCGAGTACGTGTCCCAGATGATCGTCTCCGACGTGGGCCGCAGGATCAGCGGTTCCGCGAGCTGCTCGCCGCCCGCGTGGGTGACCACCGCCACCTCGGGTGCGAAGCCCTCGACGTGCTCGGCCTCCTGCTGCAGGAGCCGCTCGGGGATGAGCGTGGGGAAGTAGAGGTTCTCGTGGCCGGTGGCCTTGATGCGGTCGTCGACCGCGCGCTGGATGGCCTCCCAGATCGCGTAGCCCCACGGCTTGATCACCATCGTGCCCCGGGCGAGCGAGCTCTCCGCCATCTGGGCGTCACGCACGACCGCCTGGTACCACGCGGGAAAATCGTCGGCTTGCTTGGGGAGCGCCATGGGCTTCGAAGCTAGTCGGTCGGTACTGCCGCTCCGGTCGGGCCGGCGTCGGTCGGGACCTCCATGACGAGCCAGCGGGCGCCGTGATAGCGCCACGCCAGGCCGACGGCGCGGGAGGCGACCCAGACCGCGATCGCGACCCAGAGCCAGGTGAGCCCTGCGCCCGTGGCGAGGATGATCGCCGCCGCGGGGACGAACACGAGCACGAGGCTGAGCAGCATGAGGCCCGCCATCGCCCGCGTGTCGCCGGCGCCGAGGAGGATGCCGTCGAGTGTGAACGCGTAGCCGCTCAAGGGCTGCATGCATGCCGACACCAGGAGCGCCCCCTGCGCCGCGTGTTGGACAGCACGGTCGTCGCTGAAGATGCCGGGGAGCCACTGCCGAGTCGCCACCATGACCACGCCGATGATGATGCCCATCCACACGCCGTAGCGGATCATCCGCCGGGCGGCGCTCTCCGCCCGCTCGCGGTCGTTCTCGCCGATCCGCTTGCCGATGAGCGCGATGCCGGCGATGGCGATCGCATCGAGAGCCAGCGCGGAGAGCAGCCAGAGTTGGAGCACCACTTGGTGTGCGGCGACCTCGACGTCGGACATCCGTGCCGCGATCGCCGTCGAGCCGGTCAGCGCGGCGGTGAGCGCCAGGGTGCGGACGAGCATGTAGCCGCCGAGTCGGCCGATCTCCCGCACGTCGCGCGACCGGGGCCGGCGCGCGGCGCGGGTCGAGCGCACGCGTGGCACCGTCACCCAGGCGTAGGCGCCGAACGCGAGGACCTGGGCGATCACCGTGCCCCAGGCGGAGCCGGCCAGGCCGGCGTCGAAGCCGTAGACCAACACGACCTCGAGGACGATGTTGACGATGTTGGCGGCGAGGGTGATGAGGAGCGGGGTACGGGTGTCCTGCAGGCCGCGCAGGTAGTTGAGCGCGGGCGCGGTGCAGAGCAGGAACGGCAGGCCGACCGCACTGATGCGCAGGTACAGGGCGGCGTCGGGCGCAGCCCCGGCCGACGCTCCGAATGCCCGTACGACCGGGCCCGGAACCGCGACGAAGACCACGAGCAGGATGGCGCCGAGCGCGACGCACAACCAGGCGAGGCTCACCGCGACCTCCGCCGCGCCCCGCTCGTCGGACCGTCCGTACCGGCGGGCGACGAGCCCGGCTGACGCGACCGTCACCGAGTTCACCAGCCAGAAGACCGTGGTGAGGACCGCGGCCGCGACCGCGAGCCCGGCGAGCGGGCGGGTACCGAGCCGCCCGACGATCGCGGTGTCGGCGAGGACGTAGAGCGGCTCCGCGATCAGCGTGGCGAAGGCCGGCACCGCGAGCCGCAGGATGGCGCGGTCGTCGGGATGCGAGAACGCGCGGAGCCGACCCATGCCCGACGGTAGGGCTTGCAACCGCCGGAGCGCGCGCATTTCCTGCTGCGAGCGCGCGGTCCGCGCGTGTCGGCGGACCCGACCCCGATACGTGTCACACCTCCGTGGGATCGTGCATCCGTGACCCCGTCCCGCGCATCCTCTCCGCAACCCCCGCCGTCGGCCCCGCCGTCGGCATCGTCGTTCCCATCACCGGAACCGCCGACGTTGTGCTTCGCGCGCACGGCCCGCACCCTCACGGAGGTCGCCCGCGCCGCGGGCCTCGTGCCACCCGCGTTCCGCTGCCCACCGCGCGTGGCCGGTGCGCCCCGCACGATCCGGCGCATGGCGGGCGGTTGCGTGGTGGCCGTCCAGCTCCGGGAGCGGCCCTTCGACCGGGTCGCGGCCGACATGATCGAAGGGGTGCTCGTCGCCAACCGGCTGCAGGGTGAGGCCGCCCTGCGTATGCGGGCCGCGCTGTGTCAGGCGTTGGTCGACCCTGCGCCCGCCCGCTCGGGCGTCGCGATCCCCCCGGAGCGCGTGACCTCCGAGGAGCGCGTGGTCTCCGGCGAGCGGATGGTTTCCGGGGAGCACGCGGTCTCGGGGGAGACCGTCGTCATCGACCTGACCGTCGCCGAGCCCGCTGCCTCCGGGCCGGGCCCGACCGACGTGACGGCCGCACCGCCGGCCGACGCCCGGGCCTCCGCGGTGTCCGTGCGGTCCGCCGCGTGAGCCGTGGCTCGTACGCTGCGGGGAGGCCCGGGTGGCGGAACGGCATACGCAGGCGGCTTAAACCCGCCGGCCCGCAAGGGCATGAGGGTTCGATTCCCTCCCCGGGCACTCGGTTGACCTGGGAAAACGTCTCAAGGACGGTCGTCCGCTCGCGGAGCACTTCGACGAACCGTTCGCAGTGACGATGGATCTCGCGGCGGAGCTACGGTCGGCCTCGACGCGCAACGCGGGCACATCGGGACCGAAACCGAGACGCTCCCCGTGAGTCGTTGCGAACGGCGACGAGGCACGTCGGCTCGGTACCAAGGCAATACTTTGTAGTTTACACTTGGTATATGGCGAAGAGCATCAACGTCGAAGAGCTCGCCGGCGCGATCCGGATCACGGTCGGAGTGCTCATCCGGCGGGTCAGGCAGACGCCGATCGAAGGCGAGCCCACGTTGTCCGAGGCGTCGGCCCTCTCCCGCTTGGACCGCGGCGGGCCGACGACGACCACCGCGCTCGCGAAGCTCGAGCAGATCAGCCCGCAGTCGATGGGCGCAATCCTCGCTGCGCTCGAGACCCGCGGTCTCATCGAGCGTCGCCCCGACTCCGACGACGGCCGGCAGACCCTCGTGTCGGCGACCGAGCTCGCCGGGAAGGTCCTGCGGAACCGGCGAAGTGCACGCGACGAACGCATGGCCCAGGTCCTGACCAACGGCTTCACTCGCCGCGAGCTCGAACAGTTGGCGACGGCCGTACCTCTGATGGAGCGGTTGGCCGAAGGCATCTGATGCGCCCCGCTCCGGAAGGCGACACGTCGGCTGCGATACCCAAGCTCGGTTTCGCCCACCGGACGTTCGCGTCGTTCCGATCCCGAAACTTCCGGTTGTTCTTCGGCGGCCAGACGATCTCGCAAGTCGGCAACTGGCTCACGATCGTCGCCCTGACCCTCCTGATCCTGCACCGGACCGGCAGCGGCGTCTCGGTAGGGCTGCTCTCCGCATGCCAGTTCGGACCCACGCTCGTTCTGTCGGCATGGGCCGGCGTCCTCGTCGACCGCTACGACAAACGCACCCTCAGGGCCAACACCCAGGCTCTCGAGATGGTGCCGTCGTACGCGCTCGCAGCCCTCGCCTTCGTACCCCACGCGCCGCTCGCCGCTTTCTACGGCGTCGCCGTCGTAGGCGGCTGCCTCTTCGCGGTCGAGAGCCCGGTGCGGCGCTCCCTCGTCAACGAACTCGTGCCGGTCGAAGACCTTCCCAACGCCGTGACGCTCTACAGCGCCATGAACAACCTCGCCCGGGTCGGCGGTCCAGCCCTCGCCGGGCTCCTCATCCTGTTCGTCGGCTACGGCTGGTGCTTCACGATCGACGCGCTCTCGTATTTCGTGGTGCTGGCCGCGCTCGGAATGATGCGCGCCTCAGAGCTTCGACGGGTACAGGTGACGCCGCGTGCCGCCGGGCAGATCCGGGCCGGGCTCCGCTACATCACCGGCGTACCCGATCTCTGGATCACGTTCGTGATGCTCCTCGTGGTCGGGACCATCAGCTACAACTTCATCGTCGTGTTCCCGCTCTTCATCGAGAAGAGCCTGCACGGCGGCGACGGCGCCTACACCCTCGTGTATTCGGCCTTCAGCTTCGGTGGTTTCGTCGGGGCGCTCGTACTGGCCCGGCGCACGACCGTCTCCATCCGCAGCGTCGCCGTTGGGTCCGCCGCGCTCGGCGTCACGAGCGTCGCGATGGCATTGGTGCCGAACGTCGTGTCCGCAGTCGTGCTGGCGGTTGCGGTCGGCGCAGCGAGCGTCGCCTACATGACCTCGACCACTGCGATCGCCCAACTCCGCGCCGATCGCAACATGATCGGACGCGTCCTCGCGATCCAAACGGTGCTCATTGTCGGCACCACGCCGTTCGGCTCGCTGCTGATGGGCGCTATCGCCGACTCCGTCGGTGCGCGCGCGCCACTCGTCATCGGCGGCATCGCCGCGCTCGCAGCCGCGATCTTCGGCGTACTCGCCGCTCGCCGGTCGGATGCCCGGGGAGCTCCCACTCTGCACGACCGGCACCCGGGAGCTCGATAGACGTTCATCAGGATCGAGACGTTGATGGGCTGTCAGGTGACGATCGTCACCCGGGCTGGAATGGACGCTCGACTTGCGCGCCAACGGACTCGTCGAGACGGTCAGAACAGGGTGTACGGCCCAACCGGGTGCCTGGCCAGCCCGATCCGCGGTTCTCCTGCAGGTCCCGTCGCTCAGTTATGGAGACGACGGCGCGCATCCCTACATTCATCCCCACAACTCGCCGGTATGCAGGACCTAACCGAAGACGCGGTGTGCGGCTTACGCAGGTCAGGGGTGATCAGGGCGTCCCGGCAGACGGGACCGTCAGACCTACACGATCTCCGGATGACACCGGCCACGTCGTACGCGGCCTCACCGCCGGACCGAGCGATTGAGGGCGCTCGCCGATAACGCCTTGCTAACGAACGCAACGGTACGCGGCAGACGCCGTAGGCGAAGCGGATGCGTAGCGGAGAGAAGTCCCTGCTCAGGCGGACACGGTGGATTCGAACGAGCGCGATAGACGCTCGAGCTCGGGCTTAACCCGCCGGCCCGCAAGGGCATGAGGGTTCGATTCCCTCCCCGGGCACGGCGAGGCTCGCCCCGGCGACGCCGTCGCTACTTGAGGTGCATGGTCTGGTCCTCGACCCGGTCGACGTCCTCCCATGGGACCACGCGGAACCGTCGTCGCCCGAAGATCACCTTCAGGAGCCAGGGCCCGCGCATCGCGTCGCGATCGAGCCCGAGCCGCGCGCCCAACGAGCCCTTGCCGACGTAGAAGCCGTGCAGCCGGAGGGCCGGCCCGAAGGGTCCGTTCGGGGTCCCGTCCGCGACCAGCCGGGCGTCGTGCACGCATCCGAGGTCGCGACCGTCGCGGTCGACGACCCGGAGACCGAGGTAATCAGTGAGGCGCATGACCGGCTCCCGGAATGTGGTCGATCACGGTGTCGCGGGCCCAGCGCTCGGCGCGGGCGGTCTGGAGCTCCTCGTGGTGGACCGTCACCGTGACGTGGCTGCCGATCGCCTCGACGTAGGAGAACGGGATCCGCGACGGCGACTCTTCGTGGGTGAGGCGCTCGTCGACGCTCTCGAGCCAGCGGCCGAAGCGGCCCTGGAACTGACGCGCGAGCGCGCCGGCGCCCGAGAGGATCGCGACCACTGTCGGCGGGCCGCCGTCGTCCGCCGGTTCGAGTTCCAGGTCGTCGACCTTGCCGGCCATGCGCGCGTCCGGGTCGAGGATCTGGTGGTCGAGCAGATGGAGTCCGGCGCGCAGCTCGCGGGGCTGATCGCCCGGCCGGGCGAGGGGCAACCCGCTGCTTTCGTGGACGTGAAGGGGTTGATCCGCCTCGGTCATGCGCCCGCCTTGGTGACGATCATCAGAGGGATGGTGACGATGGCGACGACGAAGATCACGACCAGGTAGAAGCTGGCGACCGCGTTGCCGAAGCGCCTGTTCACCTTGTCGCCCATGTAGTCCCGGTCGTTGGCCACGATGAGGATCGGCAGGTACGTCAAGGGGAGGGCGGCGGCCGACAGGACGATCGAATACTCCGTGACCTTCACCGGATCGACCGCGGTGAGCCCGATCATCAGGGCGACGGCGATCGCCGCGAGCACCACCAGGTGAAAGCGCGCCGCGTCGCGCGGGCGAACGAGCTTCCCCCACTGCCAACCGAAAAACTGCGCGACGGTGTACCCCGCCGACAGGCTCGTCTCGAGCGCCGCACCGAAGGTCGCGGCGAAGAACCCCACGATGACGAGGGCGAGGCCGACCTTGCCGAGGGCAAGCGTTGCCGGCAGCGCGGCCTGCCCGAGCTTGTCGACACTGATACCGCGCGGTTCGAGCACGATCGTGGCCAGAGCCATCAGGCTGAGTGAGAGAAAGGCGCCCAGTGGAAACCCGAGGAAGACGTTGATCTTGTTCTCGCCCAGGTCCCGCTTCGTCCACTTCTCCTCCACTGCGCCGGACGAGAAGAAGAAGACCTCGTAGGGCGTCATCGCCGCGCCGAACAGGGCGATGGCGTAATAGAAGTACGTCGCGTGGCCTTCGCCGCTCACCACTTTCGGATGCGACGCGCCGTGCCAGAGGCTCGACCAGTCGGGCGAGAGCTTCCAAACCGCCACCGCCAAGACGATGAGCGCCAGGCCCATGAGGCCGAAGACGTTCTCCATGACCGAGAACTTGACCCGCCAGATCACCACCCAGACGAGCAGGGCGGTCAACGGCAGCCACAGGAGGTAGTTGACGTCGCTCACGAGCTGGAGCGCGATCGCGATACCGGCCACTTCGGCGATCAGCGTGAGGAAGTTGATGAAGAACGACGCGCCCAGGTTCGCAAGTGCCATACGCGCGCCCAGCCGTTCCCTCACCAGGTCGAACGTCGGACGCCCGGAGACTGCCGCCACCCGCCCCGACATCTCGGCGTAGACCAAGATGCCGCCGACCCCGAGCAGCAGCGCCCATGCCAGCGACATGCCGAAGCGCGCGCCGACCGCCGAGCTGGCGACGATGTCGCCGATGTCCATGAAGCCGCCCACCGCGGTCAGCACGCCGAGCGTCACGCCGAGAAGCTTCTTCACCCGTGCTCCTTCACGAACGCGTCGAGTTGGCGGGTGACCTTGGCGAGACGACGCTCGAGCTTCGGGTCAGGGGTCCCCAGCTGGGTGCGGCGCGCGCGCACCCGGACGTCGGTGAGGGCGCTGGACGCCTCCTGCAACGTCTTCTCGAGGCGGGTCCCGAGTGCCTCGGCCCGATCGTCGGGGGGTTGGATGCCCGAGAAGGTGGCGGTCGCCCCCGCGCCGGTGTCTTCGGACTCCGAGGCCATCACCGAGAGATACGGCGCGAACGACTTGTCCTGGCGACCGAGTCGCAGCGTGAGGCGGGACGTCTGTACCGCCGAGAGCACGCTCTTCGCGGTGGAGCCGGCTTTGCGCTCGTAGTCCTGGTACGTGCGGGCCGGTCCGACGATCTGGGTGCAGGCGGCCAGCGTGATCACCAGAGCGGCAACCGCAAACTGTCCGAGCCGATTTTCACGTACCCACGACAGCATGGCGGGTGGGATACCCCGACAAACAGGCCGGTAACCGTCGGATGCTGCTGGAGGAGGCCGGGTCGCAGGTAAGAGCTCGACGAGCGCCTTTGGGGGCGGTGCGAACCGCGTGCAGAGGCGCGGGAGCGTTGCGTGCAGAGGCGCGGAAGCACTGCGTTCAGAGGCGCGGAAGCACTGTGTTCAGAGGCGCGGAAGCACCTTGTCCACGTAGAGCTGGAGGCTCTCCCAGCCGAGGTCGGGGGAGATGCCGCCCATGAGCGGGTGCAGCACGACCGACCCGTGACGACGCGCGAGCTCGACGCATTCGTCGGGAGTCACGACCTGCCACAGGCCGGAGGCCTTGAGGTCGTCGACCGAGTGCACCGTCAGCGCCGCCACGCTGTCCTGGTCGGGGGTCTGCCAGCTCAGGTAGCTCTGCATGTCGTAGAGGGCGTAGGGGCCGATGGCGTCCCAGAGCCGGTCGGGGTCCTCGGTGACGTGCACGAACAGCGGGCCGCCGGGAGCGTGGAAGACGCCGTCGGTGAAGCGGCGCCGCTCGCACGCGCTGCGGTACATCTCGCCGACCGCGGGGTCGACCGACATCGTGAAGAACGAAAGCCCGAACCGCGCGGCCCGCTCGGCCGAGGCCCGGGCCGCTCCACCGATCATCATCAGCTGCTGTGGGGGACGCACCGGCGTCGGCGTCACGACCACCGTCCGGCCCCGCCATTCGAACGGCTTTCCGGCCCACGCCTGCAGCATCACCTCGACGTGCTCGTCCATGAGCGCGCCGCGTTGCGAGCGGTCGAGGCCCGCCATCTCGAACTCCTCGACCCGGAATCCGAGTCCGCCGACGAACGAGAACCGGCCGCCGCTCGCGAGGTCGAGCGTGGCGATCTGTTCGGCGAGCCGTACGGGATCGTGGAGCGTGAGGAGAAGCGCGTTGACCGTCACGAACGCGTTGCGGGTGCGGCCGAGGATCATCCCGGCCAGCGTGAGTGGTGCGGACACGAAGTCGACACCGTGGTGCTCGGGCACGGTCATGGCGACGAACCCGTGATCGTCGGCCCACCCCGACATCTCGAGGCACTGCGAGTACTGCTCGGCTTCGCTGACGGTGGAGAACGGCGCTCGACGCAGGTCGAAGCGGAGAACGGAAGCGGCGGCCATGGCGGTACCCCCCGATGCTCGTGGCTCGGGCCATCATGCCTGCCTGCCGCCCCGCGCGCCCGTGCCGTTGGCGTGCGACGCGCCCACATTCCGCCGGTCTCAGACCGCCGATGAACGGGCCGCCGACGCCTCTGCGGACCGTTCCACGTAACGGCAGAGCGCGTTGGCCAGCAGCATCTGCCGAGGAGTCCGGCAGTGCACCCGCAGGAGCTCGGGATTGCCGACGATGATCGACTCGGCCCGCGCCCGGGACACCGCGACGTTGAGCCGGTGCAGGTCGTAGAGGAACTCCATGGTCCGGGGTACGTCGTCGGCGCTGCTGGTGGCCATCGAATAGATGGTCACCGGTGCCTCCTGCCCCTGGAACTTGTCGACCGTCCCGACCCGCGCGCCCTCCGGCAGCCGTTCCGCGAGCTTGGCCACCTGCGCGTTGTACGGGGTCACGACGAGCACGTCGTCGAGGCTCAGAGCCCGCGTCCTCCCATCCCTGTCGGTCCACGTCCGTCCGACGAGGCCACGCACCAAACCGTCGACCGCCTCGACCTCTTCGGCCGACCAACTCCGGTTGCCGCCTCCGGATACGGGTACGAACCGCAGACCGGCGAACCCGTCGATCGACTGGTGCTCGAGGCCGCGCTCGGAATGCAGCCGGGATTCGTAGGCCACCTCGGACACGAACGCGCACACCGCCGGGTGCATCCGGTGGGTCGTGGCCAGGAACATTCCGAGCGTCTCGGGCATGGTCGACTCACCTGCGAGCAGGTGCTCGAGGGCGGAGACCTCCGCTCCGGCCGGATGGCTGCCCTTCGACGGCTGCGCGAGCTGTTGCGGATCCCCGAGCAGCACCAACTGCCGGGTGGCTCCGCTGACCGCGATCACATCGGCCAGCGACTTCTGCCCCGCCTCGTCGACGAACAGCACGTCGACCGCGTCGGCCATGCCTTCGCGTGCCCACAACCAGGACGTGCCTGCGATGACGTCGAACCCGCCGTCATGCACGGCCTGCTCGACGAGCTTGGCGTCGTCGACGCACTCGACGAATCCCTCGGTGCAGCGCTGATGGTCCTCGGCCTTCTGGAGCGCGCGCACCGCAAGGCCCTCGGCGGCCGCACGCTCGCCCACCGCCTCCAGCAGGTTGCCGATGACCGCGTGACTGTGCGCGGTGATGCCCACGCGCTTGCCCTCGCGCACGAGTTGGAGGATCAGCCCCGCACCGGTGTAGGTCTTGCCCGAGCCGGGAGGCCCTTGGATCGCCAGATACGGCTCCGAGAACGCGGGCGCTCCCGGAACCCGCGGGTTGCGCAACAGCAGGTCGCGCGCGGCGCGGTACGGTCCCGGCGCGCCCATCCCGTGTTCGACCACCCACTCGGCCACGCGCGTGATGGCGGATTCCATCGCAGCGGTGGTGCGTGGCCGATCGGGAACCAGCCCGCGCGGGTGGGGGCCCTGCATCGCCGCGGGCCCGCGCTTGAGGTCCAGCCAGCCTTCGACGTCGTGCATCGCCACGATCTCACCGGCCGCGCGGCCGGAAGCGGGATCGTGTGGTCGCGTCCCGACGCCCAGCTTGTGGTCCTGTGGGCTGAACGCGTACCGGTACACCTTGGATCGGCCGAGCGTCGTCCCCTCGCCGGTGCATTCGAGACCGCCGATGCACGCGCGGTCGTCGGCGAGCTCTTCCTCACTCATGCGGAGACGGGCGAAGTAGTCCCACCAGTCGGGCTTCGACTCCCGCCGGTGCCAGTCGAGCATCTGCGCCAGAAGCCATCGCGCCTGCTGATCGGGATCCCGATCTTCTGCCGCCTCCGGGAGACCGCGGGTGAGCTGGTCGACCAGGGCACGGACCTCCAGGTCGCGCGCACCGACGGGTTCCGGAGCCGCGCCGTCCTTCGTCGTCGGTCGCGGGATCGGCCCGAAGTCGCGCTCCGCGTCGGCCCGCCGGGCCTCGAGCCAGCGGTGCAATCGGAGCGTCGACATGCAGTCGTCCTCGTTGTAGATCTGGATCCCGTCGAGCCGGGCCGCGTCGCCGTCCTGCAGGTAGTCCTCGTAGGCGACGATGCTGCTGCCCGCGTCCATCACGTCGCCCGCGGGCCGATCCATGTAGAGCTTCTCGACCTGCTTCAACGAGTACGACTCCAACCCGAGGCGCAGCGCTCGGCGGACGACGGCGTACAGGTCGACGAACACGTCGCCGCGCAACAGCTCGTCGACTTCACGCGCGCGCGTGTCGTGAGCGCCCATGAGCCGCTTCGCCGCCGATGGCTCGTAGGGGGCGTAGTGGTAGATGTGCATCTCGGGATGTCGGCTTCGCTGCACGCCCACGAAGTCGATGAACGCTTCGAACGCCCGCTTCTCTCCAGCGCGGTCGTGGGCCCAGAACGCGTGATACCGCGGCTCCCCGTCGACCAGCTCGATCACTCCGAACAGGTACTCGAGCCCGCCGTCGAGCGCGTACGGGTCGCCTTCCATGTCGAAGAAGAGATCGCCAGGCGAAGGCTCGGGCAGCGCCGCCCAGCCGCGTTGCGGCCACACGAGCGCAGCGATCGACGGATCGACGGCCGGGTCTCCGGCCACGGTGTCGACGGGTTCGGGCGGCTCGGGTGGCAGCAGCTCGTAGATCGGCGGATGCATGCCTTCACCCCGCACCTGCAGCTGCGCTTGGTGGCGGAGCCGTTGGAGGCTCGCGTCGCTGATGCCGGCGACCGGGGTGGCCGCCGACACATCGGCCAGGGCCGCGCGCGTCTCGACCCCGACCGCCGCCAGCTTGTGGGCCTGGTCGCGCCGCATGCCGGAGACCAACGAGAGGTGGTCGTCGGCGCGACGGCGGAGCTTGCACTCGTCGGCCCAGCGGCAGATGCCGCAGTGGTCGACCGGATCGGGATACGTGTCGAGCGTGGGACCGAACACGAGCTCCTCGTACCGGGACTTGAGCGTGCGGTGGTACGCGGCATAGTCGGCCACGAGGAACTCGTGCTCCTCGCCGTCACCGGCGATCACGTGCATGTGCTCAGGGACCACGCCCTGCACGCGCGCGACGTGCTCGGAGTACTCGCACATCTGGAGGAGGGCAGCGGCTTTGACCCGACGGGCGAGCTTGGTGTCGGCGACTTCGTAGGACCACGGGCCGAGATCACTGGGCCGCGCCACTCGGCGGAGGAAGTCGGCGTGGCCGCGCCAGCGCCCATCGAAGAAGGTGGCCTGATAGATGACGTCGACGCCCGCACGCATCGCGGCGATGGTCGCCAGCTCTGCCGACTCGAGCTCGGCGCGGGTGCGCGCGTCGCCCGGGATCTCGGCGACCCGCAGACCCGTGCCCCGCAGGGTTTCGAGGTGGTGGGACTCGTGCTCGTCGCCCCTGCGACTCAGGACGTCGAGCATGGGGTCCTCGCGCTTGGGCGGCGTGCGCTCGCCGCGGGCCGCCGAGATCTCGAGCTGCGTCAGGTGCTCACACGCGGCGAAGCCGGTGAGATCGCTTGCGCTGAGCACCAGGCCACCCTCGAGGAACTGCATGCACGGAGCATGACAGCCGGGTACGACGATTACACGGCTGTGATTCCGGCACTGCGGAGGACTACGGAGATCAGGCCCGCTTCCGTGGCGTGGTCCTCTTCGCCGCGGTCTTCCGTGCGGTCGTGCGCGGGGTGGTCTTCTTGGCGGTCGTCTTGCGAGCAGTCGTCTTCTTGGCCGTCGCCCTCCGCGGCGCGGTCTTCTTCGCAACGGTGCTTCGTGCCGTCGTCTTGCGAGCAGTCGTCTTGCGTGCCGTCGTCTTGCGAGCAGTCGCCTTCCGGGCCGTCGTCTTCTTCGCGGTGGTCCTTTTGGCCGTGGTCTTCCGCGGAGTCGCCTTCTTCGCGGTGGTCCTCTTGGCCGCGGTCGTGCGCGCCGTCGTCTTCTTGGCCGCGGTCTTGCGTGCCGTCGTCTTCTTGGCGGTGGTCTTTCGTGCGCCGGCCTTCTTGGCGGTGGTTCTCTTCGCCGTCGCCTTCTTCGCGGTCCGCGAGCGGCTCGGGATCAGCTCGTGCCAGCTCTTCTCCGAGACGTGCACCCCGAACCGCTTGGCCGCGTCGAGGATCCGACGCCACGCCGCATCGCGCTCGGCGTCGGTCACGCCCTCCACCTGGTCGAAGCGGGCAATCGCGTTCCGCACGTGCCGGGCGTCGGTGATGGGCTCCTTCCGTTCCTTCGGGAAGGCGAACGCGGAGTCGGGCAGACGGTTCTGCTCCCGGGTGCTGAGGCCCGACGACGCGGTCGCTCGCCTCGAGCTCCCGTTCCTGCTCGCCGACTGCGCCTTCCTGATGTTCTTCCGGGCCGCGGCCTTCTGCCTGGTCGTCGCCATGAAGTCCTCCGATCGACGGACGCGGGCGTAGGGCCCACGAAGGGATTGCGCTCCCGGTACCCGGCTGCCACCGGGGCAAAACGCGGCGGTACGCCACGAGGTCTTGCCGCCTCCGGGAACGAGGTCCACTGTGGAGACCGGGCGCACGGGTGGAGAGCCCGCATCGCGGGCCCGGGGTGTGATCGTGACGGAGCCGACAGTGAGCGAAGAGCTCGAGATCCCGGTGGGGAAGGTCCGGCTGTGGGCCCGCCTGGAGCACTCGGGGGTGGGCCCGTCGATCGTCCTGCTCGGCTGCGGTCGAGCGAGTCTCTACCGCGACGATCTCGACCTGCTGGCCGTCGAGCTGGTGCGGGCGGGCCTCGCGGCGCTCATTGTCGACGTCGTCAGCACCGCCGAGTCCACAGGTCCCGGCACGATCGGGAGTGCCGCGTTGCATCGTCGGATCGACGCGATCCTGCGATGGGTCGCGCTCCGTTGGCCCGACGACGAGCGTGTGGGCATGCTCGGCACAGGAAGCAGCTCGGCGTGGGTGCTGTGGACGGCGGGCGCGCGTCCCGAATCGGTGCGTGCAGTGGTGACCGTGGGCGGTCGCCCCGACGGTGGTCGTGCGATCCTGCGCGAGATCACCGCGCCGGTGTTGATGCTCATCCACAGTCCGGAGCACGAAGCGCTCGAACGGGCCCGCGAGATGCAGGCCCACTTGCGCTGCGTGAACGAACTGCGGGTGCTGCCCGCCCGGACCAGGAGTCCCTGGTCGACGCGGACGCGGGAGCTGTCGCGTCAGTGGTTCGCCCGCCACATGGTTGCACCCGCGCCCGACAAGACCGCGGCGCGTCCCGGCATCTGAGCCCGCGGCTCAGGTGGCCGAGCCGTGGCGCCCGGCGCCTCCGGAGAAGCGCCGCGCGCCCTCCAGGAACCCGCCCTCGGCGAGGGTGCGCATCCCATGCTCGAACTCCGTGCGGAGGGCGGCGTCGAGCGGCAGTCCGGCCTGCTCGTGCAGCGACGCCCGATCGGAACGGAGGCAGAGCTGGGGCAGCGCGGCGAGCTCGTGGGCCAGTGTCGACGCGGCCGCGAGCGCGGTCCCGGGCTCGACAACCCGGTTCGCCAATCCGATCGCGAGGGCCTCGACGCCGGAGACTCCGCGGCCGGTGAGACTGAGGTCGCGGGCGCGGCTCTCGCCGATCATGCGGGGCAGGCGCACGGTGCCTCCGTCGATCAGCGGTACTCCCCACCGCCGGCAGTAGACGCCGAACGTCGCGTCCTCGGCTGCCACCCGCAGGTCGCACCAGAGCGCGAGCTCGAGGCCGCCGGCGACCGCGAAGCCTTCGACCGCGGCGATCACCGGCTTGTCCAGGACCATGCGGGTCGGTCCCATGGGTCCGTCGCCCTCGGCATCCAGACGGTTCGCCCGTCCCTCGTCCGGCCGGGCGATGGCTCCGAGGTCGGCACCGGCGCAGAACGTCCCGCCGGCACCGGTGAGCACGGCAACCGACAGCCGATCGTCGGCCGCAAAGGCGCGGAACGCGTCGGCCAGTGCCCGAGCGGTCGGCCCGTCGACCGCGTTGCGGACCTCGGGCCGGTCGATGGTCACGACGAGCACGGGTCCGTCGACCTCGGTGCGGACGCTTGCCGGTGCGGGGACGGGGGTCACCGCGTCCGTTCCCCGTCGAGGTGCGCGGTCTCGTTGAGGGAGCGCAGCGACCGGTGACCGCCAGACGCGAGGACGCGTGACACCGACGTGTAGACGGGCTCGAACCAGAGGTGCGCGTCGAGTCCGAGCACGGCCGCGAGGTACACGTTGATGACCCCGCCGTGACAGACGACCGCAACCCGTCGTCCGCGATGCGCGTCGACGATGGCGTCGAACTCGGGGACGAGCCGCGACCGGAAGACGTGCGGGTTCTCGCCGCCGAACTCCTCCCAGCGGCCTGCGACCATTGCGTCCCAGCGCGCGTCCTTCGCCACCCGCAACTCTTCGACCGGGATGTAATGGTCGGTCGCCGCGTCGTACTCCACGAGCCCGGCCACGACGGTTGGCTCGACGTGCAGCGCGGCGGCGAGTGGGGCGGCGGTGTCGATCGCGCGCCGCAACGGGCTCGAGATCACCGCGTCGATCGGGTCGCCCCTGAACCAGGCGGCGAGGCGGTCGGCCTGCGCGCGGCCCCGGTCGGTCAGCGCCGGGTCGACGGGTCCGGGCCCACCCTCACCGGACGCGATGCGTTCGGGCTCCGCGTGACGGATGAGGATCAGCTCCATCGGCTCAGCCTGTCGCGGCGTGGCCCGCCAGGTCGAGTCCGACCAGGGCGCCGAGCTCCGCGAGTGCGACGTCAGGGTCGTCGACCTTGATCGTCGCGATGCCGAGCGCACGCGCGCCTTTGAGGTTGACGCCGAGGTCGTCGAGGAACACGGCCTCGGAGGGCTCGACGCGGAGCCGCTCGCAGACGAGCTCGTAGATGCGCGGGTCGGGTTTGCGAAGGCCGACCACGCTCGACTCGATCACGACGTCGAAGTGGCTCATCAGCTCGACCATCTCGCTGCCCCCGGAATCGAGCGGCTGCCAGTTGTTGGTGAGCGCGGCCGTGCGAAGTCCGGCCGCCTGCAGCACGGCGACCGCGGCCAGCATCTCGGGCCGGGGCCCGGCGCCGCTGGACATCGCGGCCATGAACGCGGCGCCGTCGACCGCCACCGGAGCGCCCGCGTCCCTGCACTCGAGCGCGAACGCGGTGGCGAACTGCCGGGGATCGATCTCGCCCCGTTCCATGGCGGACCAGGCGCCGTCGTGGCCCTGCGCGTGGATCAGGGCGCCGAGGAACCCGGGCTCCAAGCCGATGCTGCGCTCGTACGCCCGGATCCCCTCGAAGGGGGAGGGATAGATCACCCCGCCGATGTCGAAGATGACCGCCCGGTACCTCACGGGAGCGCACGCTATCGGGGCCCGGCGCAACCGGCCGATCGCATCTGGAGCGCGGCGGGTGCGCGCGCGAGGATTCCCCGTCATGAGGACCGACCGCATCGAGATCCAGTCGCTGATCCACGTGTACGCGGAGCGGCTCGATGCCGGCGACCTCGACGGCGTCGCCGCGCTGTTCGAGCACGCCACTTGGGGATCACCCAATCGGGCCGAGCCGGTGCGCGGCGCGGCGGCGATCCGGGCCCGGAACTACGACCCCGTCATCATCTACGCCGACGGGACGCCGCGCACCCGGCACGTCTTGTCGAACGTGTCGATCGAGCACGAGCGCGACGCAACCGAAGCCAGCGCGCGCACGTACTTCACGGTGTGGCAGGCCGTCGACGACTTCCCGCTCCAGGCGATCCTCGTCGGTCGGTACCACGACCGGTTCGTGAAGGACGGCGGCACCTGGCGCTTCGAGCACCGTCAGGTGTTCCCCGACCTGGTCGGGGATCTCGGTCACCACATGCGGGGCGGACCGCTCGAGAGCGCGGACCGATGACGAGCGGACGTGCGCTCGTCGAGCAGCTCGCGTCGGTGTGGGAGTCGATCGGCGCGCTCGGCGACGCGCTCGACGAGGAGGAGTGGAACACGCCCACCGAGTGTCCGGGCTGGAGCGTGCAGGACAACGTCACCCACCTGTTCGGCATCGAAGCGATGCTCGCAGGCCGGCCCACTCCGAAGGCGGTGACCGAGACGGCGGCCGCGGCGATGGAGGGCGCAGCCGGGGGAGTGCACGACAAGGGCGGCATCGGTGCGCTCAACGAGGCCTGGGTCGACGCCTGGCGTGCGCGCTCCGGCGCCGAGACCCTCGCGGAGTTCCGCGCGATCACCGGCGAACGGCTCGCCCAGTTACGTCCGCTCGACGACGACGGGTTCGAGACGCCGTCGTGGACGCCGATGGGACCCGGCACCATCGCCACCCTGCTGCCCTTCAGGATCTTCGACTCGTGGGTGCACGAGCAGGACATGCGACGAGCGCTCGGACGTCCCGGCGATGTCACCGGCGCGGCCGCGGACAACTGCTACGCACAGCTGGTGGGCTTCGTCCCCTACGTCGTCGGCAAGAAGGTCGGCGCGCCCACCGGTACGACGCTGGTGCTCGAGATCTCGGGGGCGGCCAACCGTTCGATCGGCGTCGAGGTCGACGGGCGAGCGCGGTTGACGGACCCCGTGCCGGAGCCCACCGCGCGGCTGTCGATGGACACCGACACGTTCGTGCGTTTGATGAACGGGCGCGGCGACGTCGACGAGATCATGGCGAGCGGTGCGGTGCACCTCTCGGGCGATCAGGCACTCGGCCGCGCGTTCGTCGACCAGGCCAACGTGCTGTTCTGAACCGACGCAACCCAACGGACCCGCCGGGGTCCGTGCGGGGCGGCGCCGACGGATCGGCTCAGAGCGCGAGCTCGGCCATCGTGCGCAATGCCTCCGGCTGCGAGGCGCCGACGATGAGCGTGGTGATGCCCGACTCCCGCCACGCATCGAGCCGGTCGGCGATGCGGGCACGCGGTCCGACCAGTGCGATCTCGTCGACCAGCTCGTCGGGTACCGCGGCGGCGGCCTCGGCCTTCTTGCCGTCGAGATAGAGGTCCTGGATCGTCTTGGCCGCGCCTTCGAAGCCGTAGCGGCAGGCGAGGTCGTTGTAGAAGTTCTTGCCGCGCGCGCCCATGCCGCCGACGTACAACGCGATCCCCGGCTTCACGGCGTTTCGCAGCGCGTCGACGTCGTCGCCGACCATGACCGTGACGGTTGGCGCGATGTCGAAGTCGGCCAGGCTCTTGCCGTCGCCCGCGGCCGCGAAGCCGGCCGCGAGCTGGTCGCCGTATGTGGTGGCGAGGCGGTACGGCGAGAAGAAGATGGGCAGCCAGCCCTCGGCGAGCTCGGCGCACAGCTCCACGTTCTTCGGGCCGATCGCCGCGAGGTAGATCGGCGGACACGGACGGGTGGGATGCACGATCAGCTTCAGCGGCTTGCCGAGTCCGGTGGCGCCCTCGCCGGTATAAGGGATGTCGTAGTGGTCACCGTGGTGCTCGACGGGCATCTCGCGTCGCCAGATCCGGCGGATGATCTCGATGTACTCGCGCGTCTTCGCGAGCGGTTTGCCGTACGGCTGGCCGTGCCAGCCCTCGACCACTTGCGGGCCCGACAAACCGAGGCCGAGGAGGAAGCGGCCGTTGCTCATGAGGTCGAGCGTCAACGCGGTCATGGTGGTCATCGCGGGCGTACGGGCCGGCATCTGCATGACGGCCGATCCGCCGTGCAGCGTGGTCGTGTGGGCGAGGATCCAGGTGAGCGGGGTGATGGCATCGGTGCCGTAGGCCTCGGCGGTCCACGCCGAGTGGTAGCCGAGGCGCTCGGCCTCCCGCGCGAGCTCGAGCGCGTCCGCGAGGCCGGTACCCCAGTCCTGGTATCCGAGGTTGATTCCGAGGCGCATGGATCCTCCGCGATCGACGAGTCGTCATGCTGGCACGGGTGGAAGGGCGCCGGGAATCCAGCCGTAGGCTCGACGGTTGGCTGCAACGCCCGCACGCGTACTGGAGGAGAGGCATGGATCTCGTCAGCAATGTGATCGGCGGCCCGAACGCCGAACGGGTGTTGCTGCTCGTGCACGGATACGGCGCCGATGAGCAGGACCTCGCCGGTCTCCTGCCGTACCTCGACCCCGAGGGCCACTTCGCGACCGTGCTGCCGCGTGGTCCGATCGCGGTCTCGCCCGGGTACGGCTGGTACGACATCGGTGGAGTCACGTCGCAGAGCGGTGACGCGGCCCCCTCGGGCTTCCTCGACGCGGTCGACGCCGTCGACGAGCTGCTCGACGAGCAGTGCGAGGCGCTCGGGTTCCCCCGCTCGGAGGCTGTCGTCGCGGGGTTCTCCCAGGGCGGCGCGATCGCGGTCGCGCTCAGCCTGCGAAACAGCGGCAAGGACCACCCGGCCGCGTTGCTCGCCATGAGCTCGTATTACCCGGAGATGCCCGGCCTCGAGCCCGATTGGGCCGGCGTCGCGGGTCGTCCCGCCCTTGTCCAACACGGCTCCCAGGACCCCCTGATCCCGGTGAAGCGCGGACGCGAGCTGGCCCGCACCTTGCAGGCGCACGGCATGGCGGTCGTCTACGGCGAGTACCCGATGGGCCACCAGGTCGCGCTCGAGAGCGTGCAGCAGGCGCACGAATGGCTCGACGCAGTGCGCGCGGGCGAGGCGCCGAACGAGCCCGTTCCGGACGACCCGATCGAACGGGTCCCGTCGGTCACCACCGCACAGTGGGACTCCGAGGTGCTGCGGAGCGAGCTTCCCGTCATCGTCGACTTCTGGGCACCGTGGTGCGGACCGTGCCGCCAGGTCGGCCCGGTCGTCGAGCAGATCGCCGGAATGCGCGAGGGCGCCTACAAGGTGGTCAAGGTCAACATCGACGAGGAGCCCGCGCTCGCGCAGCAGTACCAGGTGCAGTCGATCCCGTTGATCGGCCTGTTCCGCAACGGCCGGCTCGAACGTCAGTCGCTCGGCGCGAAGCCGCGGCCGCAGCTGGAGGCGGAGCTCGGGATGCTCGTCATTCCCTGAGCTCTGAGCGGAGCTCACGGAACGCGCCCCGCCGCGGGCCGCGCGGTCGGGCGGGTGTGATCAGCCGGGGCGGGAGCCGTACGGGAGGACGTTGCCCATGCCCTGGACCTTCACCACGTCACCCGTGTGGGGCGCGCTGATGACCTGCCCGCCGCCGATGTAGAGCGACACGTGCTGGCTGCCGCCGGCGCCGCGGAAGACGAGGTCGCCCGGCTGGAGCTGGCTGAGTGGCACCTTCGGGAACATCGAGTACTGCGCGCCCGAGTAGTGGGGCAGCGACACGCCCGCGGCACCCCAGGCCCGCATGGTCAGGCCCGAGCAGTCGTAGGAGGCCAGGCCGGTGGCGGCGTAGACGTAGGGCTTGCCGAGCTGCGCGTAGGCGAAGCTGATCGCGGCGGCGGCCCGACCCGACGGCGGCGGCAGCTTGCTGGTGTCGATCTTCGGTGCGCTGGCGCCGCTGCGCGTGCTGGTGCTGCGGGCCGCGGCCCGCTGGATCGCGGCGAGCGCGGCCGCCTTCGCCGCGGCGTCGCGGCGTTGCTGGTCGGCGGTGACGAGCGCAGCGAGCTGGCCCTTGGTCTGGGAGAGCAGCTGCTCCTGATTCGCCTGCAGGGTGGCGGCCTGCTTCGCGGCCGCCGCGAGCTGATCGTTCTGCGCCTGGGCCTCAGCTTGCGCGGCTTCGAAGTCGGCCTTCTTCTGCGCCAGCTGTTCTTTGATCACCGTGAGCTGGGAGATCATTCCGTCGTTCTTGCTCGCGGCCGCGGCGGCGTAGGTGGACCGCGCGGCCGCGGTGATCGGATCGTTGAGGCTGGACGAGCCGCCGGGGCTGGTCGCGTCGGTGTAGATCGACGCGGCGCGCTGACCGAGTACGGCCTTCAGCGCGTCGGCCTGCTGCTGGGCTTGCTCGATCTGCTGCTTCGCCGTGGCGATCTGCGACTGCGCGTCCTGCAGCTTGAGCTGCGCCGCGTTCCGCTGCTCGTCGAGCGCGGAGATCTTCTCGCCGTTCGCGTCGATCGCCGCGGCGAGCCGCGCGGCTTCGGCCTTCTTGTCGTCGATGGGACTCGCACCCGCCGCGGTTGCCGTCAGCGGTGCCGCGATGGCGGCGAGCAGACTCATGAGCAGGATCGGAGCAATCCGGCGCAACGGCAACGACATGCGGCGTGTTTCCCCTTCAGCAGCGGACAGGAAGACGTCGCAACGGTGGTGCGCGGAAAGGCGATCCGCGCGCCACATGACGCCGTTTGGGGGAGGTCCGGAGACCCTAGACGGGCCCGACCACCAGTGGCCAGCCCGTGGAACGCGGGTTGCGGTGACCGTCACCGCTGGGCGCACGGAGCCTACGGCTCGCCGGCAATGCACCCGGGGATGGGTATCGGCAGCCGGGCCGGCGTTCTACAACGCGATCTTCCGTGATCAGCGGCACTTTCCCGTTCGGCGCGTTCACGGGGCTATCGCAGGGGCCAGCCCGGAGTCGGTGGCGGAAGGTCGGGACCGACGATCTCGGGCGTGGTCCATTTCATCGCCTTCGCGATCGACGCCGCGACGCGCTTCCATTCCCGCACGTCCCAACCCTCCGCGGCATCCGCGACGGTCGCGTTCTGCCGGATGTGGACGAACGCCGGGAGGTGCGTGAGCCCGAGGCTCTTCACGAAGTCCTGGTCCGGGTCGATGAACGTGAGCACCGGCTTCTCGAGGTCACCGATCACGCGCTCGGTGATCGCGGTGGTGCTGGGGACGCAGAAGGCGGTGTGGCAGTCGGCGTCGCCGAGCGTGCGGAAGATGCGCTCCGCGACCGGCACCCACGCGCGCCCTTCCGGGCGATCCGGCAGGATCACGAGGCAGAGGTGGAACATCGTCGTCCAGTCGTCGAGCGAGCGCGTGCTGCCCGTCGTCGTCGTGAGCTGGAGATCCGGATCGGGGTTGGTCGCCACGGCTGCAGAACCTAGCGCGACGCCCACTGCGCACTGCCGATCGGATCCCGGCTCAACCGAACCCCATCGCCCGGAGCATCGACGGCGGGACGTCGTCCCTGCCTTGGGCCATCAGCGCGGCGCGCTCGACGTTGATCGCGTCGCGGTCCCGCTCGACCCAGCTGTCCCACGGGCCCGGTCCGATCGCCGCGACGTCGCCGTCGGCCGCGACGCAGGCGCGCAGGTAGCGCTGCAGGTCGCGCAGCTCCTCCTCCCCGCCGACGGGTCCGTGGCCCGGCACGAGGATGTCGGCGAGCTCGGCCACCGCGTCGAGCACGTCGGCCCACAGCGCGGGATCGCCCTGGAACGCGAGCGGGGTGACGCCGAAGAAGCAGAGGTCGCCGGCGAAGCAGATGTCGGCGTCGGCGATCAGCACGAGCAGGTCGCCCGACGTGTGCCCGGCCGCGGGGAGCACCTCGATGCGCTCGGTGAACTGCGCCGCGCCGTCGACGATGTGGGTCGCGGCCCGGGTGCCGAGCTCGGCCAGCTCGGTGAGCTCGTCGGCGAACTCGGGCATGAAGTTCCGGTAGGCCTCGATCGGCATCTCGAGGTCGAGGAGGTCGCTCGTCTGCGGCGACGCGTACACGCCCGACGCCGGAAACGCCTTCGTCCCGCCCACGTGGTCGATGTGCGCGTTGGTGAGGATCGTGCGACGGACCGGACGGTCGAAGGCCTTGACCGCCTCCGCGAACGGCTCCCACTGCGAACGGACCATCAGGGTGTCGATCACGGTGATGCCGTCGTCCTCCACCACGATCCCGGCGTTCGAGACGCCGGTACGGCTGTTCGGTGGGAGCCACGCGAACACGCCGTCGGCCAGCTCGGTGAGCGCGAGGTTCGCGGGGTCGTCGGACACGGGAACGAGCATACGGCCCGGCTGTGCTCGTGATCGGGGCCAGGGATTAGCCTCCCGGCCATGTCCGAACGCTCGCGTTACCTTCCCCGTCGCACCTGCCTGTCGATCCCGGGCTCGAGCCCCAAGATGCTCGCCAAGGGGCCGTCGCTCGGCGCCGACATGGTGTTCCTCGACCTCGAGGACTCGGTCGCGCCCCTGGAGAAGGAGGCGGCGCGCGCCAACGTCGTCAGCGCGATCAACGACAACGACTGGGGCGACACGGTCCTCTGCGTGCGGATCAACGCCTGGGACACCAAGTGGACCTACCAGGACGTCATCCACATCGTCGAGCAGTCGGGCGAGCGTCTCGACGAGTTGATGCTCCCGAAGGTGCAGCGCGCGTCCGAGGTCGTCGCACTCGACCTGCTGCTCACCCAGATCGAGGCGAACACCGGCCGCTCCCGAGTCGGGATCGAGGCCCAGATCGAGACGACGATGGGCCTCATCAACGTCGAGGAGATCTGCGCGGCCTCGCCCCGGCTGGAGACGATCATCTTCGGTCCCGCCGACTTCGCCGCGTCGATGGAGATGCCGGTGCTCACCGGTGGGGTGCAGATCCCGGAGTACCCGGGCGACCACTTCCACTACGTCTTCAGCAAGATCCTGATGGCGGGCCGCGCCTACGGCCTGCAGGTGATCGACGGCCCGTTCCTCAAGATCCGTGAGCTCGACGCGCTGCGCGACTACTCGATGCGCACCCGGATCCTCGGCTACGACGGGAAGTGGGCGCTGCACCCCGACCAGGTGAAGGTCATCAACGAGGTGTTCACCCCCACGCAGGAGCAGTTCGACAAGGCCCTCGCGATCCTCGACGCCTACAAGCAGGCCACCGAGACCGACCGCAAGGGGGCGGTCATGTTCGGCGACGAGATGATCGACGAGGCGAGCCGCAAGATGGCCGTGAAGTTCGTCACCCGAGGCGAACGCGCCGGGATGACGCGCGGTACCGAGGGCTGACGGCCCTACGATCCCTCCGTGCAGCGGAGTGATGTCATCGTCATCGGTGCCGGCGCGATGGGCTCGGCCGCGGCATGGGAGCTCTCCCGGCGCGGGCGATCGGTCACCGTGCTCGAGCAGTTCACGGCCGGTCACGACCGCGGCAGCTCGCACGGCGGGTCGCGCATCTTCCGCCTCGCCTACGCCGATCCGGTCTACGTGCGCCTCGCCCAGGCCGCGCTCCCGCTGTGGGAGGAGCTCGAGGAGACGGCCCAGGTAGAGCTCTTGACCACCACCGGTGGCGTCGACCACGGTCCCGCCGCCGACGTCGCCGAGATCGTGGCGGCGCTCGACTCCCGCGGGGTTCCCAGCGACGTCCTCGCCCCGGCCGAGGCCCGTGAACGGTGGCCGGGCATGCGGTTCGACGAGGCCGTCGTCTTCCAACCCGGCGCCGGGCGCATCTACGCGCGGGCCACGCTCGACGCGTTGGAGACGTGCGCCGAGCGCGACGGCGCCGAGTTCCGGTTCAACGAGAAGGTGCTCGGCTTCGAGCCGTCGAGCCTCGGGCTGCGCGTCCGCACCGCGGTCGACATGTACGAGGCCCCGGTGGTGGTGGTCGCCGCGGGCGCGTGGGTGACGTCGCTCCTCGCCGACCTCGTGAACCTGCCGGCGATGAAGGTGACCCAGGAGCAGATCCTGCACTTCCCGCCCCGCGACCCCTTCGAGTTCTGGCCCAGCTTCGTGCACCACTCCGAGCCGAACCACTACGGGCTGCTGACCCCGGGCGAGGGCGTGAAGGTCGCCGAGCACCACACCGGCACGGAGTTCGCGCACCCCGACGAGCGCGACGGCGTGATCGATCCCCTCGCCGCGATGCGCGTCGTCGACTACGTGACCGAGTGGTTCCCCGGCCTCGACCCCGACCCGGTCACCAGCGCCACCTGCCTCTACACGTCGACCCCGACGCACGACTTCATCGTCGACCGGGTCGGCCCGCTCGTCGTCGCCTCACCCTGCTCCGGCCACGGCTTCAAGTTCACCCCGATCATCGGCAAGCTCCTCGCCGACCTCGTCGACGGCCGCTCGTTCCCCGAGTTGAAATTCAGGCTCCCGTAGCGGCACGGCTCACTACCGTTCGGCGGATGACGACGGAGCGACGACGCGCGCAGTCGGGTTCGCCGTTCGAGGCGACGATCGGGTTCAGCCGCGCGGTGCGGGTCGGGCAACAGATCTGGGTGTCGGGGACCGCGCCGGTGGAGCCCGACGGGTCGTGTCGTCCTGACGCCTACGGGCAGGCGGTCCGTTGCCTGGAGATCATCACCGCCGCGCTGGCGGAGCTCGACGCCACCCCGGCCGACGTGGTGCGCACCCGCATGTATCTCACCGACATAGCGTTCGCGGACGACGTCGCCCGCGCCCACGCCGAGGTCTTCCGCGACGTCCGCCCCGCGGCCACCCAGATCGTCGTCAACGCGTTGCTCGACCCCCGGTGGCTCGTCGAGATCGAAGCCGACGCGTGGGTGTCAGGTTCTTGAGCGGACCTACGCGGGGGTGGCTTCGAGAGCTTGTTCGGCCAGGCGGCGGGCGATGACGCGGAGGCAGAGGGTCTCGTCGGCGCCTTCGAAGATGGAGAGGACGCGGGCGTCGACGAAGTAGCGGGAGACCGCGAACTCCTCGGCGTAGCCCATGCCGCCGTGGATCTGCATCGCCTCGCGGGTCACCCACTCCGCGGAGCGGCACACGTAGGCCTTCACCATCGACGCCTCGAGCACGCCTTCGCCGTTGGCCATCATTCGTGCGACGGCGTAGGCGAACTGGCGTCCGGCCTGGATGAGCACGGCCATGCGGGCGAGCTTCACCTTGGTCAGCTGGTAGTCGAACTCCGGTCGCCCGAAGACGGTGCGCTCCTGCGCGTACGTGAGCGCGGCCTCGTACGCGGCCTGCATCAGGCCGACGGCGCGCGCCGCGGTCTGGAGCCGACCGTTCTCGAAGCCGGCCATCTGGAGGTAGAAGCCGCGGCCGAGACCCGCCTCGAGTCCGACGAGGTTGTCGGCCGGCACGAACCAGTCGGAGAACGCGACCTCGTAGCTGTGCATGCCGCGGTAGCCCAGCGTGTCGATGGCGCGGCCCTCCATGGTGCCGCCGCCGTCCTGTGCGAACGCGAACGAGTGGCCGGGCGCCGACTCCTTCTCGACCACGAACATCGAGAGCCCTCGGTGGCCCGCGCTGCGGTCGGGATCGGTTCGCACGAGCAGCATGAGGAGGTTGGCCCGGCCGGCGAACGTGCACCACGTCTTCACGCCGTTGATCGCGTATCCGCCTTCGACGGGGTTGGCGGTGACCTTCACGCCCGCGACGTCGGAGCCGTAGTCCGGCTCGGTGACCATGACCCCGGCCATCTTCACGCCCGACGCGAGGTCGGGGAGCCAGCGCTGCTTCTGCTCCTCGGTCCCACCCTTCACCAGCGCCCGGGTGAGGATCTCGGGCCGGGTGATGAGCGATCCGCCCACGCCGAGCGATCCCCAGCTGAGCTCCTCGGTCGCGACGACCATGCCCATGTAGTCGGACTCGCCGCCGGCCGCGAACCCGCCGAACTCCTCGGGCACCGAGAGCCCGAAGCCGCCGATCTCGGCGAGGCCGCCGATCACGCTCTCGGGGATGTCGGTGTTGTCGCGGTGGACGTGCTCGGCGACGGGACGGATCTTGTCCTCGGCGAAGCGGTGGAACGTCTCCTGCACCAGCTCGAAGTCGTCGGACAGGTGCGCGGGTCCGGTACCGAATCCGACGAGACGGTCGGCCAGACCGGCCAGGAACACCGGGTCCCGGTAGGCCGAGATGAACGGCACGCTCGCCGCGAGCTCTGTGGAGTCGGTGCCCCACTCGCCTTCGCGCCCGATGAGCTTCGCGCCGAGATCGGCCGCGGCGTCGGCGATGAAGGCGCGGGCGATGTCGGCCTCGAGGTCGCCGAGCGTCGCGTAGTCGAGCATCACCCGGGCCGCGGCGACCGCGCTCGCCGCGTGCGCGAGGTCGTACGCGAGCACCTGGTGCTCGTCGAGTCGGCTGACGCTGATGCGCCCGTCGACCTCCGCGAGCGCGGCGAGGTGGGCCGTGGCCCGCTCGACCACGGCGCCCGCCGCGTCGACGGTCTGGGCGGCGGCGGTGAGGTCGTCGTCGGTCATGACGGCGAGCTTACCGACGGGTAGCCCGAAGGCCCCGGCCCGGCCGCCTCAGGGTGTGGCGGTCCCGGCCGCGGTCGTCGAGGGAGTGCCGATGACCACCGGTGGGACGGCGACGGAGGGTGCCGTCGTGCTGGCGCTGGGTGCAGACGTCGTGGTCGGCGTGCTGGTGGTGTCGACCGGTGCGCGGGTGGCCGGAGGCGCGGTGGTGGCGGCGCGCGCCGCGGTCGTCCGGGTGCTCGTGCCGGCGTAGAAGCTCGACCCCGCGCCCGGCGGCGTGCTGCGGCTGCCCTTGGTCTCGTGCACCACCTGCGGCTGGTTCGCCACGGCCTGGTCGGTGATGTGCCAGTCGGCGTCCATCTCCTTGAAGACGGCGTCGGCGATCCGGTCGCCACCGGCCGGCGACGTGAAGTGGATGCCGTCGTCGGTGCGCATGCGGACGAGCGTGCCGGTCGGGTCCGGGAGCGAGTTCGCGTACTTGCCGGTCGAGTCGGAGAAGAGGCGGTACGAGTCGATGTACGTCACGTGCGCGCTGCGTTTCGCGGCCTCTTCGACGAACACCTGGTTGAGCTCGAGCAGCTGCTTCGAGAGCACGGTGTCGCGCATGATCGGCGCGCCGACCCAATAGACCGTGCGCCCGCTCGGACCCACGAGCAGGTCCATCATCGCGTCGACCTTCGTGCGGTACTCGACCTTCCACGCGGGCACGTGGGTCGCGTCGTTGGTCTCGCCGGTGACGATCGCGCCGTCGTTCGCGCCGACGATGAAGACCACCGCTTCGGGGTTGAGGCGGGCCAACTCCTGGGTCGCGTGCTGCGGCCAGTTGTAGAAGCTCGGGTTCTCGAGGCCGGTCGACGGGCGGGAGTCGAACGTCGGCGACACCACCCCGGTGTCGGCGGTGATCTGCCCGAGGCTGATGCCGAGCGCGCCGGCGAGTGAGTCACCCGCGATCCACAGTTGCAGCGGCTTGGCCGGATCGAGTGCCCGCTGCTTGCTCTGCGCCTTGGCGCCCGACGCGCCGGGCGCCGTGGCGTTGGTGGTGGCCGTCCTCTTCACCGCAACCGTGTTCTCGGTCCCCGCGTTCGCCGACAACGGGATCGCGCCGGTGGCCAGCAGGACGACGGCGAGGGCGGCCAGCACTCCTAGCACCGATGCCCCGAGGCGCCAGTGCTTGCGCCGTCGCAGCCTTGCGGCGCGACGCGCTCCGGAAGGAGTCTTGTCGTCGGTGTCAGCCATGCAGATGCCTGAGGGGGCACGTCATCGTACCCGTGCACCCCGCGTGAGCCGGTGCGCCCCGATCTGCGCCATCCACCCGTGTGACCTGGTTCACGCGCCTTCTGCGGCGGGAAGCACGGTCAACGCGGGGCCGGACGCGCCCAGGTCGTGCTGCGTGTGGAAGAGCTCCGAGTACAAGCCACCCTGTGCGAGCAGCTCGCCGTGCGTGCCTTCCTCGACGACCCGGCCGGCCTCGATCACGAGGATGCGGTCTGCGTTCACGATGGTGCTGAGACGGTGCGCGATGACCACCGCGGTCCGCCCGGTGAGCGCCTCGGAGAGCGCGAGCTGGATGGCCTGCTCGGACTCGGAGTCGAGGTGCGAGGTGGCCTCATCGAGGATCACGATCGCGGGCTCCTTGAGCAGTACCCGGGCGATCGCTACCCGCTGCTTCTCACCCCCCGACAGGCGGTAGCCGCGGTCGCCGACGAGCGTGTCGTAGCCGTCGGGGAGGCTCTCGATCAGGTCGTGGATCCGGGCCCGCTTGCAGGCGTCGACGACCTCGTCGTTGGTGGCCGAGGGACGCGCGTAGCGGAGATTGTTGCCGATCGAGTCGTGGAACAGGTGCGGATCCTGGCTCACCATGCCGATCGCGTCGCGCAGCGACGCGATCGTGAGGTCCTTCACGTCGTGCCCGTCGATGCGGACACTGCCCTCGACCGCGTCGTGGATCCGGGGGATGAGCATCGCGGTGGTGGTCTTGCCCGCGCCGGAGTGGCCGACGAGCGCGACGACCTCACCCGGCTCCACGTGGAAGCTCACGTCCTGCAGGATCCACGCACTCGGCTCGTCGGAAAGCGTGGTGCTGTCCTCGAGCGACGCGAGGGAGGAGTCGAGTGGCGACGGATGACGGAACCACACGTGCTCGAAGTCGATCGCACCCTTCGCTTCGGTGAGCGCGACCGCGTGCGCGCTCTCGGCGATGTTGGCCGGGAAGTCGAGCACCTCGAACACCCGCTCGAAGCTGACGAGCGCGGTCAGCACGTCGACGCGTGAGCTCGTCAGCTGCGTGAGTGGCGGATAGATCTGGGTGACGTAGAGCACGAACGCGCCGACGGTCCCGGCGGAGATCGCCCCGTCGATCGCGAGTCGGCCGCCCACGTAGTAGACGACCGCGGTCCCGACCGCAGCCACGACCCCGAGCGCCACGAACAGCACCCTCGAGTACATGGCCGACGTGACGCCGATGTCCCGGACCCGCGCGGCGCGGTTGGCGAAGGTGTCGCGCTCGTCCTTGTACCGGCCGAACAGCTTGACCACGAGCGCGCCCGACACGTTGAAGCGCTCGTTGATCGTCGTGTTCATCGACGCGTTGAGCCCCATCGACTCCCGGGTGATCCGTTGCAGCCGCCGACCGACCCGCTTGGCCGGAATCACGAACGCGGGCAGCACGATGAGCGTGAGGATGGTGAGCCGCCACTCCAGCGCCAGCATCACGCCGAGCGTGACGGCCAACGTGATGACATTGGAGAGGACCGTGCCCAACGTGCTCGTGACCGCGGTCTGGGCTCCGATGACGTCGTTGTTCATGCGCGACATCAGCGCGCCGGTCTGCGTGCGGGTGAAGAAGGACAGGGGGAGCCGCTGCACGTGGTCGAAGAGGCCGACCCGCAGGTCGTAGATCAGGCCCTCGCCGACCTTGGCCGAGTAATAGCGCTGGGCCAGCCCGAGAACCGCGGTGGCGATCGCGAGGAACACGCCGGCGATCGCCAGCCAGGTGATGATGCCCATGTTGCCGGGCTTGTTGCCAACGGGCAGACCGTGGTCCAGAAGGCGCTTGAAGAGCAGGGGCGGCAGGGCGCCGACCACCGCGGCGAGGATCACCACGACGATGAACAGCGCGATCTCGAGGCGGTACGGGCGCGCGAACTGGAGCACCCGCCGCAGGAACCGGCGGTTCAGCTTCTTGCCCTTCACGGCGGCAGGATCGTTGCGGTAGCTCATCATCATCGAGTGCATCAGGGCCCCCAACCTACCGGCGGGCCGTCCGATTCCCCGGCGTGCCGGGTCGGAGCCTCCCGAGCGCGCGCGAGAATTCCCCGCTGTGCCCAGGGAATGGCCGCTCGTCGGCCGTCAATCCGAGTTGCAGGCCGTCTCGGGGCTCATGGCCGGGACCGGTTCGGACGGCGTGCTCTTCGCGGGCCCGGCCGGGGTCGGCAAGACCCGCCTGGCCAACGAGGTCCTGAGGATCGCGGCGCTCGCCGGCCACCGCACCGCCCGGGTCCAGGCCAACCGGAGTGTCGGCACGATTCCGTTCGGCGCGTTCGCTCCGCTGTTGCCGGCGGGCGTGGCGGTCCCGGGTGGTGAGACCGATGCCCTGTGGCGGGCAGCCGAGGCCATCACCGAGCCGCCCGCCCCCGACGGTCTCCGCCTCGTGCTCGGCGTCGACGACGCCCAGGAGCTCGACCCGGGATCCGCCGCCCTGCTGCACCAGCTCGTCGTCCGAGGCCGGATCTTCGCGGTGGTCACCGTGCGCACCGGCGACCCCGCACCCGACCCGGTGCTCGCGCTCTGGAAGGACCAGCTCCTCACCCGGCTCGACGTCCACGCGTTCGACGGACGGACCGTCGGCGACCTCGTGGCCGCAATGCTGGGTGGCCCGGTCGACGGTGGGACCGCGAGCATCCTCGCCCAGATCAGCGGGGGCAACGCGCTGTTCCTGCGCGAGGTGGTGGAGTCGGCGATCGAGTCCGGCGGGATCCACGACGCCGGCGGCATCTGGCGGCTCCGGTCGCGGGACCTCCCCGCGTCGCCCCGACTCGTCGAGCTCGTCGAGCACCGGTTCGTGGGCCTCGAGGACGACGACCTCGCCGCGCTGGAGCTCGTGGCCGTGGGCGAACCGGTGGCCGTCGATCTGCTGGAGTCGCTGACGGCTCCCGCGCGCGTCGAACAGCTCGAGCGGCGGGGCCTGATCGACGTGCAGGCCGAGAGCGGCCGGTACACGGTGCGGCTCGCGCACCCGGTCTACGGCGAGGCGATCCGGGCCCGGCTGCCGGAGCGTCGGCGGCAGCGGCTGCTCGAGCAGCTCACCGACGCAATCGAGCGCCGACCGGAAGCCGACCGCACCGACTCGCTGCGCGCCGCGGTGTGGCGGCTCGAGTGTGGAAACGTCAGCCGGCCTGAGCTCCTCGTCGAAGCCGCCCTGGAAGCGAGGCTGCGGGAAGACTTCGAGCTCGTCGGGCGGCTGGCGCGCGTCGCGTGGGAGCAGGGCGCGGGGATCGACGCCGCGCACCTCCTGGGTGAGACCCTCGACCACCTCGGCGAGCACGAGGAGGCCGAGCTGGTCCTCGCCGCGGCCGGGTCCGGCACCGACGCGGCGACCGTCACCGATCAGCAGCGCACATTGGTCGCGCTCGCACGCGGCGACAATCTCTTCCGCGGCCTCGCCCGCGGCCAGGAAGCCGAGCGGGTCGTCCTGGAAGCCGAGGCCCAGGTCACGGATCCGCAGCTCCGCAACGAGCTCGCGGCGCAGCGGGCCACCTTCGCCCTCTTCTCCGGCGACCTCCGGCGCGTCTTCACCATCGTCGAGCCGTTCGTGCGGGACGGCGCTGACGACGACCGCGCCTACGCGCAAGGAGGACTGCAGGCCGCGGTGGCTCTCGCGATCGCGGGGCGTACCGACGAGGCCATTCTCGTCGCCGACCACGCGTTCGAGGTCCGCATCCGGTTGGGCGATCAGGTCCAGATGGCGGGCGCTGGGATCTATCTCGTGGCGCGGGCGCTCGCGCTCGTGCAGGCGGGACGGCTCGCGGAGGCCGAGGGCACGGCGCAGGCCGGGTACGACGGCGCGGTCGCCCGTCACTCGCACGACGGGCAGGCGTGGTTCGCCTGCATGCTCGGCAGCACGGCGCTGAACCAGGGCAAGGTCGTGAGCGCGGCCCGTTGGTTCCGGGAGGCGGCGGTGGTGTGGGACGAGCTCGACCACCCGTCGGCCCGGTGGGGCTACGGCGGCATGGCCCACGCACTCGCGCTGGCGGGCGACCACGTGGCCGCGCACGACGCGCTCGCCGATCTCGACGCCGCCGCGCCGACCACGGTGCGGATGATGGACTCGGAGATCGAGCGCGGGCGCGCGTGGGCGGCCGCGCAACGCGGCGAGGTCGGACGCGCGCTGACGATCCTGCGCGATGCAACCGGGTTCGCCCTCGACCGGGGGATGCACTCGTTGGCCTCGGCGACGATGCACGACCTCGCGCGTCTCGGTGACCTGGATGGCGCGGCCGGTCTGCTCGAGCTGAGCAGCGACCTCGACGGCGCGTTCGCGCCGGCCCGGGTCGCACACGTCGAGGGTCTGACCCGGTGCGACGGTGACCAGCTCGACGTCGCGTCCGAGATGTTCGAGGCCGCGGGCGCGCTGCTGTTCGCCGCCGAGGCCGCGGCGTCTGCGTCCGCCCAGCACCAGCGGGCCGGACTGTCGCGCAAGGTGTCGGCGTCGGCCCAGCGTTCCCGGCTGCTTGCCGAGCAGTGCGAAGGCGCGCGCACGGCACCACTCGTCACCGGGGCGGAGGCCACGCCGCTGACGCGCCGCGAGCGCGAGGTCGCGAGCCTGGCGGCGCGCGGACTCTCCAGCCGGGAGATCGCCGACGCGCTCTTCGTGTCGGCCCGCACCGTGGAGAACCACCTCCAGCACGCGTACGAGAAGCTCGGTGTCCGGGGCCGCAGCGAGCTGGCCGAGATCCCTGGGCTCGACACCGGCGCGGGCGCCGGCAGCAAGTGACCGCCGTGGACGACGCCCTAGGCTCAGCGCCATGACGGTGTACGAGCGGCCATTCGGGCGGTACTTCGAGGACTTCGAGGTCGGCGACGTCTACAAGCACTGGCCCGGCAAGACCATCACCGAGGCCGACGACCATCTGTTCTGCATGATCACGATGAACCACCACCCCCTGCACACCGACGCTTGGTACGCCGAGACCCAGACCCAGTTCGGGCGCAACGTCGTGGTCGGCAACCTCGTGTACTCACTCGTGCTGGGGATGAGCGTCCCCGACGTCAGTGGGCTCGCGATCGCGAACCTCGAGGTCGAGACGCTGCAACACAAGCGGCCCACGTTCCACGGCGACACGATCTACGCCGAGACGCGGGTGCTCGACCGCAAGGAATCCTCGAGCAAGCCCGACCGCGGGGTCGTGGGCGTGGAGACCTTCGGGTTCAACCAGCGGGGCGAAGAGGTCTGCTACTTCAAGCGCAAGGTGATGGTGCCGAAGCGCGAGGCCGGCAAGCCGCGCCAGCGTCCGTACACGTCGCCCGAGTAGCGAACCCGCGTGGCCGACCCCACATGCGTGTTCTGCCGGATCATCGCGGGCGAGGTGCCGGCCCACTTCGTGATCGATCAGGGTGACGTCCTTGCGTTCCTGGACGCGCGGCCGCTCTTCCCCGGACACACGCTCGTGGTGCCGCGCGAGCACGTCGTCACCCTTCCCGAGCTCGCGCCCGAGCGCGTCGAGCCGGTCTTCGCCACGGTCCGGCGCGTGGCCGCTGCGGTCGTGGCCGGTCTCGACGCCGATGGCAGCTTCGTGGCCTTGAACAACGTCGTCAGTCAGAGCGTCCCGCACCTCCACGTGCACGTGGTGCCCCGGCGCCGGAAGGACGGCCTGCGCGGCTTCTTCTGGCCCCGGACCCGGTACGCCGACGAGGCCGAGGCAGAGGCGGTGGCCGCCCGGATCCGGGAGGCCCTGGACCCGGCCGACGGCTGACCAGCCGGCGGTTTCCGGTCTACTCGTCAGTGTGTAATTATGTAATGCACATCGACGAGAGGCAGGAACCCATGGCCGGCGACGACTCCATCACCACCGACACGCTCTCCGCCCGGCTGCGGGGCTGGTTCGCGGGGCAGATCCCCGACGGCTGGTTTGCCGCCGAGCCGTCCATCCAGGTCGACCG